>NZ_JBWJZE010000009.1:0-343650 GCF_056429085.1 Bradyrhizobium sp. CFUWI
GACAACAGGTTACGCGACCCGGTCACATCCCCACCCCTCCCCGTCCCAGACCGGTTCGCGCGCGGCCAGCCATCCCCCAATGGCTGGCCGCAACTTTTTGGGCTATGCCGGCGCGGCCTCGGCGGCAGCCGGAGCCGCAGCCGACCGCGCGATCAGGGCGTAAGCAACGGGCACCACGAACAGCGTGAACAGCGTGCCGATCGACAAGCCGGTCGCGATGACGAGCCCCATGTTGTAGCGCGACACCGCGCCCGCCCCGCTCGCGGTGATCAGCGGAACGACGCCCAGCACCATCGCCGCGGTGGTCATCAGGATCGGCCGCAGCCGGATCGTCGCGGCCTCGATGATCGCGTCCGTCGCCGGCTTGCCCTCCAGGCGCAATTCGTTGGCCACCTCGACCATCAGGATGCCGTGCTTGCTGACGAGGCCCATCAGGGTGAGCAGCCCGACCTGGGTGTAGATGTTGAGGCTGGCACCGCCGATGCCGAGGCTGATGAAGATCAGGGCGCCGGCCAGCGACATCGGCACCGAGATCAGGATGACGATGGGATCGAGGAAGCTGTTGAACAGCGCGGCGAGCGCCAGGAAGATGATGATGACGGCGAAAGCGAACGTCGTGACGAAGCCGCCCGATTCCTGTTCGAGCTGGCGCGAGGCGCCGCCGTAGTCGATCGTATAGCCGACCGGCAGGGACTTCGCGATATCCTTGAGCGTGGCGAGCGCGCTGCCCATCGACACCGTCGGCATCGCGACGCCCGAGATCGTCGCCGCATTGATCTGCTGGAAGTGGTTGCGCGACTGCGGAACGGTCCTGTTCTCGAGATGCGCGACGGTCGACAGCGGCACCATCGAATTGTCGCTCGCCTTGATGTAATAGCCGAGCAGCTGATCGGCGTTGAGCCGCTCGTTCTGGCGGACTTGCGGAATCACCTTGTAGGAGCGGCCGTCCAGGCTGAAATAGTCGAGATAATTGCCGCCCAGCATGGTGGCGAGCGACCCGCCGAGGTCGCTCATCTTGAGGCCGAGGTCGCCGGCCTTGTCGCGGTCGAAGGTGACCATTGTCTGCGGCTTGTCGACCTTGAGATCGGTATCGAGGAAGATGAACTGGCCGCTCTTCAGCGCCTGCAACATGAAATTGCGCGAGACTGTGTCCAGTTCGTCGTAGGAGCCGGTGGTGCCGATCACGAACTGGATCGGAAGGCCGTTGCTGCCGGGCAGCGGCGACGGCTGGAAAGCGACCGTGCGCGTGCCGGCGATGGTGTTGAGCAGGTTCTGGAAGTCGGGCTGAAGCGTCTTCGTCGTCAGCGCGCGCTGCTCCCACGGCTTCAGCACCCAGCCGCTGATCACCTGCGTCGAGGTGTCTATCTGGAACACGGTGGCGGTCTCCGGCCGCTTGGCGATGAGGTCGTAAAGCTGCCGGCCATAGAACTGCCGTTGCTCCAGCGTCGCCGACGGCGCTGCGGTCGTCAGGGAGAGGATGACGCCCTGATCCTCGTCCGGTGCGAGCTCGCTGGTCGAGGTCGCATAGAGCCAGGGAATGCCGGCGAGCAGCAGCAGCGCGAACACGGCCACGACCGGCTTCATCGCGAACACGGCCTCCAGCCGACGCCGATAGGCGCTGGAGAGCCACTCCAGCACGTGATCGATCCGTCGCACCAGGCGCGCTTCCCAATGGGTCGCGTCGCGCTCGGTCCGGCGCAACAGCCAGGCGCAGTTCATCGGCGACAGCGTCAGCGCGATCACCGCGGATACGGTGACGGCACCGGCGAGCGTGAAGGCGAATTCGGTGAACAGCGCACCGGTAAGGCCGCCCTGAAAGCCCACGGGCACGTAGACCGCGATCAGCACGATGGTCATGGCGATGATCGGGCTCGCCAGCGCGCGGGCGGACTGGATCGCCGCCTCGACCGGCGACACGCCTTCGTCGATCAGCCGGTGCACGCTCTCCACCACGATGATGGCGTCGTCGACGACGAGACCGATCGCCAGCACCAACGCCAGCAAAGTCAAGAGGTTGATGGAGAAGCCCATCAGCAGCATCAGGCCGAACGTGCCGATCAGCGACAACGGGATGGCGATGACGGGGATCAGCACGGAGCGCCACGAGCCCAGAAACAGGAAGACCACGGCGATCACGATCACCACCGCTTCCAGCAGGGAGTGGATGACTTCGCTGATCGAGGAATTGACGAAGTCGGTGGAGTCGTAGAGCACCTCGCCGACCAGGCCGTTCGGCAGCTGCGCCTTGATATCGGGCAGGATCGCCTTCACACCGTTGATGACGTCGAGCAGATTGGCGGTCGGGGCCGCCTGGATGCCGATATAGACCGCGGTCTTGCCGTTGAAGCGCGTCTCGCTGTCGTAATCGTCGTTTCCGAGCGTGACGTTGGCGACGTCGCGCAGCCGGATGATCGCGCCGTTGACGGTCTTGACCACGAGGTTGCGGTACTGCTCCAGCGAATGCAGGTTGGTCGAGGCGGCGAGATCGACCTGCACCAGCCGACCCTTGGTGGCGCCGAGGCCGGAGATGTAATCGTTGCCGGACAGCGCGGTTGAGACGTCGCTCGCGGTGAGGCCATAGGCGGCCAGCTTGTCGGGATCGAGCCAGGCGCGGAGCGCGAACTTCTTGGCGCCGAGGAGCTCGGCGGTCTGCACGCCGGTGACGGCCTGGAGCCGCGGCTGCACCACGCGCGTCAGATAGTCGGTGATCTGGTTCGGCGCCAGCACGTCGCTGGCGAAGCCGATATACATCGCATCGATGGTCTGGCCGACCTTGAGCGTCAGCGTGGGCTGCTGCGTGCCGGTCGGAAACTGGTTCAGCACCGAGTTGACCTTGGCGTTGATCTCCGTCATCGCCTTGCCGGAATCGTAGTTCAGGCGCAGATTGACCGTGATGGTGCTGGAGCCCGTGACGCTATTCGACGTCATGTAGTCGATGCCGTTGGCCTGGGCGATGGCATTTTCCAGCGGCGTCGTGATGAAGCCGGCGATGATGTCGGAATCGGCGCCGGCATAGGTCGTCGACACCGTGACGATGGCGTTCTGGGTACGCGGATATTGCAGGATCGACAGCGTCGTCATCGAGCGCAGGCCGAGCACCAGAATGAGGGCGCTGACGACCAGCGCCAGGACCGGCCGGCGGATGAAGATATCGGTGAAGCGCATCTTGTCCTGAACTCGTTTCTCGCCACTCGTTGTTGCGGTATCGGCCGCGCCGTCGCCAAGCCTACTGATCGACCAAGTCTACTGATCGACGATGTTCGGCGCGGCTTCCGCCTGAGGCACGTGTGAATTGTCGATCTTCACCGGACTGCCGTTGCGCAGCTTCAGCTGGCCGGCGATGACCACGGTCTCGCCCGGCTTGATCCCATCGTTGACCGCGACGCGATCGCCCTTCGCGGGCCTCGTCTTGACGAACATCTGCCGCGCGGTGCCCTGCCCGTCATGGAGTTCGTCGACGAGGTAGACCAGATCGCCGTAGGAATTGCTGACGATCGCCGTCAGCGGCACGGTGACGACCTGCTCGGGCTTGCCGACCGCGATCTCGACCTTTGCGAACATGCCCGGCAGCAGCCGGGCCTCGCCGTTGCGCAAGGTGGCGCGAACCTGGACGTTGCGGCTGGCGGAATCCACCTTGGCATTGATCGCGGTGATCTGCCCGGTGAAGCGCTCGGCCGGGAAGGCATCGACTGCGACCGACACGTCTTGCCCGATGCGGATCGAGGCCAGCGCCTGCTGCGGCAGGTAGAAGTCGACATAGATCGGATCGAGACTCTGCAGCGTGACGATGCTGGTGCCGGCGGAGAGATACTGGCCGAGATCGACGGCGCGGATGCCGAGGCGCCCCGAGAACGGCGCCTTCAGCGACTTCTGCTCGAGGAGAGCCTTCTGCTGCTCCACCAGGGCCTGGGCGTTCTTCAGGTTCGCCTTGTCGCTGTCGACCGTCGCCTGGCTCACCGCATTGAACTTGATCTGCTCCTCGTCGCGCTTGAGCACGATGGCGTAGTTCTCGGCCGTGGCCTGCAACGAGCGGAGCTTGGCGACGTCGTCGGTCGCCACCAGCGACAACAGGGTCTGTCCCGCCGCGACGCTGTCGCCGGAGGTGAATTCGATGCTCTGCACGATACCGGCGACCTGCAGCGCGAGATCGGCGCCGTTCACCGCGCGCAGCGAGCCGACCGCGCTCAGGCTCGACTGCCAGGGCGCGTTGGCGGCCATCACGGTGGAGACGGTCTGCGGCGGATTGGCCATCGCGCCGATCGCCTTCCTGATCATGATCTCCTTGAAGGTCTGGAATCCGTACAGGCCGCCGAACAGGATCGCCATCCCGCACAGCATGATTGTCATCCGCTTCATCATCGCAACGCGTCCTCGGTCTTCTTGTCGGTGCCGGCGAAGTACCCGGCATTGGCGCGCGGCAGCGCGTCCGGTGTCTCGTCCATGCGATTCCACCATCCGCCGCCGAGCGCCTGGAACAGCGCGGCGGTGTCGGTGAAGCGGGTGGCCTGCGCCTTGATGCGCGACACCCGCGAATTCAGGTAGGATTGCTGAGCGTTGATGACGTTGGCGTAGGGCACCGCCCCGGTCTTGAACTGCTCGACCGCCATCGCCAGGCTGTCCGCCGTCGCCTTCTCGGCCGCGGCCTGCGCCTTCAGCGTCGCCGCGTCGTACTGGATGGCGCGCAGCGAATCCGCGACGTTCTGGAACGCGGTCACGACCGTGCTCTTGTACAGCGCGAGATCCTGCTCGAACGCCGCCACATCGGCCTCCTTGGTGTGGTACAGCGTGCCGCCGTCGAAAATCTTCTGGCTGACGCTGGAGGCGGCGCTCCAGACGATCGTGTCGGGCGAGAACAGCCGCTCGGGGCCGCTGGCGCCGTAGCTGCCGGAGAGCGTGAGCTGCGGCAGCAGGTTGGCGATGCCGACGCCGACTGTCGCCGTCGCCTGATGCAAGGTCGCCTCGGCTTGGCGGATGTCGGGGCGCTGCCGCACCAGCGCCGAGGGCAGCGACACCGGAAGCCGTGGCGGCAGGCGCAGCTCGGCGAGCCTGAGATGCTCGCCACGATCCTGGCTCGGCAGCCGCCCGAGATAGGCCATCAGCTGATTGCGTTGCTGCGCCAGCTGCTTCTGGAGCGGCGCCAGCGTCGCCCTCGACTGTGCCAGCGTGGCTTCCTGCGACAGCACGTCGGACTTCGAGATCGCGCCGATTTCGAACTGGTGCTGGATGCGTGCGAGCTGGTCCGACTCCGCCTTGATGATCTCCTCGGTCGCGAGGATTTGATCGCGCAGCGAGGCATCCGTGATCGCGGCCGTCACCACGTTGGCGGTCAGCGCCAGATACGTCGCTTCGAGCTTGAACCCCTGATAGTCGGCCTGGGCTTGCAGCGCCTCGACCTGCCGTCGCGTGCCGCCCCAGAGGTCGAGCGCGTAAGACACGCTTACGGACGCGTTGTACAGCGTATAGGTCGAGCCTTGCGCGGGCCATTGTCCCGACTGCGCCGTCGTCACCCGGTCGCGCTCCGCCGAGGCGCTGCCGCTGACCTGGGGAAACAGGCCGCCCTGCTGCGCCAACGCGTTTTCCCGTGCGTAGCGCAACGCGAACTGCGCCGCCTGCACGTCGGGATGGTTGCGGATGGCCTCTTCGACGAAGGCGTTGAGCTGCCGCGAGCGGAATAGCGCCCACCAGGCGCCGGGAATGTCCCTGCCTGTTTCGAAGCCCTGAGAATTGCCGCCGGGCACCGGCGCACTCGTGGTGGCGGCGGGACGCTGCTCGCGCGTGTAGCCGTGCACCAGGGGGCCGGCCGGCGACCCGAAGTCCGGGCCGACGGCGCAGGACGCCAGCAGAACGCCGCAGAGCGAGACGCCGGTCCAGGCCACGGCCCGCGCCGGGCGCCGCCCTCCCGCGATGAAGGGGACGAGTCCGGATCTGCCAGAAAGAGGAGCTGCCAAAGAACTAAACCGTTTAGTTTTTTCCCGAATGGCTGTATGCTGCGCGTTGGAACCAAAAGTCAAGTCGTAGAGTTACCGGGTTCATGACAACAACAGTGCATAAGACGCAGACGCGAGAGACCAGAGAGCCGGCCGATGCAAGTCAGAAGCCGCGCGCTCTCGCGAAGCACCGCCAGATTCTCGACAGCGCCCGCGTCCTCTTTCTCGATCAGGGCTTCGACGCCACCAGCATGGACGCGATCGCACGCGAGGCCGGCGTGTCGAAGGCGACGCTCTACGTCCATTTCGACGACAAGGACGATCTGCTGCTGGCGCTGGTGAGCGAGGAGTGCAAGCGCTTCGGGCCGAAGACGCTATGGCGCGACCACGGCGGCAGGATCGATCTCCGGGCGGAGCTCCACGCCATTGGCACGACGTTCCTCGAAGCCTTTCTCGACCAGCGCGGGCTTGCCGTGCACAGACTCGTGATGTCCTGCGCCTCGCGCCATCCGCGCGTGGCGGAAGTTTTCATGAAGTCGGGACCGGAGCGCTGCGACACCGAAATGGCCGCCTTCCTGCGTGCAGCGCAGGCCCAGGGCCTTCTCGACATTCCCGACATCGGCATGGCCGCGACGCAATTTCTCAGCCTGATTCAGGGCAAGGAGATCCTGAAATGGACGCTCTCGATGAAGGCGCCGAGCCCGGCCCGCCATCGTGCGCTGATCGAGAATGGTATCAACGTGTTTCTCGCGGCCTATGAGCGACGTCCCACCGCCGTGAAGCAGACGCGGCGAAGGCCGGCGAAGGCACCTGCACGCCGCTAGGAACGAGACAACAGGTTTACGCGACCCGGTCACATCCGCACCCCTCCCCGTCCCAGACCGGTTCGCGCGCGACCAGCCATCCCCCAAAGCCAGCCGCAACTTCTTTGGCGCCTTGTCACGCAGGATAGGAGTGGCCGCCTCACCAGCCGGAACGGCGCTGTTGACTAGTCCGCCGGTTGCTTCATTGGGTAATGGCACAGGCAATCACGAGGAACTGCCATGACGTCGTTCCGCCCCGTCATCGCGTTGTCCAGGGGTCTCGAAGTCCTGCGGGTGATCAACCAGGAACGGCAGTCGACCGTCGGCTCGCTGCACAAGGCGACAGGGCTGAACAAGGCAACGATCGTCCGCATGCTCGAGACGCTGGAGCATGAAGGCTATGTGATGCGTCGTACCGAGCCGGCCAGCTACGCGCCCACGGGACGGGCGCTGCTGCTCAGCGCGGGCTATGACGAGCCCACCTGGATCGGCGGCATCGCCGAACCCATCCTCAACAAATTCCGCAAGCAGATCCACTGGCCCTCAGACATTGCCGTGCTCGATCAGGAATCCATGGTCATCGCCCACACGACGCGGGTGGACGGGTCGCTGCTGTTCAGCCGGCCGCCGGGTTTCCGCTTTCCTGTTCTGGGCACCTCGATGGGGCGCGCCTATCTCGCCTTCTGCGAGCCAGCCGAGCAGGAACGCATCGCCGCACGTCTTGCCCTCAGCCCAGAGCCCTGGAACGATCTGGCGCGCAACCCCGACAAGCTCGCCAAGACGCTGCGCACGATCCGCAAAGCCGGATTTGCGGTCATGGACGACAGCTACAGCCGCAGCATCTTCGGCGGCGCGGTCTGGGCGCTTGGCGTTCCCGTTGCGCTTCCGAACCGGCTGTTCGGCAGCATGAACGTGATGATGCTGCGCGAAGCGGTCACTCCCGAGGACGGCATACGCCGCTTCGTGCCTCAAATGAAGAAAGTCGCCTCCGCACTGGCGGAGGCGCTCGGCGCCAAGCTCGCCGCACCAGGCACGTCATCCCTCCGCCGCAAGTAGCCATTTCATACAGTGAAACGATATTTTGATTTCTTGACGCACTCTCCACCCCATGTGACACCTCGGTCCGGCGGCTGCGCTGCCCAATGACACAGGGAAAAGGGGGAAGCCGAAGTGTGGACATCCACGAGAATTCTGGCGGCCGCAATTGCATGCCTGACGCTGGCTGCCACTGAGACGGCTTGGGCCGACGCCTGGCCGACCCGGGCGATCAGGATCGTCGTCTCCACGCCGCCAGGCGGCATCACCGATGCCTTCGCCCGCGCCTACGGCGATTACATCTTGCAGAAGCTTGGGCAGCCCGTGATCGTCGAGAACAAGACCGGGGCCAGCGGCGCGCTGGCGGCGCAATTGGTGAAGGACTCGCCACCGGACGGCTACACGCTGATGTACACGATCTCGTCCACCCTGCTCGGTAACCGGTTGCTGCTGAAATCGCTGGCCTATGATCCCGACAAGGATTTCACCATCGTCGCGCTCACGCCTTCGGGCCATCTGCCGCTGGTGGTCCATTCTGCCACCAATGCAAAGACGATCGAAGAGTTCGTCGCTTATGCGCGGCACAACAAGGTCACGGCCGGCTCATACGGGATCGGCTCGTTCGCGCACATTGCGATCGCCGAACTCAACCGCCAATTCGGTCTCGACATTTCCATCGTGCATTACCGCGGCGAAGCGCCGATGTGGCAGGATTTTGCCGCCGGGGTGATCCAGGCGGCCGTCGGGAGCTATCAGGCCGCGCTTCCGGTGCTCGATACCGGCGTCGGCCGCCCGATCGCCGTGCCGACACCGGTGCGCATGAAGAAGCTGCCCGAGACCCGGACGTTCGCCGAGCAAGGCGTCACTGGGAATGTCTTCCAGCTCACGAGCTTTACCGCGCTGGTGGCGCCTGCGGCGATGCCAGCAGACCGGATCGACCTGCTCGCCAAGCTGATGGTCGAAGGCGGCAAGACGGAGCGCGTGCAGAAGCTGCTCGATGCCTTCGGGGTCGACTCCCCGGCAATGGATCGCGCATCCTCGATTGCGCTCTACCAAAAGGAAGGGCCGGTCTGGCTCGACTCGATCAAGACTCTCGGGTTGGAGCCGCAATAGATTCCCGCACCGTCACTCCCGCGGCCTGCGCCGTTGTCGCTCACGCACCGAGCACGTCCGCGAGCCGCAGCTCGTCGGGCACGGGGTCCTTCAGAAACAGCTCGGCTTCGATCTCGTCCAGATGCGACAGCATCTGCGCGCGCGCGGCCTGCTTGTCGCGTTTGCGAATCGCGGCGACGATGCCGGCGTGATGCTCGGTGCCGCAGGCCGGCGTGTCGTGGCGGCGGTAGAGCAGGATGATGAGCGAGGAGCGCGCGATCAGCTCCTTCAGGAAGCCGAGATAGATGCTGTGGCCGCTCATCTCCGCGACCAGACGGTGAAACTCTCCGGAGAGCCGGACCGAGGCTCGGGCATCGCCGCGCAGCTCGGCCTCGCGTTCCTCGGCAAGATGCTGCTGGAGGCGATCGATCCAGTCCGGCGTCACCGCATCGATGGCGTGATCGACGATGGTGGGCTCGATCAGGCGGCGCGCCTCGAACACTTCGCGGGCATCGGCCGGCGTCGGCCGCGCGACGAAGGCGCCACGGTTCTTCTCGATGTTGACGATGCCCTCATGCGCGAGCTGCTGAAGCGCGGTGCGGACCAGCGTGCGGCTTGCGCCGTAGATCTCGCCGATCTCGTCCTCGCCGAGCTTGGTGCCCGGCAGCAGACGATGCTCGAGGATCGCGGCGGTCACACCCTCCCGGATGCGGCTGACGCGATCGTTCGCATCGGGCGCGTCGGATTTGCGGCGGGGCTTGGCGGCCATGAGTCCGAGATTGGGCTTGAGTGCTCGATCGACGACATTCGCTTTCGAATGTTAGTCGACGAGCTGTATGCAATCACAGGCGAAAGTTTATACAATCCTCGCCCGTTTTGTGTGCAGACGGCTGCACACAGAGCGGGCGGGACCGAGGCGCCGGATTCGATCTAACGATCTGACTCCGCTGCACAGTTTCGCAATTCGACCGGCAAGGCGGCGGTTGGCACGGACCTTGCGGAGAGAGCGGCAGCACCGCCCCTCCTTGGACACGCCATGGCCACTCCCGCCGCTCTCGAACTGGTCGCCGTCACCAAGCGCTATGACACGACGCTGGCGGTCGACACCGTCAATTTGAAGATCCCGGCCGGCACCTATTGCTGCCTGCTCGGTCCGTCCGGCTGCGGCAAGACCTCGACCTTGCGCATGATCGCGGGCCACGAGGCCGTCAGCGAGGGCGACATCATCCTGGGTAGCCAGAACGTCACCGACCTGCCGCCGGCCGAGCGCGGCACCGCGATGATGTTTCAGTCCTACGCGCTGTTTCCGCATCTCTCCGTGCTCGACAACGTCGCCTTCGCCCTGAAGATGCGCGGCATCGACAAGACGACGCGCCACAGGCGCGCCGGCGAATTGCTGGAGCTGGTGGCGATGAGCCAATATGCGGGCCGGCTGCCGGCGCAGCTCTCCGGCGGCCAGCAGCAGCGCGTCGCGCTGGCCCGCGCGCTGATCACCGAGCCGCAGATTCTCTTGCTCGACGAGCCGCTTTCCGCCCTCGATCCGTTCCTGAGGGTCAGGATGCGCGGCGAGCTGAAGCGATTGCAGCGCGAGCTCGGCATCAGCTTCATCCAGGTCACCCACGGCCAGGAAGAGGCGATGGCGCTGGCCGACCACATCGTGGTGATGAACCACGGCCGGATCGAGCAGCAGGGCACGGCCCGCGACATCTTCCACCATCCCCGCACCGAATTCGTGGCGCGCTTCATCGGCGGCCACAACGTGCTCAGCGACGCCGGCAAGCTCATCGCCGTGCGCGCCGATCAGCTCGGCATCGCGCCGTTTGCTGACGGCGCCTTCGGCGCGCCGGCGCTGCTGACCCAGACCGAGTACCAGGGCTCCTACATCGCCGTCTCGCTCACGCTCGACGACGGCACCGCCCTGTTCTCCCACGTTCCCGAAGCCACTTTCGACGTCCACCCGTTCCGTCCGGGCGATCGCGTGCTGGCGACCTGGGATCCCGCCAAGGCGCAACGCCTGCAATAGCGCCCTTCATCTTGGAACATGTGCAACACTAGAGGAGTGAGGGAAATGACCGAGACGACCAGGAAGACCGGCCTCAACCGCCGTACGCTGCTCAAGGGCACCGCAAGTCTTGCCGGCCTCGCCGCCGGCTCCGGCGCCATCACCGGCTTTCCCTATGTGAAGTCGGCCGATGCCAAGGTGCTGCGCTATCTCGGCACCGCCGTGAACGAGGGCGACGACATCGCCAAGCAGTGCCTGAAGGACACCGGAATCAAGATCGAATACATCACCGCGACCACCGACGACGTCACCAAGCGCGTGATGACCCAGCCGAACTCCTTCGACGTGCTGGACACCGAATATTTCTCGCTGAAGAAGATAGTGCCGTCGGGCAACATCCTTGCGCTCGACGCCAGGAAGATCAAACAGTTCGACAACATCACGCCCGTCTTCACCAAGGGCGAGACGCCCGGCGGCAAGAAGATCGGCGGCCAGGGCACGGCACCCTGGAAGGTGCTTTACCTCGAAGGCAAGGACTCCAAGAAGTTCGCGACGTCGGCGACCGAATTCGTGACGCTGATCCCGACCGTCTACAATGCCGACACGCTCGGCATCCGGCCCGACCTGATCAAGCGGCCGATCAGTTCCTGGTCCGAGCTGCTCAACCCCGAATTCAAGGGCAAGGCCTCGATCCTCAACATCCCTTCGATCGGCATCATGGATGCCGCGATGGTCGTTGAAGCCTCCGGCAAGTACAAATATGCCGACAAGGGCAACATGACCAAGGACGAGATCGATCTCACCATGAAGGTGATGACCGAGGCCAAGAAGGCCGGCCAGTTCCGCGCGTTCTGGAAGGACTTCAACGAAAGCGTCAACCTGATGGCTTCGGGTGAGACCGTGATCCAGTCGATGTGGTCGCCGGCGGTCACCAAGGTGCGCTCGATGGGAATTCCCTGCACGTTCCAGCCGCTCAAGGAAGGCTATCGCTCCTGGGCCTCCGGCTTCTGCGTCTCCAAGGGCGTCTCGGGTCCCAAGCTCGAATGGGCCTATGAGTTCGTGAACTGGTTCCTGTCCGGCTATGCCGGCGCCTATCTCAATCGCCAGGGTTACTACTCCGCCGTGCTCTCCACCGCGAAGGCGCATATGGAGCCCTACGAGTGGGCCTATTGGATGGAGGGCAAGCCGGCCGAGAAGGACATCAAGGCGCCCGACGGCTCGCTGCTCGAGAAGGCAGGCGCGGTGCGCGACGGCGGCTCCTACGAGGACCGCATGGGCGGCGTCGCCTGCTGGAACGCCGTGATGGACGAGAACGACTACATGGTCCGCAAGTGGAACGAGTTCATCGCGGCGTAACTGACATGTCGGAAGAAGTCCTGCAACAGGCAGCCCCGGGCTTGATCCCGGGGTCAGGCACAGCGCGCGCCGCCAAGCCGACGCGCCTGTCGCCGTCCTTCATCTCCTGGCTTCAGGCCGGGCCGATGATGCTGGTGTTTCTCGCCTTCTTCCTCATTCCGCTCGTCTTCGTCGTCATCGTCTCGTTCTGGGACTACAACGAGTACCAGCTGCTGCCGGCTTTCTCCGGCCGCGGCTACACCGACACGTTCGAGGGCTGCATTGCGCAGCTGCCCGATCTCTGCACCATCGGCAAGACCTATCTGAAGACGCTGAAGCTCTGCTTCATGGTGTGGGCGATCACGCTGTTCATCGGCTTCTGGGTTGCCTATTTCCTCGCCTTCCACGTCAAGTCCAAGACCTGGCAGATGGGCTTGTCGCTGCTCTGCACGATCCCGTTCTGGACCTCCAACGTGATCCGCATGATCGCCTGGATTCCGCTGCTCGGGCGCAACGGCCTCGTCAACTCGGGCCTGATGAAGACGGGCCTGATCAACCATCCGATCGAATGGCTGCTGTTCTCCGAATTCTCCGTCGTGCTGGCGCTGGTCCACCTCTTCACCTTCTTCATGGTGGTGCCGATCTTCAACTCCATGGTGCGCATCGACAAATCGCTGATCGAGGCCGCCTATGACGCCGGCGCCACCGGCTTCCAGACGCTGGTCAACGTCATCATACCGCTCGCCAAGCCGGGCATCGTGATCGGCTCGATCTTCGTCATCACCATCGTGATGGGCGACTTCATCACCATCGGCGTGATGGGCGGCCAGCAGATCGCCGCGGCCGGCAAGATCATCGAGACGCGGGTCAACGCACTGCAGTTCCCGGCCGCCGCCGCCAATGCCGTGATCCTGCTCGCGATCACCTTCCTGATCATCACCATGATGTCGCGCATCGTCGACATCAAGAAGGAGCTGTAGAGCATGAAGGAAGGACGCCCGCGCTCTTTCTAC
The DNA here is from genome assembly GCF_056429085.1 of Bradyrhizobium sp. CFUWI. Lineage (NCBI taxonomy): Bacteria > Pseudomonadati > Pseudomonadota > Alphaproteobacteria > Hyphomicrobiales > Nitrobacteraceae > Bradyrhizobium > Bradyrhizobium sp. CFUWI. The sequence goes on from NZ_JBWJZE010000009.1 coordinate 13,208, forward strand.
GTGCTCGCGATCTTCTTCGCGGCCTACGTGCTGTTCCTCTACGGCCCGATGATCGCGATCTACGTGCTGTCGTTCCAGGGGCCGCAGGGCGGCCTCACCTTCCCGATGAACGGCGTGTCGACCTTCTGGATCGCAAAGCTGTTCCAGGGCACCGGCATCGTCGATCTCGGCGCGGCCTTCCGCCGCTCGCTGCTGCTCGGCATCATCGTGATGATCGTCACCGTCGTGCTGTCGGTCGCCGCCGGCATGGCCTTCCGCAGGAAGTTCAGGGCGCAGAGCATCCTGTTCTACTCGGCGATCGCGAGCCTGATCGTTCCCTCGATCATCACCTCGCTCGGCATCTCCCTCGAATTCCGCATCATCGACGACCTGATCAAGGCGCACTGGAACGAGAATTTCGAAACCTCGATGGGCCTGCTCACCTCTGGACTCGGCGCGCACCTGACCTGGACGCTGCCGTTCGGCCTGCTCATCATGTTCGCGATCTTCAACCGCTTCGACCCGCGCCTCGAGGAAGCCGCGCGCGATCTCGGCGCCACGCCATGGCAGACGTTCCGCCATGTCGTGCTGCCGATCATCCTGCCGTCCGTGATCGGCATCGGCCTGTTCGGCTTCACCCTGTCCTGGGACGAGCTCGCGCGCTCCAGCCAGGCGATCGGGGCGGTGAACACGTTGCCGCTCGATCTCCAGGGCCTCACCACCACGGTGACGAACCCCGACATCTATGCGCTCGGCACCGTGATTTCGGCCGTCTCGTTCACGGTGATCACCCTTGCGCTCGGCACCATCCACATGCTCAACAAGCGGCAGGCGGCCAAGGGCTCGGACGCCGGCAAAGGGCTCGTCTGACAAAGGACTTGTCTGATCCGATGCGGCTGCACGTCGTCAATCCCAACACCACCGCGTCGATGACGGCGAAGATCGCCGCTGCGGCGCGCAGCGTCGCCCTGCCCGGCACGGTGATCGACGCGCGGCAGCCGACGATGGGCCCGGTCTCGATCGAGGGATTTTACGACGAAGCCTTCGCCGTGCCCGGCATGCTCGGCTGCATCCGTGAGGCCGACCGCGACGGTGCGGACGCGCACATCATCGCCTGCTTCGACGACACCGGCCTCGATGCCGCCCGCGCCGTCGCCAAAGCGCCGGTGATCGGAATCGGCGAGGCCGGCTTCCACATGGCGAGCCTGATCGCGGCGCGCTTTGCCGTGGTGACGACGCTCGGTGTCTCCATCGTGCCGATCGAGCACAATTTGCGGAAATACGGCCTCGCCGATCGCTGCGCCCGCGTCCGCGCCGCCGAGGTGCCGGTGCTGGCGCTCGAGGCGCGCAACACGGACGCGCTCGCGAAGATCTCCGCGGAGATCGCGGCCGCGGTCCGTGACGACCGCGCTGACGCCATCGTGCTCGGCTGCGCCGGCATGGCCGATCTCGCCGCCGAGCTCGCCGCCACCCACGGCCTGCCCGTGATCGACGGCGTCGCGGCGGCGGTGACGCTGGCGGAATCACTGGTGCGGCTTGGCCTGAAGACCTCCCGCCTCGGCCCCTACGCGGCACCGCGGCCGAAGACCTATTCCGGACCGTTTTCGCCGTTTCAGCCTTGATTCCCAAGCCGGAGCGAAGCCTCCGAGGCCCCAAGGCCTGCTGATTGCTGGTTTTTTGGCCTTTAGCCTCTTTTTGGACCCATTCCTTGCCGACACGTAACGTTTTCGGGACGCCCCGGCCGCCTCAGCGCTGCCGGTCTTCGCCACTCACCAAGTTTCAATTTGGGTTTTGTCAGCGATGATCGATCTCGCCCAGGACACACCGTCCAATCCGCTTTTTCGTCTCGGCGCCCAGCCCATCGCGCTGACCGCCGCCGCGCTCCTGCTCCTGATCGCCGGCGTCACCTCGATCGCGATCTGGCGTGCCTATACCGGCGCCGCACCTGAGACCGACCGGGTGGTGGCATCGCGGCAGCTTCAGGCGCGGACCGCCCAGGCCTCCGAGCAGCTGGTCGAGAAGACCAAGGGGCTGGAAGCGACCCAGCAGGAATCGATCGACCAGCTCCAGGTGGTGCAGGATCAGCTCCAGACGATGAAGCGGCTGATGGCGGCGCAGCAGGCCGACACCAAGCGTCTTGCCGAGCAGGTGGCATCGCTGAACGAGTCCATCGACGGCCTGCGGCAGTCATTCGCCAGCGCGCGAGCCACCGACGTCGAAGCGCCCGCGGTTACCCGCAGGAAACCGGCGCGGCACCGCGTCCAAGCCAGCGCGCGCAAGCGCTCGCGCGGCTGAGCCGCCACAACGCGACTAATTTTCTCGACTTGTGAACTGGATCACATTCGCCGGTATGATTCCGCGCGATGCTCCCGGCTACCGGATGGCGTGAGCCGATTTCAATGTCCGGGGCTGGCAAGGTCGTTGACGGTATACTGCGTCAACGGCCTTGTTTTTTGGTCGGTCAGTCTCTCGTCGAGGACGCTATTCGCAGACATCCACACGGCGGATACGCCAGCCCGCGGGCGTCATGACGCGCTTCCGCGCGACGTAGCAGCCGCCATAACCATCGTTGTAGCCGTAGCCGGTACCATAATAGTAGGAATCGCCGTAATAGGGGTAGCCGTAGCCGTAATAGCCGCCGTAGAAACCGGCGCCGGCAATGCCCGCCCCGATTGCCACTCCAGGCCAGAAGCCGCCGCCGCGCCAATGGCCGCCATGGCCCCAGCCGCCGCCATGACCCCAGCCGCCATGTCCGAATCCCCGCGCCTGGGCCGCCTGCGGCACTGACAGCCCGACCGCCGCGACGGTCATCGCCGCCATCATCATCCTGCGTAACATCACTCGATCCTCCGCGTGGACACGCTCCACGCTTCAAAGCGGGATCAAGCTAACGTCACTTCGGCATTCCGGACAGCCACGCTGCCTCACTTCCGCGCGAGCCCTCAGCAGCCGCGGCAGATGCTCTTGAGCTTCTTGTCGAGCATCCGATTCTCGGCATTCACGGCTGCATCAGCCGCGCCGCTTGTGCCGGAGCCGGTGGTTACTCCTGCGCCCGGCCCTGACGACTGAGCCGTGCCGAGGCTGTTGGTGCCGGGCGGCGGGGCCGGCGAATTGGCGACACCTCCGGCCGATCCTGCCGCGCCGCCGCTCGACCCGGCAGAGCCGCCGGTGGCCTGCGCGAAGGCCACGGCCGGCATCGCCGCGAGCGCGAAGATCAGGATCAGGGTTCTTGTCGAGACGGCTACAGGCGATGCTGCCATCGAGAATTCTCCTTTACCGGTCAACCGCCGCGGCGGAGTCCAGTTCCGGAACAAATGCCGTCACATCAGCTTGAGCGGGCATGATCGGGGCGCGCCAATCCGCGGACGCCATGCAGCGCTCCGGCGGGGTGCGCCGATGCTTATGCCGCCGCCGCCGTCTCGGTCCGGTCCTCGACCATGGTCACGAACATGTGGGAGTCTTCGCTGGCGCTGCCCACCTGGATCCGGCGAGCGCAGATGACGCGGCGCCCTCGCGCGGGATTGTCGATGGTGTCGACGATCGGCTCGAGCTGCTGCTTCTGCGCGAGGAGCTGCTGGTCGCGCCGCTCGATCAGTTCAGCCGCCTCCGCGGAGAACAATTCCCGCGCGGTCTTGCCGATGATCTCGCCGCGCGTCATGCCGATCATCTTCTCGGCGGCCTTGTTGACGAAGACGTAGCGCAGATTGCGCGCGTCCTTGGCGATGATGCCCTCGGCCACGTTCTCGATGATGGTGGCGAGGAAGCGCTCCATCCGCTCCAGAATGCGCTCGCGCTGACGCTGTTCGGTGACGTCCTCCTGCACCGAAACCCAGCCGCCGCCGTCCATCGGACGCTCGTAAATCTTGATGGTGCGTCCGTCGTTGAGGGATATCTCGTAGACCGTCGGCTCGCGCCTGGCGATCCTGCCGAGAACCGCTGCGAGATATTTCGCGACGTCGCCATCGAACAGCCCGCTCTTGACCCGGTGCTGGAGGATTTCCTCGAGGGTGGATCCGGCCTGGATCGTCTCCGGCAGATTGTAGATCCGCCGGTAGTTCGAGTTCATCGCCACCACATTGGCCTTGCCGTCGAGCATGATCAGGCCCTGCGGCATGCTGTTGATCGCCGCCGAGAGCTGCCACTTCTTGGCCTGGTACTTGTCGTTGAACTTGTCGCGCTCGGTCATCGCGGCGTCGCGCGCCTGGGCGGTGCCGAGCTCGAGCTCCTCGAGCTCGAAGATGCGTGCGACGGCGTCGCGGAAGTTCTGCACGGCGCGCGCAAGACGTCCGATCTCGTCGTGACGGCCGAAATGCGGCACCTCGCTCTTGACGTCGCCTTCCGCGATCCGGTCGGTCGCCTGCGTGATCTCGGCCAGGGCGCCGACGACCGAACTGCGCATGACGACGACGTTGAGCGCCGCCAGCATCAGGGCGGCAAGTCCGAGCGCGAACAGATAGGCCGCCGCATAGCGGTTGTCGTCGGCGAGCTCGTCCGCCTCGCGGGCGCGCTGCTGGTAGATGCGCTCGAGCGCCTCGATATCGCTGTTGAGCTTGCTGCGCACGTTCCGGTTGGCGTCGTTGTCGCCCCATTCGCGCGCCGCTGCCGGGCTGATCTCCACGCCGCGCCGGACCAGCTCCTGGCGGAAGTCGATGAACTGGATGATGCGCTGGCGGAAGCCCGCGAACAGCTGGGCGTCGTCCTTGCCGACGTTCTTCTCCATGCTCTTCAGGGCCTCGGCGAGCTCGCGGTTGCGCCGGACCAGCCCATCCGCGAACTGCTTCGCCGCGCTGCGATCGGCCGACATGTAGATGCCGCGCGAATCCATCACGATGGCGTAGATCAGCGCATTGATCCGCCCGACGCCGATCGCCGCCGCGGCGGACGAGGCGTGCATGTGACGATAGGTCGTCTGCAACCGCACGGACTGGACCGACATCACCAGGAGGAAGGTGGTGACGATCGCAAGGAAGGCGGCAATGCTGTAGACCTTCTCGGCGACCGTCAGCGTGTCGGCTCCGCGCGCGAGTCTTACGAACTTCTTCAATAGATTGGTTCCGGCGCCAAAGCCGGATTCCAGCGCCGTCGCATCCATGGCGCCGCTCCTCCTGGTTGAAAACGCTGAACGATAAGCGTGATCGCGCTAGCGGAGGATTAAAGTCCCAGCCTGTATTTTTACGGTGCGGAACCGTGCCGCGCGGGCTTCTCTTAACCGATCCGCTTCAGGCCTTTCGTGAAGCGCGGACCGTTGGCCACGTAGAATTTCGCCGCGCCCCCCATCTTCTGCACCTGGGCGTCGTCGAGCGTGCGGAGCACGCGGGCCGGCGCGCCGATGATCAGCGAGCGTTCGGGAAATTCCTTGCCCTCGGTGATGACCGAACCGGCACCCACGATGCTGTTACGGCCGATCCTGGCGCCGTTCATCACGATCGAGCCCATGCCGATAAGCGCGCCGTCCTCGATGGTGCAGCCATGCAGGATGACGTTGTGGCCGACCGTGCAGTTCCGGCCGACGACGAGCGGAAAGCCGAGATCGGTGTGGCAGGTCGAGCCATCCTGCACATTGGCGCCCTCGCCGATCTCGATCCACTCATTGTCGCCGCGCAGCACGGCGCCGAACCAGACGCTCGCGCCCGGTTTCAGGCGCACCCGGCCGATCACGGTCGCGGTCTCCGCGATGAAATAATTGCCGTCGGCGGGAAGATCGGGCGCCTGCCCGTCGAGCTCGTAGATCGCCATGAAGGTCTCCTGTCACGTCGACCTCAGCCATAGCGAAACGGCGGCGAAGAGGCAAAGGAACCGGCGCGGGCGATCCGGCCGGGCGTCAGCCCAGAACGCCGGCCGCGCGCAAGGTCATCAGGAAGAAGGTGCCGCTCATCATGCTCCAGAACCCGGCGATGAGGGTTGCCATCATCACGAACTCGGCGCGGCGGCTTTCCAGCCGCCGGCCGCGCAGCGTGTTGCGCATGATGATGAAGGGGGCGGCGAACACCAGGAACGGCACCGCCGCGAAGGTCTTCGGCGCCACGCCGTCCTGCAACAGGCCGAAGCCGGCGGGGCGCTGCGCCAGCGCCTGGTATCCGTTCACGAGCGCGCCCGCGAGCGCGAACCCAATGCAGATCGAGAAGAAAGTGTTGAGAGCTTCAGGTGTCATCGGAACGGTCCGCCCTTACGCAACGCCACCGCCTTCCTGTGACAAAGAGTGCCGGTTAACGCTACATTATCCTTAAGGGAAGGTTAACGCCGCCGCCTGTTCCGCGCAGGGCCGTCCCCGCTCCGCCGCAGCCGGGAACGCTGCGCGAAATCGCGGCCGCGTGGCATATTCGCCGCTGATTCGTCGGCCACCGGCCGACGTCCGGATCTCTTGCGCTAGCTCATGACGGTGTTTTCGGAAGCCCCCTTCAGGTCCCCCCGCACGCGCACCCGGGCGCATGTCGTCCCGATCGTGCTCGGCGGCATTGCCGCGGCCGGCGCGGTCGCGCTGGTCGCCTATTTGCTGTGGCCGACCTGGGGCCCGCGCGGCGCGAACGCCCCGGACAAGCTGCCGGTGAGCGTCGGCGGCACGCTGTTCAACCTGCCCGTGAACGCAATCCGCATGAAGATCCAGCGGCACTCCGGACCGCAGGAGCGCATCGATCTCGACTTCCTCTATCCCTCGCTGGAGCCGCCGGGCGCACCCAAGCACGTCACTGCCGACACGGTGGAAGCGGCGGTGCAATCGATCGACCGCATCTTCCTGTCGATCGCGGCCCATCACGATGCGCTCTCGCCCGAGCAGCGAACAGCAACGATCTATCCGCGTTACCTCGACAAGGCCGCCGCCCAGCCCGCGGACGGCCTCACCATGCGGATGTTCCGCAACGACACGCCTTACGGCAGCGAGGACCTCTATTCCGCGGCAAGCCCCGCACTCACTGCGCGCTGCACGCGCGATGGGGCGACGCCGGGCATGTGCCTGTCGGAGCGCCGCGTCGGCGGCGCCGACCTCACCTTCCGCTTTCCGCGCAGCTGGCTGTCGCAATGGCACGACGTGGCGGACGCGATGGACCGGTTGACCGTGCAGTTGCGCGGGCCGAAGGGGTGAGCGAGGCTCGCTGCTCTGCCGTGGGATCGGCTGGGCTGGTGCCCCCAAAACAAAAACTGCGAAAACAACCCCATGCACAGTAGCCAAGCATCGGCAGCATCTCGCATTTTCGTATTTTTCGAAATGCCGTTGACCCGTCGGGCAAATCAGGAGCGCAATGGGGTCAAAAGGAGGTCGACCTAACGCGGTTGCGCATCTTCCGCCGGGACCGGAATTGCCCGGATCGCCGCACCGATGTGTGACTGATATCACTGATCATAGATTGCACTTGGTCATACTGCGAGTAATCTGACGCTATTGCATTCGGGGGCTGGAATGCGGCTTCGGCTATTTGTTTTGTTGATTGTTGCGAGCTGGTTCGGGACCGGCGCTGCGCTGGCCGAAAAGCGCGTCGCGCTCGTCATGGGCAACTCGGCCTACAAGAACGTGGCGAGGCTGGCGAACCCCGCGAACGATGCCGCCTTGGTCGGCGGCATGTTCAGGAAGGCGGGGTTCGATACCGTCGACGTCAAGCTCGACCTGAACGTCGTCGACATGCGCAAGGCGCTGCGCGAATTCGGCGGCAAGGCCCGCGAGGCCGATGTCGCGGTCATCTACTACGCCGGCCACGGCATCGAGCTTGACGGCACCAATTATCTGATCCCGACCGACGCCGCCCTGGAGACCGATACCGACGTTCTGGACGAGGCGTTTCCGCTCGACAGGGTGCTGTTTGCTATCGAGCCGGCCAAGCAGCTCCGGCTCGTCATTCTGGACGCCTGCCGCGACAATCCGTTCGCCAAGACGATGAAGCGCACGATTGCCTCACGTGCCATCGGACGCGGCCTTGCCAAGGTCGAGCCGGCCAGCCCGAACACGATGATCGCCTTTGCAGCGAAGGCGGGCTCCACCGCCTCGGACGGCGATGCCAGGAACAGCCCATTCGCCACCGCTCTGGTCGAACGCCTGCCGATGCCGGGCCTCGATCTGCGCAAGGCGTTCGGCTTCGTGCGCGACGACGTGCTCAAGACCACCGGCTACAAGCAGGAGCCCTATGTTTACGGTTCGCTCGGTGGCGATGACGTTTCGCTCGTCCCTGCCAAACCGGCTGCCGCCGGGCCGCAAGCCAACCCGGACAGCGAAATCCGACGCGATTACGAATTGGCGCTCCAGCTTGGCACGCGCGATGTGTGGACCGCTTTTCTCAATCGCTATCCGAGCGGGTTCTATACCGATCTGGCAAAGGCACAGCTAAACCGGATTGCTGCCGAGGATGCGCGCGCTGTGGCCGCCGAGAAGGCCAGGCAGGCCGAGGACGAGAAGGCAAGGCTCGCGGCCGAGCGGGCCAAGAAAGCCGAGCAGGAGAAAGCCGCGGCGGCCGCCAAGGCCGCTGAGGATGCCAAGAAAGCGGCGGAGAAGGCCAAGCAGATCGAAGAGGCCAAGGCGGCCGCCGCCGAACAGCGGCGGAAGGACGTCGAAGCCGCAATGGCGAAAGCTCTCGCCGACAAGCAGGCCGCCGAGAAGGCGCTTGCCGACAAGGCCGCTAACGAGCTGGCTGCAAAGCAAGCAAATGATGAGGCGCAGGCCGAGCAGAGAGTCGCAGCGGTAACCCCAGCTCAATCATCGCCCAGTCTCTTGCCGCAGGAGACCGCAAAGCTGGTTCAGTCCGAGCTGCGCCGCGTGGGTTGTCTGGCGGCATCGGCAGACGGCGAGTGGAATGCGTCGTCACAACGTTCGCTGACGCTGTTCAACCAATATGCGGGAACGAAGCTCGACCCCAAGCTCGCGAGCTTCGAGGCGCTCGACGCCATCAAGGCCAGGCCGGGCCGTGTCTGTCCACTGGTGTGCGATCACGGCTTCAAGGCCGATGGCGACGCTTGCGTGAAGATCGCCTGCCGTGCCGGCTATCGCGTCAACGACGACAACGAGTGCCAGAAGGCGCCGGACAAGAAGCCGGTCCCGAGCCGCGAGGATGCCAAGAAGAAAGAATTGGAGCGGAAGCAAACTGAAGTTACACCCACGAAGCCGCAGGCGTCTGGCCAAATCATTTGCAGTACATCAGGCTGTCGGCCGGTGAGGCCCGGCTGTCGCATCTCAATCCAGAAGTATGGCTCCGCAGTCTCCATGGTAGGAGGGGGGCAAGCGGAAGTGTGCGACTAAGCGGCGGCAGAGAGGCAGTGTGATAAACATCACTGAGCGCAGATTGCGTTTGGCCATCCTGCGAGTAATCTGACGCTATTGCATTCGGGGGCTGGAATGCGGCTTCGGCTGTTTGTTTTATTGATTGTTGCGAGTTGGTTCGGGACCGGCGCTGCGCTGGCCGAGAAGCGCGTCGCGCTCGTCATGGGCAACTCTGCCTACAAGAACGTGGCGAGGCTGGCGAACCCCGCGAACGATGCCGCCTTGGTCGGCGGCATGTTCAGGAAGGCCGGGTTCGATACGGTCGACATCAAGCTCGATCTCAACGTCGCCGAGATGCGCAAGACGCTGCGCGATTTTGGTGGCAAAGCCCGCGAGGCCGACGTTGCGGTGGTCTACTATGCCGGTCACGGCATCGAACTCGACGGGACCAACTACCTGATCCCAACCGATGCGACGCTCGAGACCGACAGCGACGTCCTCGACGAAACGATTGCGCTGGACCGCGCCATGTTCGCAGTCGAGCCCGCAAAGCAGCTCCGCCTGATCATCCTCGACGCCTGCCGCGACAATCCGTTCGCCAAGACGATGAAGCGCACGATTGCCTCACGTGCCATCGGACGCGGCCTTGCCAAGGTCGAGCCGACCAGCCCGAACACGATGATCGCCTTTGCAGCGAAGGCGGGCTCCACCGCCTCGGACGGCGATAAGAACAGCCCGTTTGCCACAGCTCTGGTCGAACGCCTGCCCACGCCGGGGCTCGACCTGGGCAAGGCCTTTCGATTCGTTCGCGATGATGTGCTCAAGACCACCGGCAACAAGCAGGAGCCTTTCGTGTACGGCTCGCTCGGCGGTGACGACGTGGCCCTGGTTCCGGCCAAGCCGGTCGCGACCGGGCCGCAAGCGAATCCCCAAGATGCAGTTCGCCGCGATTACGAGCTGGCGCTGCAGGCTGGTGATCGCGACGCATGGGAAGCGTTCCTCCAGGCCTATCCCGAGGGTTTTTACGCGAACCTTGCGCGGGTGCAATTGAAGAAGATCGGGGCCGAAGATGCCCGCGCCCTCGCAGCAGAGAAAGCCAAGCAGGCTGAAGACGAGAAGGCGCGGCTCGTGACAGAGCGCGCCAAGAAGGCTGAGCAGGACAAGGCTGCAGCCGCCGCGAAGGCTGCCGAAGATGCCCGCATTGCGGCCGAGAGGGCCAAGCAGGTCGAGGAGGCCAAGGCGGCGGCCGCCGAGCAGCGCAGGAAGGATGCAGAAGCAGCCGTCGCCAAGGCGCTGGCCGACAAGCAGGCTGCCGAAAAGGCGCTGGCCGAGAAGATTGCAAACGACAAGGCAGCTGCCGATTTGGCGAAACAGGCGGCTGAGAAGGCCCAGCGTGACGGTGAGCAGAAGGTCGCGGCCGTGGCCCCGACCCAGTCGCCGCCCTCTCTCTCGCCGCAGGAGACCGCCAAACTGGTGCAGTCAGAACTGCGCCGCGTGGGCTGTCTCGCGAGCAATGCGGACGGTGACTGGAATGCGTCATCGCAGCGCTCGCTGGCCCTGTTCAACAAGCATGCCGGCACGAAGTTCGACGCCAAGCTCGCGAGCTTCGAGGCGCTCGATGCCATCAAGGCCAAGCCGGGGCGGGTCTGCCCGTTGGTGTGCGACCGCGGCTTCAGGGCCGATGGCGATAATTGCGTCAAGATCGCCTGCCGCGCCGGCTACCGCGTCAATGACGACAATGAATGCGAGAAGGTCCAGGACAAGAAGCCCGTGGCGACCCGAGATGACTCTAACCCGCGAGATGACGAGCGGAAGAAGACCGAAGCCGCGCCGTCGAAGCAGACGACAGGGCAAATATTCTGTAATAACCTTGGTTGTCGTCCAGTTCGGCCGGGCTGCCGACTTGAGAGACAGGGTGTTGGCGGCATTACTGGCATCACTACGCACGAGATCTGCAACTGAGGACGAGTTCTCCATGGCTCGCATGGCCGCGGCGAAGCGTGATTGACGCCACTGATCGCAGCTTTGCATTCGGCCATTCAGCGATTAATCTGACGCTATTGCATTCGGGGGCTGGAATGCGGCTTCGGCTGTTTGTTTTATTGATTGCTGCGAGCTGGTTCGGGACCGGCGCTGCGCTGGCCGAGAAGCGCGTCGCGCTCGTCATGGGCAACTCGGCTTACAAGAACGTGGCGAGGCTCGCGAACCCCGCGAACGATGCCGCGCTGGTCGGCGGCATGTTCAGGAAGGCCGGGTTCGATACGGTCGATATCAAGCTCGATCTCAACGTCGCCGAGATGCGCAGGGCGCTGCGCGATTTTGGTGGCAAAGCCCGCGAGGCCGACGTTGCGGTGGTCTACTATGCCGGTCACGGCATCGAGCTCGACGGGACCAACTACCTGATCCCAACCGATGCGACGCTCGAGACCGACAGCGACGTGCTCGACGAGACGATTGCGCTGGACCGCGCCCTGTTCGCGGCCGAACCCGCCAAGCAGCTGCGCCTGATCATCCTGGACGCCTGCCGCGACAATCCGTTCGCCAAGACGATGAAGCGCACGATGGCCTCGCGCGCCATCGGACGTGGCCTTGCCAAGGTCGAGCCGACCAGCCCGAACACGATGATCGCCTTTGCGGCCAAGGCGGGCTCGACCGCCTCGGACGGCGATGCCAGGAACAGCCCGTTCGCCACCGCTCTGGTCGAACGCCTGCCGATGCCGGGCCTCGATCTGCGCAAGGCGTTCGGCTTCGTGCGCGACGACGTGCTCAAGACCACCGGCTACAAGCAGGAGCCCTATGTGTACGGCTCGCTCGGCGGCGATGACGTACCGCTGGTTGCAGCGAAGCCAGTCGTCGCGGGGCCGCAGGCCAACCCGGACGCCGAAATCCGACGCGACTACGAACTGGCGCTTCAGCTGGGTACGCGTGACGGATGGACGGCCTTCCTCAATCGCTTTCCGAGCGGCTTCTATTCGGATCTCGCCAAAGGCCAGCTGAACAAGATCGCGGCCGAGGCAACCCGCGCCGCCGCGGCGGAAAAGGCCAGGCAGGCCGAGGAGGAGAAGGCCCGACTGGCATCCGACCGAACCAAGAAGGCCGAGCAGGAGAAAGCAGCAGCGGCCGCGAAGGCCGCTGAGGACGCAAAGGCAGCGGCGGAGAAAGCCAAGCAGATCGAGGAAGCCAAGGCGGCGGCCGCCGAGCAGCGCAGGAAGGACGCAGAAGCGGCTGTCGCCAAGGCCCTGGCCGACAAGCAAGCTGCCGAAAAGGCGCGCGCCGACCAGATTGCGAACGACAAGGCCGCTGCCGAGCTGGCTGCAAAGCCAGCAAATGACAAGGCGCAGGGCGAGCAGAAGGTCGCGGCAGTTACCCCAACTCAATCGTCGCCCAGTCTCTCGCCGCAGGAGATCGCAAAGCTGGTGCAGTCGGAGCTGCGCCGCGTCGGCTGTCTGGCGGTCGCTGCCGACGGCGACTGGAGTGCGTCATCGCAGCGCTCGCTCACGCTGTTCAACAAATATGCGGGAACGACCTTCGATGCCAGGCAGGCGAGCTTCGAGGCGCTCGACGCCATCAAGGCCAAGCCGGGCCGGGTCTGCCCGCTGGTGTGCAATCACGGATTCAAGGCCGACGGCGACGCCTGCGTGAAGATCACCTGCCGCGCTGGCCACCGTGTCAACGATGACAATGAATGCGAAAAGGTGCAGGACAGGAAGCCGATTGCAACTCGCGATGATGCCAACAAGCGGGATGCGGAGCGGAAGCAGATCGAATCCAAACCAGCGAAGCCTCAGACGAGCGGACAAATATATTGCGCGGCCACGGTGGGTTGTCGCCCCGTTCGCCCCGGCTGCCGGCTCGAGCAGAAGGGCTCGTCCAACGTCGAGGTCTGCAACTAGCTCGATCGCAACTCCGAGGCCCTCCGCGGAGGGCTTGCTGGATTGCTTCGCTTCGCTCGCAATGACGTGGAGAGAGTGACTGCTCCTGATCGACGAGATCGTCTTCGAGGATCGCCATCTGGAGCTGGAACGAACGAACGACGTTCTTGTCGTCGACGAACAGCACGCGGATACTTCCTCCCAAGCCGCCGTGCAAGCTCACTGTCTCTTCAGCTCTTCCCGGACCTGCTGGCGAATGCGCTCCAGCAGGCCCTCCGCCTTCATCTGTCTCAGAACCACGGCCAAGCGCGTCCCCAGCTCTGCATGCCTTTTGTTCAAATAGGGGTAGAGCGGGATCGGATTTCCAAACGTCAACAGCGGACGGATCGAGGTGACATTCTTGAATTCGGCCCCGTAAAGCGCGTTATTTATGGAGACGTCGAGATCGCAATAGAAGTCGACCCGTCCAGCCAGCAGCATTCTTACTCCGATCTCCTCGGTCGAAATAGTCGACAGGCGCTCGGCCGGGACCAGCGGCGACAATGAACGCTGGCACAGCTCGACTCCGCGGCGATAGATGCCGCTCCAGTTCGTCGCCTCAAGATCCGCCAGGCGCTGCAAACTGAGCTCCGGCCTGCTGACCCAAAGTCCGAACACCACATCGTAGATCGGCTCTTCGACCCTCACCTGCTCGGGGTGCGAATCCGCGTAGGCAAACACGCGCAGGAACTGACCGTCCACGGCGCCGGAATCCACCATCACGGTCCCGCGCTGCGCCGGCATGGTGATCACCTCGATCGGAATGCCGAGTCGTTTGAACGCCTCCTCATAGGTCTGTCGCTGCCATTTGCCCTCAAAAGTGCTCTCCGATTGGTCGGTCGCCATCACGAACGGACGTGTCGGCTGCGATCGAACGTGCGAGGGCAGCGCGGCGCACAAGGCGAAAAGGCCCACGAGGAGATAACGTCCGCCCTGATGGCTGCGACCAAAGGCAAGCCAGCATCGGATGCGGTGCTTTGCCCGAACCGCGTGTCGTGGTTGGGATCCTGCTGTCATTTTGCGGCGAGGACCTCGCGGATCTCTTGCGACAGGTCCGATTTTCGATACGGTTTCTCAGCCTGATCGACGATCGCCCCCCTCCCCGACGGCGGCCTCAGTCCCGAATCTTCTGCGCCCGATACAGGCTCGGCGTCGTCCCGACCGCCTTGCGGAAGGCGCGGTTGAAATTGGCCTGCGACGAAAATCCCGTGGCGTAAGCAATGTCGACCAGCGGACGATCGCTGGTCGACAAGAGGTTCCTGGCGAGGTCGAGGCGCTGCCGGCTGACATATTCATGCGGCGCCGCGCCGGTCGCCGCCTTGAAGCTGCGGGAGAAATGCGCCGGGCTCATGCACGCCACCGACGCCAGATCCTTCACCGTGAAGTCTCGATCGACGGACGCCGCGATGAATTCCGTCACGCGCGACAGCCGCTTGGCATCGAGCGGTTTCTGGACGGCATGGGATTGCTTCAGACGGACCGAGGTGGCCGAATAGCTGTGCACCAGATGAGCCGACAGGGCCCGCCCCAGGCTCTCGATCAGGAGGCGGCCGGTCGAGGTCTCATGTTCGAGCTCGCCGAGGATCCGGTCCGCGACGTGCTCGATGAAGATGTCCTGGTCGATGCTTTCGTAGCGGATCGACATTCCGGACGGGTCGATGTCGAGATCCCTGAGCATGGTATCATCGAACGGCTCGCCCGGCAGGAAGACATGCAGGCATTCCTGCATCGGGTTCTCGACGCGGATGAAATCCTCGCGGATGCCGGCCGGACAGAGCCACACGGTGCCCCTCCTTGCGAAGGTGCGCTGACGCATGCCGGCGCCCTCGCGGTCGACCACCGAGTTGCCGCGGAGCAGGATCGCGATCTCGGTGTCGCGCGGCAATTGTGGCGGCAGATCACCCGGATCATGGCTCCACCGCTCCGCGAGCAGGTGCGACCAACGCCGCTCGTTGGATGTCTGAAGCATTCTGCCGGTAACATATTTATCGACAGAATTGCCGAGCATACCCATCGTGTCTCTCCGTCAGATAACGCGATGTGCAGGTAAAGGTAGTGCCGGTTCCAGCAATTAGCATGCCAGAGACCGGCCCGGGCGTCCACCGGCCGAGAGCAGGCTGGGACAACAACACCGCACATTTTGAGAAGCCAGGCCGGGCCCGACCACCGCATCCTTCGGATTGCCTCAAATCAGGAAGCGGAGAGTTCCATGGCAAGGACCACGGTCATTGGCGCGTGCCCCCACGATTGCCCGGACACCTGCTCGATTCTGACCACGGTCGAGGACGGCAAGGCCATCGCCGTCCGCGGCAATCCCGACCATCCGTTCACGCGCGGACGGCTTTGCGTCAAGGTCAACAACTACGAGGAGCGTGTCTACAGTGACAAGCGCGTGCTGTATCCGCTCAAACGCGTCGGACCGAAGGGCACCAGTCAATTCCAGCGGATCTCCTGGGAGGAAGCCCTGGCGACCATTGCCTCGCGCTGGACATCCGTCATTGCCGAGCACGGTGCGCAGGCAATCCTGCCCTACAGCTATCTGGGCACGCAGGGCGTCATCAACGGGCTGAACGTCGGCGATCCCCTCTTCAACAAGCTCGGCGCGACGGTTCTGGAGCGCACCTTCTGCGATTCCGGCTCTTGCACCGCGTACATGATGACGATCGGGCACACGCCGGGGGTCGATCCCGAGAGCTTCGTGCACTCGAAGTACATCATCCTGTGGGCCTGCAACACGCTGAGCACGAACTCGCATCACTGGCCGTTCATCGAGCAGGCGAAAAAGGCCGGTGCCAAGCTCGTGGTGATCGATCCCGTCCGCACCCGCACCGCGCGCCTCGCCGACTGGCATATTCCGATACGTCCCGGCACGGATGCTGCGCTGGCGCTTGCGATGATCCACGTCATCATCAAGGAGAATCTGGTCGATCGCGACTATATCGACAAATACACCGTGGGTTACGACGAGCTGGCCGAACGGGCGTCCAGCTACACAGCCGAATTCGCCTCGCAGGAAACCGGCATTCCCGTCGACGACATCGTCAAGCTGGCGCGGGAATATGCGACGACACCTCCGGCCGTCGTCCGCATCGGCGTCGCGGTCGAACGGCATGCCGGCGGCGGTCAGACCGTGCGCGCGATCGCCTGCCTTCCGGGACTGATCGGCGCCTGGAAGCACGTCGGCGGCGGGCTGCTCCAGCTCCCGATCTGGGCGTTCCCGGTCAGATGGGACGTGCTGATGCGTCCCGATCTCCAGCCGGAGAAGATGCGCGTGCTCAATTCCTGGCGCCTCGGAGCGGCGCTGACGGGCGAACTCGGCTTCGATCCGCCGATCAAGGCGCTGTTCGTCTACAACGCCAATCCAATGGCGATGGTGACCGAACAGGGCAAGCTCGAAAAGGGATTGGAACGCGAGGATCTCTTCACCGTGGTCAGCGAGCACTTCCTGACCGACACCGCCAAATACGCCGACATCGTTCTGCCCGCAACCACGCAGCTCGAGCAGAAGGACATCATGTTCTCCTGGGGGCATCTCTATCTGTCGTACAACAACCAGGCGATCGCGCCGCTCGGCGAAGCCGTGTCCAATACCGAGCTGTTCCGCCGGCTCGCACGCGCGATGGGCATCACCGACCCCTCCTTCTTCCGGAGCGACGACGAGATCATCGAGGCCTCCCTCGACTGGAGCAGCCCGGTGCTCGCAGGCATCACGCTCGATGACGTCAAGGCCAAGGGCTATGCGCGCCTCAACATGCCCGCGCCGGCCGACTGGGCGCCGCACCGCGAGGGCAATTTTCCGACCGCATCGGGGAAGTGCGAGTTCAGCTCGACCATCGCCGCCGGCGGCAACTTCGTGGTGCCGCTGTTCCGCCAGGGCTACAATGGCGATCAGGACGCGACGCCGGTCGATCCTCTGCCCCACTACATCCCGCCGAACGAGAACCCGCGCACCGCGCCCATGCTCGCAACGCGCTATCCGCTCAGCCTGATCTCGCCGAAGAGCCACGCCTTCCTGAATTCGAACTACGGCAACCTGCCGGCGCAGACCGCGCAGGCGGGCGAGGAACAGGTGGTGCTCCTCAATCCGGACGATGCGGCACAGCGTGGCATCGTCGCGGGCGCGCCGATTCGCGTGTTCAACGACCGTGGCGCGTTCGAGGCCTTCGCGACCGTTTCGGCCGACGTCATGCCGGGTGTGGTGGTGGCCCCGTCGGGCTACTGGCAGCGGTCCAATCGCAGGGGCGCGACGGTTCACGTGCTGACGCCTCCCGCCTTCGCCGACCTCGGCCGTGCCCCGACATTCTCGGACATCCTCGTTCAGGTCAGCGGGGCCTGACGATGACATATGTGGTCACCGACAATTGCCGCGGCTGCCGGTACACCGAATGCGTCACCGTCTGTCCCGTGGAGTGTTTCCACGTCGACGACACCATGACCTACATCGATCCGGAAAACTGCATCGATTGCGGTGGCTGCGCGCCGGCTTGCCCGGTCGGCGCGATCGAGCCCGACTATCGCCTCGCCGCGGACAAGAAGTACTGGATCGACGTCAACCGCAAGCGCGCGACTGAAACTCCCGTCATCAGTGCGCGCCTGCCGGCCCTGCCGGGGGCCGATGAACGCAGGCAGGCGCTGGGCCGATGACGGCGTCCGCTGCAAACGAAAACCGCATCGCCGTCGTCGGCAGCGGACCGAGCGGCTTCTACACCACCGAGGCCCTGTTGCGCTCGGGCGTGCCCTTGACTGTCGACATGTTCGAACGGCTCCCGGTGCCGTACGGGCTGGTGCGGTTCGGCGTGGCTCCCGACCATCCGAAGCTCAAGCAGGTCACAACGGCGTTCGACCGGATCGCCGCAATGCCCGGGTTTCGCTTCATCGGCGGCGTGACCATCGGAGACGACGTCACGATCGACGAGCTGCGCGAGGCCTATGACGCCGTCGTGCTGGCGACGGGCGCCGAACTGAGCCGGGCGCTCGACGTCCCCGGCGAAACACTCCCGGGCAGCCACACGGCGGGCGATTTTGTCGCGTGGTACAACGGGCATCCGCAGTTTGCGGATCTGCGGTTCGATCTTCATCATGAGACCGCGATCGTCATCGGCCATGGCAACGTCGCTCTCGACGTGGCGCGCATCCTCGCCAAGACCGCGGACGAGCTGCGCCGGACCGACATCGCGCGTCACGCGCTCGACGTGCTGGCTGAGAGCCGGATCCGCGAAATCCACGTCGTCGGCCGCGGCGGACCGGCGCAGGCCAGGTTCACCGCAAAGGAATTGCGTGACTTTCTCGAACTCAACACGTGCGACACATGCGTCGACATGCGCAACGTCAGCTCCGATGAATTCGAGCCGCGATCTCCCGGCGATCCGGAGCTGACCGAAAAATTGTCGTTGCTGCGCGCGTTCTCGCAGGCCGCCGTGACGAAGCCGCGGCGCTGCGTTTTTCGATTTCGTCTGTCACCCGTCGCGCTCCGCGGACGAGACCGCCTGGAGGCCATCGCGTTCAAGCAGGAAGCGGGCGCTATCGAGGACATCGCATGCGGCCTCTCGCTCAGCAGCGTCGGCCGGAAAACCACGCCGGTGGCTGGGGTTCCCTATGACGCGCATCGCGGCGTGCATGCGAACGTCGACGGACGTGTCGCGGTCGATGGTTCGGTGATCGAGGGCCTCTATGTCTGCGGATGGAGCAAGCGCGGGCCGAACGGCACGATCGGCACCAATCGCGGCTGCGGGATTGCGACCGCAGAGGCCGTCCTGGCGGATATCACCCATCGACGGCCGCGCTCGGACACGCCTGACGCACTGCTTGCGTGCCTGACCGGCCGCGTCGCACGCATCGTGAGCTATCCGGATTGGCGCACGATCGACGCGGCCGAGAAGCGCAGGGGAGCCGTGCTGGGCAAGCCCCGGGAGAAGTTTGTCACGATTCCCGACATGCTCGCCGCAATGGATGCGTAAACTCCGAGGCGCTGCCGGGCGCCTGCTCTATTCCTGATCGACGAGATCGTCCTCGAGGATCGCCATCTGGAACTGGAACGAGCGATCGTCGTCCTCGTCGTCGACAAACAGGACGCCGATGAATTCCTCGCCGATATAGACTTCGGCGGAATCGTCCTTCTTCGGCCGCGGCACGACGCGGATCTTGGGATTGCCGAATACGCGCTTCAGATACGCATCTAACTTTCTGACTTCTTTGACGTCCACGGCAAGTCTCCGATCGAAATTGGTCGGCGGGTTTTAGGACGAGACGCGACGAACCGCCAGCATGAATTGCCAAAGAATTTTGGGGATCGAAAGGGCCGGAAAATCCGGCCCTTGGCAACGTCAAGGGCCTTCTCAAATCCCCATGGCGTTGATCATCTGATCCATGGTGCGCGACGGCTCGGCGCAGCCGGCCTCCCCGACGATCTTGGCCGGCACGCCCGCGACCGTGACGTTGTGCGGCACCGGCTTGACCACGACCGAACCCGCGGCGATGCGCGCGCAATGGCCGATCTCGATGTTGCCGAGGATTTTTGCGCCGGCGCCGATCAGCACGCCGTGGCGGATCTTGGGATGACGATCCTCGTTCTCCTTGCCGGTGCCGCCGAGCGTGACGCCGTGCAGGATCGAGACGTCGTCCTCGATCACCGCCGTCTCGCCGCAGACGAAGCCGGTGGCGTGGTCGAGGAAGATGCCGCGGCCGATGCGCGCGGCGGGATTGATGTCGGTCTGGAACACCGCGGAGGCGCGGCTCTGGAGATAATACGCGAAATCCTTGCGGCCCTTGAGATAGAGCCAGTGCGCCAGGCGATGGGTCTGGATCGCGTGAAAGCCCTTGAAGTAGAGCAAGGGATCGATGAAGCGCGAGGTCGCGGGATCGCGGTCATAGACGGCGACGAGATCGGCGCGGAAGGCGTTGCCAAGATCGGGTTCGTCGCGCAGCGCCTCGCCATAGGCCTGGCGCACCAGCTCGCCCGACAATGCGGAGTGATCGAGCCGTTCGGCGACACGGTGAACCACCGAGTCTTCCAGGCGGCTGTGATGCAGCACCGACGAATAGATGAAGGTCGCAAGCTCCGGCTCGCGACGGACGATATCCTCCGCTTCGCCCCGGATCCGGTCCCAGATCGGATCGAGCGATGCGAGCTTTCCTCCCGGATTGACCTGATGCACTGCCATTGATTTGCTCTTTGGATTTGCTCTTCGAGTGGGCTCGTTTGACCGGTTCTATAGCATAGTCTAGGCGGTAAAGTCCTGACCGGCTTGCCTGAGAGTGAACAGCACCTTGCCCCTCGAAGCGCACCAAGACGTTGAAACACAACGATTTCTTCGGACGCCCGGGAGCGAGGTCGGCTCAAGGTGGTCAGAGTTTTGCCAAATTCAAGCCGGGCTGCGTCAAACTATTGGTGAATTCTCTCCGAGCCGCTATTGCGAGCATGGTCCGAAGCGAGGGCGGGAGCGGATTTGAGCATCACCACCGATCAATTGCGCGCGCGCGCCGCGGGCTCGCTTTGGCTGCGTCTGGCGGCGGTGGCCCTGCCCCTCCTGATGATCGCGCCGGCGCTCTGGAACGGCTACCCGCTGCTGCAATGGGATACCGGCGGATATCTGGCACGCTGGTACGAGGGTTATCTCGTTCCCAGCCGCTCCACGGTGTTCGGGCTCTATCTGCATTATGGCGAGAGTTTCGGTTTCTGGATCAACCTCGCAGTCCAGTCGCTGGCGACGCTGTGGCTGCTGCAGCTCACCCTTCGCGTGCTCGCGATGATGCAGACCTTTCGCTTCGTCGCGATCAGCCTCGGCCTGATCGTTTCGACCGCGCTGCCCTGGCTTGCGAGCATGCTGCTCACCGACATCTTCGCCGGGCTCTCCGTGCTGTCGCTGTTCCTGCTGATTGTGGGCGCAGGCCGCACCTCGACGATCGAGAAGATCTCGCTGTTCGTCTTCACCGCCTTTGCCGCGGCAACCCACAGCGCCACGCTGGGCGTGCTGCTCGGCCTTTGCGCCATCGGCTGGATCGCACGGCCGTTTCTAAGGCAGCGCCTTCCGCTGGCCGGATTGGCGCAGGCGAGCCTCACCATCGTGGCGGGCGGGCTGATGCTGGTCTCGGCGAATTACGCGCTGTCCGGCAAGCTGGCCTGGACGCCCGGCGGCTACGGCGTCGCCTTCGGCCGCATGATGCAGGACGGCATCGTCGCGCGTTACCTTAGCGATCATTGCCCACGCGAACGCTACAAGCTCTGCCCCTATCGCAACGAGCTGCCGGCGAGCGCCGACGAGTTCCTGTGGGGCAACAGCATGTTCAACACGCTTGGCCGCTTCGAAGGCATGAACGATGAGATGGGTTACATCGTCGTGCAGTCGATCAAGGATTATCCGGCCTGGCAGGCCGGCGCGGCCCTGCGGGCGATGGGCCAGCAATTGCTGCATGTCGCGACCGGCGAAGGCACCAATGGCTGGATCCCGCACACCCGCGGGATCATCGAGCGCTACATCCCCGCGCAGGCCGCGCCGATGCGCGCGGCGCGGCAGCAGAACTGGCAGCTCGACTTCACCGCGATCAACTGGCTGCACGTGCCGGTGGCGCTGGCATCGATGCTGGCGCTGCTCGCACTGCTCGGCCACGCACTCGCAAGCCGCCGACTGGACGATTTGACATTGCTGGCGGCGACCGTGACGCTGGCGCTGCTCGGCAACGCCTTCATCTGCGCCGTGATCTCGGGCCCGCACGACCGCTACGGCGCGCGGATGGTGTGGGTTGCGACCTTCGTGGTGCTGATGGCCGTAACGCGTCGCTTTGGCGACGACATCAAAGCGTGAGGGAATTGGAGTGAAGCGTCGTCGCGGTTGGTTTCATCCGCGCAGCGATCGCGTTCCTCGAAACGGAACAGCCAGCCAAGCCCAGGCGCAACCTCAATAATGGCCTCGCTATACGGGAAGCCGCGACCGATAGACCGTGGTTAGAAGCAGCATGAAAAGCGCTCTTTCAGCCTGGTACTTCGCGGCAGGACGACTTGATTCCCGCCCCTGCGCCGCGACCGCTCCCTGGCTGGTGCAGACGCTCCAGGCCCATCGTCTTCGCCTGCGCTGCACCAGGACCACCTCGAATATCGGAAACTCCGGTCTGACCATTGCTGCCGCTTCTCGCCCAATATCCACTAAACAAACTTGAACCCGGAGGATTGACTTGTGTCTTCACCCATTTGGGTGAAGCGGGAGTTTGCGCCTACCGGGGCAAAGTCTGATCGAGACCATCGCGTGTAAGATCAGGCCGGGCGATGAGGGGATATGTCCGCCGATGGAAACAGTCTAGCCGCCGCGCAATGCCTTGCCGGCGAGCAAGCTGACGAGCTCCTGCTGACGGGACAGGCCGGTCTTTGAAAGCACGGCTTTGAGCTGCGAGCGAACTGTCTCTCGCGCAACGCCGATTGTTGCTGCGAGTGCATCGATCGATTCGGCCTGTGCAACGCCACGTGCGACCTGGGCCTCTGCCGGCGTCAGGTCGAAAAGCCCTTGCAGGACTTCCGCACTCGGTACAGCGCCGCGATCGACCGGGGTCACGACGAGCATGAAGGTGGCTCGCGTGAAGATATCGCGTGCCAATCCGCGCACCGGGATCACATGCAGGACCATCGGTACGCGATCCATCGCCGCTGCGATGGCAACGGACTTAACTACCCGATTGTTGCCAAGCAACGGCGTCCCCACTGCTGCCAGGAACAACTCGTCCGCGGCAGCATCGGTCAAAGTCAGCCGCTCGGCGCGGTCGTGGAACAGCGACGGCATCAGCGCTTCGAACAAGCCGTTCGCCGCGAGCAATCTGCCGCGTTCGCGCAATATCGCTCCGGGCAGCCCGATCGCCTGCAACGCATCGGCTTGCGCGCGCGCGTGCTCGAAACCAAGCCGGCTTGCAGTCAGGGACGCCCGAGCCAGATGCGGCCTCAAGTCATCGAGGAACGAGACGACGTCGCGCGGCACCGGTCCATTGTCCTGATGTCGCGGCATGACGATCGCGATCGAATCGCCACTCGGTATCGGGATGATTGTCCCGGCCCTGTAGCCGATCCCATGCCTGCGGTAGAAATTGCAGTACACTTCATTGGTCGCAATCTCCTCGTCCGACAGGAGGTCTCCATCATTGAGGAAGCCGGCGTAATTGAGAGCGGCGGCACGCGGCAGCAACGGATCGCGCTCACTCCATCCCTCCTTCAGGAAAAGGGGCATGGTCTGGTTGAAATTATTGGAGTTGACCGCACTGATATAGCCGTCGCGTACTGCGAAAAGCAGGCCGCCATTCCCGCCGATAGCGATACCGATTTCACTGAGGACCTCGGGCCACAATGACGGTATCAGCCCGGCCTCGTAGATGCGATCAATCAGACGATCGAGATGCCCAGATCCACTCATGTGCAGTGCGAAGGAGCCAATGGCGCAATTATAGCTGGATGACCAAGGGACGCAATCAGCCCCGTGGAAATACGGTGACAGTGCACTAATCTCCGCACGGCGCGGCTATCCGGAGCGCTGATCAGCGCCAACTTTGTGCACGGTCACCGCAATGGAGCATGCCAGCAGGTGCTCGAAGACAGATCCCGGATCACTGAAGCTGAAGCTCCCTTGAGGCGAATGCGCAGGCCCTCGCCTCAATGCGTTCACATCGCCTTGGCGAGCGCGAACAGCCGGAAATCCTCGAGCGCCGCGTGCCGGTGCGGGGCGACTTCGCGCCGGTAGGTCTCGGTGTCGACGATCGAGCGGAAGGTGGCGAAATCGCCGTATTCATTGATCGCCGCTTCGTCCCAGCGTTCGCCTGGCGAGCCGACGAGGCTCGTCAAGACGGGGCCAGAGAACATCCGCGCAAGCGGCTTACCGGCCGCGAGACGCCGGAATGCGGGCCTGTAGCGTTCATCGAAGGCTTCGCGGCCCGTACAGGGCGCGGCGTCGAACCCGTCCTCGTAACGCGCCTGCGCGCGGTAGCGTAGCAGATTGAGCATATAAACCGGCTGGCCGGCTGGAATCGCCCGCTCGGCGGCGTCGAGGGCTTGCAGAGTGATTTCGATAGGGTTCATGGGACTTCCCGCGTTTCCAGCGCCGCAGAATGCGCGCCGACGCTCCCTAGCTAGCCGTTCGGGGGCGGCTCTTGTAGTGACTGAACAGCCATGATTATGTGGACACCATGTCCACAACGGCTTTGCCTCCCGATCTCTCGCGTCTCCTCGCCTTCGTCCGCGTCGTCGAGGCGGGCTCCTTCGCCGAAGCCGCTCGCCGGGCGGGGACGACCACCTCGGCGATGTCCAAGGCGATCGCCCGCTTCGAGAAGGCTCACGGGTTGCGGCTGTTGCATCGCTCCACCCATTCGTTGGCGCTGACCGCAGAGGGCGACAGGCTGATGACGGCGGGACGCGCATTGGCCGAAAGTCTCGCCCGTGTCCAATCCGCGCTCGGCGAAGTCGCGCGCGACGATGGCGGACGGGTGCGCGTGACCGCCCCCGCCTCGTTCGCGCGCGCCTGCATCCTGCCGCGACTGCCCGCGTTCCTGCGGGAACGGCCGGAAATCGAGATCGAGGTCAAATTCCGCAACGAGATTCTCGATCTCGCGGCGGAAGGCGTCGACGTCGCGATCCGCTCAGGGCCGCTCGACCGCGCGCCCGGCCATCAGGCGCGGCGGCTTTGCACGTTCTCCTGGATCGCCTGCGCCTCGCCCGCCTATCTGAACGCGCGCGGCGCGCCGGCCACGCCCTACGAGCTTTCCGCGCACGACCATGTCGGCTTCCGGAATCCCGCGAGCGGTCAGATCCTGACCTGGCGCTTCGCCGACCCCCGCGGCAAAGGACCCATTCGCGTCACGCCCAAGCCCAAGCACATTTGCGACGACGCGCATGCTTCGCTCGCTCTGATGGCGAATGGGTTTGGAATCGGTTGGGGGCCGGCGTGGCTCGTCAACGAAGACCTTCGCACCGGCCGGCTGGTCGAAGTGCTGGCGCCATGGCGCGCGCCTGGAGAACCCCTGTGGATGCTGCGCACCTCGGGCCGCCGCCCGCCCCTGCGGACACAGCGCGTCATGTCATTCCTCAACACGCTTCCCGCCGCGTTCAGCGACAAGGCAGCGTGAAGCGACTCAGCCGCGGCGGGAGAGGAAATCGAGCACGCCGTCTTGTAGACCTTGCCGCCAACCGCGCGCATGTGGTCGCGGTTGGGAATGTCGAGCACCTCGGAGCCAGGGATGATCGCACCCAGTGCGCTGGCGGAGCCGGCGACATCGTCGGTCGAGCCGTTTCTTATGCACTCCGGCAGGAGGCTACTCGGCGGGTGCACTCAACGGTCGGCGCATCTCTTGCAGCGACTGACGGAGAATTTGCATCGCTGAGGAAAGGAACAGACCCGCCATCAGCGCCGCGACAATCAGGTCAGGCCATTTCGAGGCCGTGAGCCAAACGGCTCCCGCCGCGATCATAACGGCGACGTTGCCGATGGCATCGTTCCGCGAGCACAGCCAGACCGACCTTACGTTGGCGTCACCATCCTTGTACTTCATGAGCAGTAGGACGCTCGTGACGTTTGCCGCCAACGCCAGGAAGCCTACGGCACCCATGATCTCCGCTTGCGGAATGCCAAGGATTAGCACGTGATAGGCCGTCGATCCAAACACCCACAAGCCCATCAGGAACAGAGATAGTCCCTTGAACAAGGCTGCCTTGGCGCGGGTGATCGCCGACGTGCCGATAGCGGCAAGGGTGATGCCGTAGGTCAGAGCGTCGCCTAAGAAATCCAGCGCGTCCGCTTGCAGCGCCTTCGAGCCAGCCAGATGGCCACCGCCGGTTTCAACGATGAACATCCCGGCATTTATTCCGATGACCAACCAGAGCCGTCGCCTGTAGTCCGCGGAAAGACCTTCGAACCTTGCTTCACTGCCGCAGCAACCACCGCAACCAGACATATGGCGCCTCCGCTTTGGGTGAATATGGGAGAATTTGCGGGAACGCGCAATATTTCAGGGTCATTGGACAACAACCTCATCGCCTCAGACCGCATGGCCTCAGCCGCGGCGTGACAGGAAATCGAGCACGCCGTTCTTGTACACCTTGTCGCCGACCGCGCGCATGTGGTCGCGGTTGGGAATGTCGAGCACTTCCGAGCCGGGGATGATCGCGCCGAGCGCGCTGGCGGAGCCGGCGACGTCGTCGGTCGAGCCGACCGCGATCAGCACCGGTACGTCGATGCGCGCGGCTTCATCCCTGGTCATGAGGTCGCGCGTGCCGCGCAGGCACGCGGCGAGCGCACGATGATCGGAGCGGGTCTGGTCGGCGAAGGCACGGAAGGTGCGCCCCACGGGATCGGTGACCTCGTCCAGCGAGGGCGCCTCGAGCGCTTTCGCCACGTTCTCGCCGGGCCCGGTGCCCTCGATCAGGCCGCCGATGCCGATGCCGCCGAGGATCGCCGAGCGCAGGCGCTGCGGCTCGTTGAGGGACAGCCACGCCGCCATCCGCCCGCCCATCGAATAGCCCATGATATCGGCCTGCGGGATGGCGAGATGATCCATCAGCGCGAGCACGTCGCCGGCCATCACCGGAATCGAATATTGCGCGGGCTCGTACAGCTTGGCGCTGTCGCCGTGGCCGCGATTGTCGAGCGCGATGACGCGGCGGCCGTTCTTGCGCAGCTCCGAGACCCAGGTCGGATAGACCCAGTTCACGTTCTTGCTGGAGGCAAAGCCGTGCACCAGGATGATCGGATCGCCCTCGCCTTCGTCGAGATAGGCAATTTCAACGGCGCCGTTTTGAAAGCTCGGCATCATCAGTTCCGTGAGGTCTTGAGGGGAATGGTTGATCTTAGGCCGTGGCGGCGGCGTTCGCCAGAGCGGCTTCGGCCGCGATCTGCGCCCGGCGCAGCCTGCGCGCCCTCTTGCGATCGCACCAGGCCTGGGTCAGGCGCTCGGTGGTCGCCTTGATGGAGGAAAGAAGACCGAACAGCGTCAGCATCGCGCCGAACAGCCACATCGCCAGATCGAAGGCGCCGCCGATCAGCAGCAGCGCGCCGCGGCCGAACAGCTTCATGATCGCACGCGTCTTGCTGCCTTGCGCTTCCGCAAGCCGCGCCGCACGCGCGACATCCTTCGGACCTTCGGCGATGCGCAGCGTATCCATCGCCCCGCGCGTGCCGGTCTTCCCGGCGACGCGCGTGACATCCTTGCCGAGCCGCACCAGCGCGCCGGCCTTCTCGGCCCGGAACGCGGCCTTGATCGCGCTCACCGTCTCGCCCGGACGGAACACCGATCCCTTGGCGACCGCATTCCGGAGCATCGGCGTATCGACGACCTCGCGCGCGGAGCGGCCGGCCCATGCGGCGAGCCCCTCGCCGAGCCGCCCGACCTTGCGCGCATCCTTCACCAGCGTCAGTCCGGCGCGCACCGGCGCCGCGCCACCGGCGGACACGTAGGTTGCCGCCGTCACCGCAAGGCCGGCGGCCGCAAGCCCGAGCACGAGGCGATCGGTGTCCTCGCCCATCGCGAGGTGCTTGCCCTCCCGGACGATGTCCCTGATGTCGCCGAACACGAAGAGATCGCCGGCCACCGTTCCCGACAGGCTTGCGACGTCGTCGGCATTGCCGGTGACGAGGCCGGTGGCAAATCGCTTGGCAAATTGCGAAGTGGAATTCTCGGCCTTGACCGCATCGCCGACGCGGCTCAGGAGGTCGTCCGGCAGCGCGATGTTGCGATCGCGCGCCAGCGCGACGAAACTGTCGGCGAGATCGGCATCGCCCGCGGCGAGCGCGGCCTCGATGTTGTCCTGAACCACCCGGTCGTTCTGCCGCAGCAGCGCATCGAGCTTCAGCTCGGACAGCACGGCCGGATCGTCCTGGGCGGCGAGGATGGCGCCGGCCTCGCGGGCATGCGGCGCGATCTGCACGAGCATGAAGCCGCACGCCGCGATACCGGTCAACGCTGTGCTGATTCGCAGCCACTTCATGTGGAAAAGCCTGGCGGTCCTGAGGGTCGTTTGCGCCTGATGAGTCGTCTTTCGCCGCAATTGCGCTCGTCCACAGACATAGTATGCCAAAATTGCGACACAACGTCCCCGACGAAAGAAGGGCTTCTCTCAGGCCTCAAGATTGTGTCGAATTTGCATGAGCAAATGAGCATGGGGCGATTGCGGAGCTTTCGGTTCCGCCGGACTAGCAATCATCTGCACCCGCCAGTATGGTCCGCGGCGCCTTAAAGATGCCGCGTCAGTTCTTGATTGTGTCTGCCGCCATTGCCACTCCAGGATGAGTTACGATGTCCGACCATGTCGTCCCGCACTTCCACAACGATGCCGGTGTCCCCGTCATCGAGATCGGCTCGCAAGAGTTCATGTGCGTGGGCGCCAACCCTCCGTTCGACCATCCGCATGTGTTCCTCGACCTCGGCAACGACAACGAGATCATCTGCCCCTATTGCTCGACGCTGTACCGCTTCGCCGCCGACCTGAAGGCGGGCGAAGCCCGCCCGCCGGAATGCGTCCTGAAGGATAAGGTGGCCTGACCGTCTCCGTCGGCCTGGGGTGGCGCTCTCCCGAACGATTGTCATCGCCGGTGCCGGCATCGGAGGACTGACGGCCGCGCTGGCGCTCGCGGCGCGCGGATTCCGCATCGTCGTGCTGGAAAAGGCCGAGCGCCTCGAGGAAGTCGGCGCCGGCCTGCAGCTCTCCCCCAACGCCAGCCGCGTGCTGGTCGAGCTCGGCCTCACTGAGCGCCTCAAGCTGCGCGCCGTCGTCCCGGAAGCGGTCTCCATCATGAGCGCACGGGCCGGCGGCGAGCTGCTGCGCATGCCGCTCGGCGAAGCCGCCTCGCTGCGGGCCGGCGCCCCCTATTGGGTGGTGCACCGCGCCGACCTGCAATCGGCGCTGGCCGCCGCCGTTGCCGATCATCCCGATATCGACCTGAAGCTGGGCGCGACCTTCGAGGACGTCGCGCCGCATGCCAAGGGACTGACGGTGGTCCATCGCAGCGGCACGATCCGCCGCAGCGATCTCGCCAGCGCCCTGATCGGCGCCGACGGCATCTGGTCGACGGTGCGCCAGCATCTGTTTCCCGAGGTGCAGCCGCGCTTCTCCGGGCTGATCGCCTGGCGCGGCACGCTCGATGCTACGCAACTGCCGAAGGACTACACCGCGCCCCGAGTGCAGCTCTGGATGGGACCGAATGCCCATCTGGTCGCCTATCCGATCGCCGGCGGACGCCAGATCAACGTGGTCGCGGTGCTGCCGGGGACCTGGAACAGGCCCGGCTGGAGCACGCCCGGCGATTTTCGCGAGGTGATGGAGGCTTTCGCCGCCCCGCACTGGCCGCCGTCGGCGCGGATGCTGCTCGCCCCGGTCGACAGCTGGCGGAAATGGGCGCTGTTCGGCGTGCCCGACGGCTGTCCCTGGAGCAAAGGGCCGGTGGCACTGCTCGGCGATGCCGTGCATGCGATGCTGCCCTTTGCAGCCCAGGGCGCCGGCATGGCGATCGAGGATGCTGCGGTGCTCGCCCGTCATCTGAGCTTTGAAGCCGCCGAGAGCACCGCGGGCATCACTGCTGCGCTGAAGCAATACGGCCGTGCGCGCGAGGCGCGGGTGCGGCGGGTGCAACGGACCGCGCGGCAGCAGGGCCGCATCTATCATCTCAGCGGGGCGCTGGCGATCGCGCGCGATCTGGCGATCCGCACGCTCGGCCCCGACCGCATGCTGGCGCGGCAGGACTGGATCTATGGCTGGCGGCCGTGATGCGACACGCTCGCGGTCTCAGCGTGCCGTTCTGCCGGATTTCGGAGCAGGCTTGACGGCTGCGGCCGGCGCAGCTGCGGGCTGGGCGGGCGGTGCCGCTGCCTCCATGTCGCTCTCGCGGCATCTGTTCCTGCGCCAGGTCTCTTCGAGCAGCTTCTGCTGGCCTCGCGCGGCGACGTAATCGTTGCGATAGGCGAGTTCTGCGACGACGACGCCCCCCGCCCCGGTCTCGGCCTTCGCCATCAGCCGCTCGAGCTCATCGATGCGGTTGACGAGATTCTTGCGTTCGGGTGCAAGTTGCTTGCAATCCCAGAGATCATAGCGGGCCGGATCCACGAAGGCCGGGCTGATGGTGTCGCTGACGCTCGCGCAGCCGCCGAGCGCCGCGCCGAGCAAGCCCAGCGCAAGCGGTCCGCGCCCGGAGCGACAGCGGGAGAGAAACGAAACAGGCATGAAGGATGAATAGTCCCCGTGGATGAGAATGCCTAAAGCAATAACACATGTCCGGATTGAGGCTTTGCCTTGTGCCGCCGGCTCGCTTAGAGAAGAACCGTCCCCCGGTTGCGCAAAGCGCCAATTCCAGACGGCCGGTGATGGACTTAAGTGTTTGATCTCGTTGGATCAAGCGGGCATGGCGGAATTGGTAGACGCAAGGGACTTAAAATCCCTCGGTGCGCAAGCGCTGTGCCGGTTCGACCCCGGCTGCCCGCACCACCAGATCTGACGCTCGCCCAGCCGCCGCCAGCAAGCCCGCAGCCCATGATGCGCGCCGGGCACGCAACCGTTCATTTACCAAGCCGCCCTTCCGCGTGCGGAACGCGGGCGGCGCGACCGGCCTTTACTCCACTTTAGATCGTCTTCGCCTAAAGCGAGCGATGTCTGCCCCATCGATGCAGACCCAGGGACACGCAGGGCCTGGAGCGGCTGGCTTCGATGGTGAGAGCTCCGATGGACGCGCGTGAAGATTGGTCCCGGTCCAGGATTGGCGGAATGCAAGCGGCGCCCGCACCTCACCTGCACGGGGTCGAGGTCTACGTCTTCCTGATCGCCTTCCTCGCCGTATTCTACCTGTCGAACGGACCGCTTCTGCTCGGCCATTACGATCTGGGTTGGCACCTCGCCGCCGGAGACTTGATCAGGCAGCGGGGCGAAGTGCCCTTGCAGGATCCGTGGGCGTTCACCGTCGGCGACAAGCGATGGTACAATCTGTCCTGGCTCTGGGACGTGATGGCCAGCGCGCTGTACCAGCAGGCCGGCCTTGCCGGGATCGTCCTCATGGTCGTCGCCTGCGGCGCGGTCATCGCCGGCTATCTCGCCTTCTGCGGTCTCGGCAGCGGCGCTTCGGCCCCCGCGGTCTGCATTGCGGTGTTCGCCGCGTGCCTGCTCTATCCCTGCTACGAAGCCTCGCCCAACATGTATCTGGCGGCATCGCCGAACATCGCGACCATGTTGTTCGCGGTGGTATTTTACGGGGAATGCCTGCTGCGGCGGCGATGGTTCCTGTTGCCGCCGATGATGATCGTCTGGGTCAATCTGCATGGCGGCTTCATGCTCGCCTTTCCGATCCTCGGCGTCTTCGCCGGCGTCGCCTTGCTGCGGCGGGACTGGACAGGCTTTCGCAACTTCTGCCTGGCGGGCGTCGGGTGCTTCATCGCGATCTTCGTCAACCCGCTGGGATGGCACGTCTATGACGGCGTGACGGCGACGCTGGGTCATTTCGTCCAGGCCGATATCAGCGAATGGCGGTCCTATTTTCACAACGTGGAGCTGCCGGGGAGCCTTCCCGGCATCGCCTATGCGCTGACATTCGTGGCCCTGGAGCTGCGCTACCGAAACTCCACGCGCGTTCCGCTCGAGGCGCGCGTGCTGGCGTGGCTCTTCCTGGTTCTGGGTCTGTATCAGTTCAGATACACCGCGTTCTTCTTCATCTTCGCGAGCGTCCCGATGGCGCTTCACATCGACCGGCTGCTGCCGAAGCTCCGGAGCTTCGAGGTCCGGCGCGCGATGCTGGCGGCAGGCGTCGTCGGTGTCTTGTTGCTGCCCGTCACGTTCATGCAGGTGAGACCGGCGGTGGCATTGCCCGACATGCTCTCGGAGGAGGATGCCCGCTATCTCGCGGCGCACAGCTCGCGCGGGCACCTGCTGAACCACTGGAACGTCGGCGGGCTCCTGATCTTCAGAACCCAGGGATCGGTGCCGCTCTTCGTCGACGGCCGGGCGGCGACCGCCTACCCCGACGCGTTGCTGCGGGACTATCTCGCGCTGGTCCGGTGGGACATCGACGCGGCGACCTGGGACAAGGTGATCGGCAAGTACAAGATCGATGCGGTGCTCTGGATCAGAGCACATGACCAGCTGCGGCACTTCCTGGTCGGCGAGAGGGGCTGGAAAGAGGAATATACCGGCGCGTATGTCAGCCTCTACACACGGCAAGAGGCCGCTTCCAGGTGAGATCAGCCCTGCCTCGGCTCGCGCAAATCGCGAGCTGGCCGACCCGTCGATGAACACGCCCGCGACCGATGCCAGGGTCGGCCCGAAGGGCTGACCGCTCACCAATTCTTGTCCGCACCTGCTCCGCCTGCCAGCCATCCCGAAACATGGGTTGTGCAACGCAGCATCGGCGGCCGATAAGGCCCTTGAAATCGAGAGGTGAGCTTCTTGTCTGACGTCAATGCCGACGATTGGGTGTCCGCGGGACACCGCCCCATGCGCTTTCCGGAATTCGTCATCGTGATCGCGTCCATCATGGCGCTGAATCCGCTCGCGATGGACATGATGCTGCCGGCGCTGCCCAATATCGGGGCCGCCTTTCAGATCCCCGTCGCCAACCATCTCCAATTGGTGCTGTCGATCTTCCTGATCGGATTCGGCGCCGGCCAGTTCGTCATGGGGCCGCTGTCGGACCGCTTCGGCCGCCGGCCGGTGCTGCTCGGCGGCATGGCCGTCTATGCGATGGCGAGCGTGCTGGCGGTCGCAGCGCCCTCGTTCGAGACGCTGCTGCTCGCCCGCGCGCTGCAGGGACTGGGCACCTCGGCAACGCGCGTGATCGCGACCTCGATCGTGCGCGACTGCTATGTCGGCCGCCGCATGGCGAGCGTGATGTCACTCGCCATGATGGTGTTCATCGCGGTGCCCGTGATCGCTCCCTCGTTCGGACAGGCGGTGCTGCTGGTGACGGCGTGGCGCGGCATCTTCGTGGTGCTGATGCTGTACGGCCTGCTCGCGCTCGCTTGGTGCGTGCTGCGACTGCCTGAAACCCTGCCGGAGTCCGAGCGAAGGTCGCTGGCGCCTGCCGACGTGCTCTCGGCGTTCCGGCAGACCGTGACCAACCGCCAGACCATCGGCTATGCCACGGCGGCCGGCAGCGTCATCGGCGCGCTGTTCGCTTATGTCTTCTGCGCCCAGCAGGTCTTCACCGACATCTATCACCTCGGCCAATACTTCCCGCTCGCCTTCGCTGCGATCGCAGCCGGCACCGCGATTGCCGGCTTCCTCAACGCAAGGCTGGTCGGGCGGCTCGGCATGCGCGTGATCTCGCACGGGGCACTGACGCTCTACACGGTCGTATCCGTCGTGATGCTGCTGACCGAGAGCCTCGGCATGCTGCCGCTGAGCCTGTTCATGGTGCTCTCGGCCCTGATGATGTTCTCGTTCGGCATGATGGTCGCGAACTTCACCGCGCTCGCCATGGAGCCGCAGGGCCACATCGCCGGCACCGCCTCCTCGCTCTACGGCTCGATCACGACGCTGATCGGCATCGTGGTCGGCATGGCGATCGGGCAGAGCTTCGACGGCACGCTGCTGCCGTTCTCGGTCGGCTTCTTCCTGTCGACGCTTGCAGCGCTCGCGATCGTGCTGGTGGTCGAGAAGGGACGGCTGTTCAGGCCGCATCATCGCCCCAACGCCTGAGGAACTTCCCGGACCTCTCGATGTTGTACTGCAGCAATCGAAGGGATCGGTGAGATGGAACAAGAGAGCAGAGCGGGTCAGCCCGCGTGGGAAACCGAGCGGCCCGCCCCGGCGGAAAGATCCGAGGAGCGGCCGGACCGAAGCCTGCCATTCGCAAGTGAGGGCCTTGAGCAGGTGCGCGACAGCCACTGCTGATTGAGACCGATATCGTCACATAGAAAAAGGCGCCGCGGTTCCACCCGCGGCGCCGTTCGCTTTTTGGGGCGCAGGCGCGGTCGCCTACTCCGACTTGTCGACGCTCCAGAACACCGGCGTCGCGGGACCGTCGAGCACGCCGTTCAGCGACTTGCGCCAGCCGCTCGCGATGAGATACTGCCCCAGCGGAATGTAGATCACCTGCTCATAGGCTTGCTTCTGGATGTCGGCCGCGATCTTTTTCTGCTCGTCGAGCGAGGACGCGCGGACGAAAGCGTCCTTGAGCTGCTCGATCTTGGCGTCCTCCGCCCAGCCGAACCAACCTTTCTTGCCCAGGCCGCTAATCGAGAGATTGGCGATCGGGTTGGACACGTCGGCCGCGACCCAGTTGGTGAAGAACATGTTCCAGCCGCCTTCCTTCGGCGGCTTCTGGCTGGCGCGGCGGCTCACCACGGTCTGCCAGTCGGTCGCCTGCAGATCGACCTTGAAGCCGGCCTCGCGCAGCAGCTGGGCCGCGACGATCGGCTGCGCCTTCAGCGTCGTGACGTCGCCGGGGGCCATGATCACGATCGGCGTGCCGTCATAGCCGGACTCGGCGAGCGCCTTCTTGGCCTCCGCCATGCCGTTGCCCTTCACCAGGGTTTCGGAGCCGACATCGGTCGCGAGCGGCGTGTCGCACACGAAGAACGCGCCGCAAATCTTCTGATACTTCGCATTGCCGACCAGCGCGTCGAGCACGTCCTTCTGGTTGATCGCCAGCAAGGCAGCCCGCCGCACCTTCACGTTGTCGAACGGCGGATGCAGGAAGTTCATCCGGCCGAGCGTCTGAAAGCCGAACTTGTTCAGGACCTCGATCTTGAGCTCCTTGTTCGCTTCCAGCACCGGCAACATGTCGAAGGGCAGGTTCTCCATGAAGTCGATGTCGCCCGACTGCAGGGCATTCACCGCGGTCTGCGCGTCCGGCATGGTGATCCATTCGACGCGGTCGACCTTCGCCACCTTGCCGCCGGAGGTCCAGCTCGCCGGCTCCTTGCGCGGCACGTAGTCGGTGTTCTTGACGTAGACCGCCTTCACGCCCGGCTGGAATTCCGAGGCCACGAACTTGAAGGGACCCGAACCGATCTGCTCGGGAATCTGCTTGTCCGCCGGCGTCTCGGCGAGACGCTTCGGCATCATAAAGGCGACGCGCGAAGAGGGTTTTCCGATGGAGTCCAGCACGAGGCCGTAGGGCTCCTTCAGCTTCAGCGTGATGGTCTTGGCGTCGGTCGCCTCGATGCTCGCGGTGAAGTCCATGAGCTTCTGGCCCATGCCGTCGACCGCGGCCCAGCGCTTGAGCGAGGCGACGCAGTCTTCCGCCGTCACCGGCGCACCGTCATGCCACTTCAGGCCGTCGCGCAGCGTGAAGGTGTAGGTGAGCTTGTCGTCGGAGACCTTCCAGTCCGCCATCTGCGGCTGGACCTTGAAGCTCGAATCGGTGGCCACCAGCGTGTCGTAGACCATGTAGCCGTGGTCGCGCGTGATGTAAGCCGTGGTGAAGATCGGATCGATGATGCGCAGATCCGAATGCATCACCGCCGTGAGCGTCTTGCCGGCGGCAAGCACTGGCGAGGCCAGGCCGACCGAAAGCGCGACGACCGATAGCGCGAGTTTGGAGGCGAACGCGCGAGGCCCCCGGCGCATGAAGTTGAACATGGAAAGTTTCTCCTGACGTGAAACTGTTCAAAGGCAGATTATTGATTGAGCATCCGGTTCGTTCCTTGGGCGAACTAACCCCATGCAATGCCTTTATCTTTTCGAGACTTGCAGACCGTGCCGAGCGCGTCAATCCGGTTTCGTCGCAAGCCCTTGCCGCGTGCGCACGGGCTCCACAATGATCGGTTTAGCACTACAACACTCTCCGCTCGTCCTGCCGCGCCGATGCAATGCGCGTTCCACCTTTCGAAGCTTTGAGAGACATTGAGATGAATCCAGCCAATCTTCCCTTCGATTCCGAGGCAATGCTCGAAGGCCTGCGCACCTGGGTGGAATGCGAGAGCCCGACCTGGGATGCCGACGCCGTCAACAGGATGCTCGATATCGCAGCGCGGGATATGGCCATCATGGGTGCGACGATCGAGCGCATCGCAGGCCGGCAAGGCTTTGGCGGCGTGATCCGCGCGCGCTTTCCGCATCCGAAACAGGGCGAGCCCGGCATCCTGATCGCCGGACACATGGATACCGTCCACCCGGTCGGCACCATCGAGAAGCTGAAATGGCGGCGCGAGGGCAACAAGTGCTACGGCCCCGGCATCTACGACATGAAGGGCGGCAACTACCTTTCGCTGGAAGCGATCCGGCAGCTGGCGCGCGCATCGTTCACCACGCCGCTACCGATCACCGTGCTGTTCACGCCGGATGAGGAAGTCGGCACGCCCTCGACACGCGACATCATCGAGGCGGAAGCCGCGCGCAACAAATATGTGCTGGTGCCCGAACCCGGCCGTGCCGACAACGGCGTCACCACCGGACGTTACGCCATCGCACGCTTCAATCTCGAGGCGACGGGCCGGCCGAGTCACGCCGGCGCGACGCTGTCGGCGGGGCGCTCGGCGATCCGCGAGATGGCGCGGCAGATCCTCGCGATCGACGCAATGACGACGGAGGACTGCACCTTCTCGGTCGGCGTCGTGCATGGCGGGCAATGGGTCAATTGCGTTGCCACCACCGCCACCGGCGAAGCGCTCTCCATGGCCAAGCGGCAGGCCGATCTCGACCGCGGCGTCGAGCGGATGCTGGCGTTGTCAGGCACGACCAACGACGTCAGCTTCAAAGTGACGCGCGGCGTGACGCGCCCGGTGTGGGAGCCGGACCCGGGCACGATGGCGCTGTATGAGAAAGCGCGCGGCATCGCCAAATCTCTCGGCGCGGAATTGCCGCATGCAAGCTCCGGCGGCGGCTCCGACGGCAACTTCACCGGTGCGATGGGGATCCCGACGCTCGACGGCCTTGGTGTGCGCGGCGGCAACGGCCACACGCTGGAGGAGTATATCGAGGTCGAGAGCCTTGTTGAGCGCGGTCGTTTGATGGCCGGATTGCTGGCGACGCTGGAGTGACGGTGCTTACCGTCATTCCGGGGCGGCGCGAAGCGTCGAACCCGGAATCTCGAGATTCCGGGGTCGCGCCTGCGACGCGGCCCGGAATGACAAAGCTCGAAGGGCCTACACCTCCCCAAAACAACTGACCGCACTGCAAAAACTGTGGCCCAGATGGCACGGGAATTGCTGAAATGTTAGGCTGGTGGCAGAACAGATCCTCGTTCGCTGCCCCGATTTGACTCTAATCTGACGGATCCAACTTGCTCGGATATCTCCTTCGCCGAATCCTCGCCGCCGTGCCCGTGATGGGCGTCGTCGCGCTGTTCGTCTTCCTCCTGCTCCGCCTCACCCCCGGCGACCCCGCCGCGATCCTCGCCGGCGACAATGCGACGCCCGAGCGGCTGGAGCGCATCCGCACCTCGCTCGGCCTCAACGAGCCGCTGATCGTGCAGTTCATCACCTGGGTCAACAAGCTGCTGCACGGCGATCTCGGGACCTCGCTGATCTCCAATCTGCCTGTGATGAAGATGATCGGCCAGCGCGTCGAGCCCTCGATCTCGATCGCGCTGTGCACCATCATCCTCGCCGTGATCGTCGCGGTTCCCCTGGGCGTGATCGCGGCGTGGAAGCATGGCACCTGGATCGACCGTTTCGTGATGGGGCTGTCGGTGCTCGGCTTCTCGGTGCCGGTGTTCGTGGTCGGCTACATCCTGATCCAGATCTTCGCAATCGAGCTGCGCTGGGTGCCGGTGCAGGGCTTCCGCAGCATCTTCAACGGCTTCGGGCCGTTCTTCGAGCGCATGATCCTGCCGACCTGCGCGCTGTCCTTCATCTACATCGCGCTGATCGCGCGCATGACGCGCGCGGCGATGCTCGACGTGCTCGGCGAGGATTACGTGCGAACGGCGCGTGCGAAAGGCATCAACGAGGTCGCCGTGATGATGCGCCACGCGCTGCGCAACGCCGCCGTGCCCGTGATCACCGTGATCGGCACCGGCTTTGCGCTGCTGATCTCCGGCGTCGTCGTCACCGAGAGCGTGTTCAACATTCCCGGCATCGGCCGCCTCACCGTCGATGCGGTGCTGGCGCGCGATTATCCGGTGATCCAGGCGATGATCCTGCTGACCTCGCTGATCTATGTCGTCGTCAATCTTCTGATCGACGTCGCCTACACCCTGCTCGATCCCCGGATCCGGTACTGAGGCAAGGATTGAAGAACAAACATGTCGGTCGAAACCCTTCCCCAGTCGTCCATTCCGATCACCTCGCCGCTGCGACCGCGCTTCGGCTTCCTCACCTCGACGCCGATCATCGCCATGGCGACGGTCCTGCTGGCGCTGATCGTGCTGGTCTCGATCCTCGCGCCGCTGATCGCGCCGTATGACCCGATCCAGCTCTCGCCGTCGCAACGGCTGAAGCCGTCGTCCGCGCAATTCCTGCTCGGCACCGACGCCTATGGTCGCGATGTGGCCTCACGCGTCCTCTATGGCGGCCGCATCTCGCTGCTGATCGGCATCGGTTCGGCGATCCTGTCGATCGTGATCGGCCTCGCGATCGGCCTCGTCTCCGGCTTCTTCAAGCTGGTCGATGCCGTGCTGATGCGTGTCATGGACGGCCTGATGGCGATGCCGAGCATCCTGCTCGCGATCGCCGTGGTGTCGCTGTCCGGTGCCAGCCTCTGGACCGTGCTGATCGCGATTACCATCCCCGAGATTCCGCGCGTCGCGCGCCTGGTGCGCTCCGTCGTGCTGTCGGCGCGAGAGGAACCTTACGTCGAGGCGGCGATCTCGGTCGGCTCGTCCCTGCCGAAGATCATGTGGCGGCACCTGATGCCGAACACGGTCGCGTCGCTGATCGTTCAGGGCACCTATATCTGCGCCAGCGCCATCCTCACCGAGGCGATCCTCTCCTTCCTCGGCGCCGGCATCTCGCCGGAAACGCCGACCTGGGGCAACATCATGGCCGAGGGCCGCCAGTACTTCCAGATCAAGCCGTCGCTGATCTTCTGGCCGGGCCTCCTGCTCTCGATCGCCATCCTGAGCATCAATCTGATCGGCGACGCCGCCCGCGACGCCCTCGATCCGCGCATGAAGCAGCGGGAGGGGAAGTGAGACAAGCAGCACGGTCATTCCGGGGCGCGCGCCTTGGCGCGAACCCGGAATCCATTTCACCACGCGAATTGCGGCCCAATGGATTCCGGGCTCGCGACTTCGTCGCGCCCCGGAATGACGGCGGAGAGAATTGACGTGACCAACATCATCCTCGACATCAACAACCTCGTCGTCTCCGTCGGCAAGAAGCCGGGCGGACCGAAAATCATCGATGACATCTCGATCCAGGTGCGCGAGCGCGAGACGCTGTGTCTCGTCGGCGAAAGCGGCTCGGGCAAGTCGGTGACCTCGCTCACCACGATGGGCCTGCTGCCGAAGGGCACGCTGGTGCCCACCGCCGGCAGCATCAGGCTGGTCGGCGAGGAACTGCTCGCCGCCACCGACCGCCGCCTGCGACAGCTTCGCGCCACGCAGATGGCGATGATCTTCCAGGAGCCGATGACCGCACTCAATCCGGTGGTACCGGTCGGCCGTCAGATCGACGAGGTGCTGCGCGCGCACACCAGCCTCGACGCCAAGGCGCGCAAGAAGCGCATTCTCGACATGATGGAGCAGGTCCACCTGCCCCAGGTCGAGCGCATCTTCGCCTCCTACCCGCACCGGCTCTCCGGCGGCCAGCGCCAGCGCATCATGATCGCAATGGCACTGGTGCTGGAGCCGAAGCTGCTGATCGCCGACGAGCCGACCACCGCGCTCGACGTCACCACGCAGAAGCAGATCCTGACCCTGATCCGCGAGCTGCAGCGCGATCACGGCACCGCGGTGCTGTTCATCACCCATGACATGGGCGTGGTCGCCGAAATCGCCGACCGCGTCGCGGTGATGCGGCAGGGCCGGCTGGTCGAGACCGGCCCGCTCGACACCGTGCTGCGCAATCCCACCATGGAATACACGCGCAATTTGCTCTCCGCGGTGCCGAGCCTGGTGCCGCGCGCGGCGCGACCCGAGACCAAGGAGCCGGTCGTGCTGGAAGCCAACGAGCTCAGCAAGGTCTATAAGGAGCGCGCCTTCTTCGGCAAAGGCCGCGAGGTCGTTGCCGCCGACAAGGTGACGCTGACCCTGCGCAAGGGCCGCACGCTCGGCATCGTCGGCGAAAGCGGCTCGGGCAAGTCGACGGTGGCGCGCTGCATCGTGCGCCTGATCGACCCGACCTCCGGCGGCGTCCGCCTCGCCGGCCGCGAGATCGCCGACATCTCGCGGCGCCTGCTGCAGCCGCACCGGCAGAAGATCCAGATCGTGTTCCAGGACCCCTACCGCTCGCTCAACCCGCGCATCACCGTGGGCGAGAGTATCGCGGAGGGCCCGGTCAATTACGGCGTGGCGCATGCCGACGCGATGAAGCGGGCACGCGAATTGCTCGAGCTGGTCGGCCTGCCCGCCGATGCGGTGTCGCGCTATCCGCACCAGTTCTCCGGCGGCCAGCGCCAGCGCATCGCCATTGCCCGCGCGCTCGCGCTCGATCCCGACGTGCTGGTCGCCGACGAAGCGGTCTCCGCGCTCGACGTCTCGGTGCAGGCGCAGGTGCTGGAGCTGCTCGACGAGATCCAGACTCGGCTCGGCATCGCCATCCTGTTCATCACCCACGATTTGCGCGTCGCCGCGCAAATCTGCGACGAGGTCGTGGTGATGCAGCACGGCCGCGTCGTCGAACAGGGTCCCGCCGCCCAGGTGCTGACGCATCCGAAGCAGGCCTACACCAAGGCGCTGCTCGACGCCGCACCGGGGCGAGGCTGGGATTTTGCGAACTTCCGGCCCGTGGCGGAAGGTGTGGGGGCCACACTGTAACTCTATCCGCTGTCATTCCGGGGCATCGCGAAGCGATGAGCCCGGAATCCATCGGACAGCAAACTCTGTAGCGCCATGGATTCCGGGCTCGCGCCCGAGTGGGCGCGCCCCGGAATGACGGTGGATAGAGTCCGCGCGCCCCGGAATGACAGCGGAGTGTGGAGCGCATCCGCAGCATTCCCAAAACAGCTTGAGGCCATGCACGGCGCGAGTGCTTCCCGCCTTGCTCTCTCCTTCGCGCCAAGGCTAACGTCGCGCACTTTCCAACGCTGGACTTGAATTGATGACACGTATCGCCGTCGGCGGCTTCCTGCACGAGACCAACACTTTCGCTCCCACCAAGGCGACCTTCGCCGACTTCCAGCATGGCGGCGGCTGGCCGGCGATGACTGAGGGGGCCGACGTGCTGAAGGTGATGCGGCGCATCAATGTCGGCCTCGCCGGTTTCGTCGACAGCGCCGAGGCCAACGGCTGGGAACTCATCCCGACGATTGCTGCCGCTGCGAGCCCCTCCGCGCACGTCACCGAGGACGCCTTCGAGCGCATCGTCAAGGTGATGGTCGACGGCATCGCGGCCGCGGGCCCGATCGACGCGGTCTATCTCGACCTGCACGGCGCGATGGTGACCGAGCACCTCGACGACGGCGAAGGCGAGATCCTGGCGCGCGTGCGCCGCGTCATCGGCAAGGACGTTCCGCTGGTCGCCAGCCTCGACCTCCACGCCAACGTCACCCCCGAGATGATCGAGCATGCCGACGCGCTGATCGCCTACCGCACCTATCCCCATGTCGACATGGCCGAGACCGGCCGCGGCTCTGCGCGACATCTCGCGCTGCTGCTGAAGACGAAGCAGCGCTTCGCAAAGGCGTTCCGGCAATTGCCGTTCCTGATTCCGATCAGCTGGCAATGCACCAACGACCAGCCCACCAAAGGCATCTACGAAAAGCTCGCCGCCCTGGAGAGCGATGCGGTTCCGACGCTCTCTTTCGCGCCAGGCTTTCCCGCCGCCGACTTCCGCGATTGCGGGCCGAGCGTGTTCGCCTATGGCACGACGCAAGCGGACGCCGATCGCGCCGCGGATGCGATCGTGAGGCTGGTCGAAAGCCACGAGGACGATTTCGACGGCAAGATCTGGACGCCCGATGACGGCGTGCGCCACGCCATGGAACTTGCAAAGAGCGCGAGCAAGCCGATCATCATCGCCGACACCCAGGACAATCCCGGCGCCGGCGGCGATTCCGATACGACAGGCATGCTGCGCGCGCTGGTGCGCAACAGGGCGAGCGCGGCGACCGGGGCAATCTACGATCCGGAATCGGCCAAGGCCGCGCATGCGGCCGGCGTCGGCGCCACCGTGACACTGTCGCTCGGCGGCAAGTCCGGCATTCCCGGCGACGAGCCCTACACCGAGACCTTCGTGGTCGAAAAGCTCTCCGACGGCCGCTTCATCGCACCGGGTCCCTATTACGGCGGCCGCGAGATGGAGATGGGCCCGTCCGCAGCCTTGCGCATCGGCGACGTCCGCGTCGTGGTGAGCTCGTACAAGGCCCAGCTCGCCGACCAGGCGATGTACCGCTATGTCGGCATCGAGCCGACGCAAGAGAAGATTCTCGTCAACAAGAGCTCGGTGCACTTCCGCGCCGATTTCGAGCCGATCGCGGAGCAGCTGATGATCTGCGCCGCGCCCGGTGCGATGCCGGCCGACACCGCCTCCCTGCCCTGGACGCGCCTGCGTCCGGGCATCCGCATCAAGCCGAACGGCCCCGCTTTCACTCCTCCCTCACGCTGACCGGACAGGACACATGCCCACGATCGACCGCATCGACGGCTATGCCGACGAACTCACTGCCATCAGGCGCGACCTCCACGCCCATCCCGAGATCGGCTTCGAGGAAGTGCGCACCTCCGGCATCGTCGCCGACAAGCTCAAGAGCTGGGGCATCGAGGTGCACCGCGGCCTCGGCGGCACCGGCGTGATCGGCGTCATCAAGGGCAAGGGCTCGGGCAGCAAGCGCATCGGCCTGCGCGCCGACATGGACGCGCTGCCGATGGAAGAGAACACCAATCTGAAATGGAGCTCGAAAATCCCCGGCCGCTTCCACGGCTGCGGCCATGACGGCCACACCACCATGCTGCTCGGCACCGCGCGCTACCTCGCCGAGACCAGGAATTTCGACGGCACCGTGCACCTGATCTTCCAGCCGGCCGAAGAAGGCCTCGGCGGCGCCCGCGCCATGATCAAGGACGGCCTGTTCGAGAAGTTTCCCTGCGACGAGCTCTACGGCCTGCACAACGCGCCCGACCTCAACCATGGCGAGATCGCGATCCTGCCGGGCCCGGCGATGGCCAGCGCCGACTTCTTCGACCTGCGCATCACCGGCTACGGCGCGCATGGCGCGATGCCCGAGCGCTCCAAGGACGCCGTGATCATCGCGACCACGCTGGCGCAGGCGATCCAGACCATCGTCAGCCGCAACGTCGAGCCGCTGCAGGCCGCTGTGGTGTCGATCACCCAGATCCACGCAGGCTCCGCCTACAACGTCATTCCCGGCGACGCGCATCTTTGCGGCACCATCCGCACCTTCTCGAAGGAGGTCCGCGCCCTGGTCAGCGAACGCATCCGCACGATCTGCGCCGGCATCGCCAGCGCCTACCAGTGCGTGATCGACGTCGACATCCGCGACACCTTTGGCGTGCTGGTCAACCAGGTCGAGCAGTCCAAGGTGGTGGAGGAAGTCGCGCGCACCATCGTCGACCCCGCCAACGTGATCACGCGCGCCCAGCCCAAGATGGGCAGCGAGGATTTCGCCGACATGCTGGAGACCATTCCCGGCGCCTATTTCTGGGTCGGCCATGACGGCTCGGTGCCGGTGCACAATCCCGGCTTCGTGCTCGACGACAAGATCCTGCCGATCGGCGCCAGCATGTTCGCCCGCATCATCGAGACGCGGATGCCGGTGGGTGCCAATGCATAAGAAGCGTGCGGAAGAGGCGGTCACCTCGCTGCACGACCTGTCCGCGGTCGATCTGATCGCGGGCTATCGCGCCA
Organism: Bradyrhizobium sp. CFUWI; assembly: GCF_056429085.1. NCBI lineage: Bacteria > Pseudomonadati > Pseudomonadota > Alphaproteobacteria > Hyphomicrobiales > Nitrobacteraceae > Bradyrhizobium > Bradyrhizobium sp. CFUWI. The sequence continues at coordinate 57,122 of NZ_JBWJZE010000009.1, forward strand.
AGCAATTCTCGCCGAGCGAGGTGCTGGAGGACGTGCTCGCGCACGTCGCGGCGTGGGAACCGCATCTGAAGGCGCTCTATGCATTCGATCCCGACGGCGCGCGCGAGGCCGCCAAGGCCTCGACCGCGCGCTGGACCGGCGGCGAGCCGTCCGGTGCGCTCGACGGCGTGCCCGTCACGGTGAAGGACAATATCGCGACCAAGGGCGTGCCGGTGCCGCTGGGCGCGGCCAGCGTCAAGCTGGTGCCGGCGGAGAAGGACGCCCCGCCGGCGGCGCGGCTGCGCGAGGCCGGCGCGATCATCTTCGCCAAGACCACCATGCCCGATTACGGCATGCTGTCCTCCGGGCTCTCCAGCTTCCATGCGCTGGCGCGCAACCCGTGGGACCTCGCCAAGAATCCCGGCGGCTCCAGCGCGGGCGCAGGGGCTGCAGCGGCGGCCGGCTATGGTCCCTTGCACCTCGGCACCGATATCGGCGGCTCGGTGCGCCTGCCCGCGGGCTGGTGCGGCCTCGTCGGCCTGAAGCCGAGCTTTGGCCGCGTGCCGATCGATCCCACCTATGTCGGCCGCGTCGCCGGGCCCATGACCCGCACGGTCGACGATTGCGCGCTGATGATGAGCGTGATCGCAAAGCCCGACCGACGCGACGGCATGAGCCTGCCGGCCGAGCCGCTCAACTGGAAGGGCCTGGAGAAATCTCCGCGAAAGCTGCGGATCGGCCTGATGCTCGATCCCGGCTGCGGCCTGGCGCTGGAGAAGCCGGTGCGCGAGGTCGCGGTGAAGGCGGCGAAAGCGTTCGAATCCGCAGGCAGTGTCGTCACCGAGGTCGGCGGCATCCTCACGCGCGAGATGCTCGACGGCCTCGACAATTTCTGGCGCGCAAGGATGTGGGACGATCTGTCGAAGCTGACGCCGGCCGACCAGGCCAAGGTGCTGCCCTATATCTTCAAGTGGGGCGAGTCCGGCGCCAAGCTCTCGGGCGTCGACGTGATCCGCGGCTTCAACCAGACCATGGCGATCCGGGCCGCCGCAGCAAAACTGTTCTGCGAGCTCGACTATGTGATCTCGCCGACCGCACCGAACGTGAACTATCCGGCGGAATGGGCCTCGCCGACCAACGATCCCATGAAGCCGTTCGAGCACATCGCCTATACCGTGCCGTGGAATATGTCGGAGAACCCCGCGATCTCCCTCAACGGCGGCTTCGACGCCAAGGGTTTTCCCATCGGCGTGCAGATCGTCGGCCGCCGCTTCGACGACCTCGGCGTACTCGGCGTGGCCAAGGTGTTCGAGGGCCTGCGCGGCGCGCAGCGGCCCTGGCCGAAGCCGCCGGCGCATTAGCTGCCGTCGTCATTCCAGGTTGCGCCCTCTTGGCGCAAGCCGGGAATGAGCCAGGACAGGCATCATGCGGAGCCTCTTTCTTACCCTCCCCTGGAGGGGGAGGGTCGGCTCGCATTGAGCGGAGCGAAATGTGAGACGGGGTGGGGTGGCGGTCTCTCCACGTCCGACAGTTCCCGACAGGAGAGATCACCCCACCCCGCTCGCGCTACGCGCGATCGACCCTCCCCCTCCAGGGGAGGGTGAAGAAAACTCGAGCCCTGCCATCTGCGCAGCGAAGAACAAAGGAAGGAAACCGCCATGGCGTATGAGACGATCAAATACGAGGTCGCCGAGCAGATCCTCACCATCACGCTGAACCGGCCCGACAAGCTCAACGCCTTCAACGCGCAGATGCAGTCCGAGCTGATCGACGCGTTCGATGCCGCCGACAAGGACGACAATGTCCGCGCCATCATCGTCACCGGCGCCGGCCGCGGCTTTTGCGCGGGCGCCGATCTCTCCTCCGGCGCCGACACGTTCGACCGCGACGCGCGGCGCGGTCCGGTGAGGCGCCTCGCCGACGGCAAGGTCGATTACAGCGATCCGCAGGTGCGCGACGGCGGCGGCCAGGTGACCTTGCGCATCTTCAAGTGCCTGAAGCCCGTGATCGCGGCGGTGAACGGTCCTGCGGTCGGCATCGGCGTCACCATGCAGCTCGCGATGGACATCCGCATTGCCTCCGACGCGGCGCGGTTCGGCTTCGTGTTTTCCCAGCGCGGCATCGTGCCGGAGGCGGCCTCGAGCTGGTTCCTGCCGCGCATCGTCGGCATCTCGCAGGCGCTGGAATGGTGCTATTCGGGCCGCGTCTTCCCGGCGCAGGAAGCCCTCGCCGGCCGTCTCGTCAGCAAGGTCGTCGCCCCCGACGATCTCTTGCCGACCGCCCGCGCGCTCGCCAAGGAATTTGCGGCGAAGACCGCGCCGGTCTCGGTGGCGCTGATCCGGCAGATGATGTGGCGCATGATGGGCGCAGACGATCCCATGGAGGCCCACAAGATCGACAGCCGCGGCATCTATGCCCGCGGCCGCTCCGACGACGTGAAGGAAGGGGTGGTGTCGTTCCTGGAAAAGCGTCCCGCACAGTTCAAGAACAAGGTCTCGACCGACATGCCGGACTATTTCCCGTGGTGGACGGAGCGGGAGTACAAGTGACGCTGTCGTAGGGTGGGCAAAGGCGCTCCTGCGCCGTGCCCACCATCTCTTTTCGACCAAACGAGACGGTGGGCACGCTTCGCTTTGCCCACCCTACGACATCGTCATGACGGCACAGTCAGTCCATCATCAGCGCCACACGCCCGATCGCCTTGCGCTCGATCAGAAGCCGCATCGCCTTCGCGTAATCCTCCAGCGGCAGGCGATGCGAGACGTTGGGGCGCAGCCTGCCCTCCTCCGCCCATTGCAGCAGCGCCTTCAGGCGCGCTTCGCCAAGCGCAGGATTTTTCCGCACCGCTTCGCCGGCACGCACGCCAATGACGCTGGCGCCCTTGATCAGCAGGAGATTGGTTCTCGCCGAACCGATGCCGCCGGTGAAGCCGATCACCAGAAGCCGCGCGCCCCAGGCGATGCAGCGCATCGAATCTTCAAAGACCTGGCCGCCGACCGGATCGAACACGACGTCCACGCCGCGACCGTCGGTGATGCGCTTGACGGCATCGCGAAACGGCTCGCGGTCGTAGCGGATGAGATGATCGGCGCCGCGCGATTTCGCGATGGCGAGCTTCTCGTCGCTGGATGCGGTCGCGATCACGATCGCGCCCAGCATCTTGCCGATCTCGACGGCGGCCAATCCCGTGCCGCCGCCGGCGCCGTGCACCAGCAGCACCTCGCCCGGCTCGACCCGGCCGCGGTCGATCAGCGCGTGATAGGCCGTGCCGTGGCCCGCGAGATAAGTCGCGGCCTCGGCGTAGTCGAACGTCGATGGCATCGGCGTGAGTTGGGCTGGCGTCACCGCCACTTCATCAGCGAAGGCCCCATGGCGCATCTTGACGATGACCTTGTCGCCGACCGAAACGCCCCTTGCCTCCGATCCTACCTCGGTGACATCGCCGGCAGCTTCCATCCCGGGCGTGAACGGCAGCTCAGGCTTGAGCTGATAGTCGCCGGCCGCCATCAGCACGTCAGGGAAATTCAGTCCGGCGGCGCGGATCGCGACGCGCACCTCCCCCGGCTTCAGGGCGCGCGACGGAAACTCCTCCAGCCGCAACGTCTCGGGCGCACCGAGCGCGCGGCATACGACAGCGCGCACCATCAGGCCGCGCTCGCCTTGCTGCGCAGAAGCGCCTCGCGGATCAGCGGCAGCCGGTCGTTGCCGAAATACATGTCGGTCTTGTTCACGAAGATCGTCGGCGAGCCGAAGCCGCCGCGGGCGACGACCTCCTCGGTATTGGCCTTGAGCTGATCCTTGATCCCCTGCTCCGAAATGCCGGCAAGGAATTTCTGCTCGTCGATTCCGATTTTCCTGCAGATCTCGGCGAGCACCGCATCCTGCGAAATATCCTTGTCCTCGCCCCAATAGGCCTGGAACACCGCCGTCGCAAACGGCACCATGTCCTTCCCGAGCCAGATGCAGCCGCGCATCGCCTTTACGCTGTTCACGGGAAACACCGTCGGCGGCATCTCGATCGCGAGGCCCGCCGCGCGCGCCCAGTCCTGAAGATCCTTCTTCATGTAACGTGCCTTCAGCGGCACCGGCTTCTCCCGCTGCGCATAGACGCTCGGGTTGACGGTGTTGAAGATGCCGCCGACCAGGATCGGCCGCCAGACGATCTCCGCGCCCATCTCCTTGGCGAGCGGCTGGATGTTGTGGAAGGCGAGATAGGTCCAGGGACTGGAGCAGTCGAAGAAGAATTCGATCATGGGTGTTTCCTTGTTTGTTTGTCATTCCGGGATGCGCCGCAGGCGCAGGCCCGGAATCCATTTCGCCACCGTCGCTGCGGCCCGATGGATTCCGGGCTCGGCGCTACGCGCCGCCCCGGAATGACAGGTCACTTCCTTCCCAACACTTCCTTAGCCCTTTGCCCGAACATGATCTTGCGTGATTCCTCGTCGAACGGCTCTTTGACGAATTTGCCGATCGCAAGCCCCGCCTGCACCTGCGGCCTGGCGCGGATCTCGGCGTACCAGCGTTTGACGTTCGGATAATCGTCCAGCGTAAAGCCCTGCGCCTTGTGGGTCATGGTCCAGGGGAAGCAGGCGATGTCGGCGATGGAATAATCGCCGGCGACATAGGCGCCGGTCTTCTCGAGCTGCCGGTCAAGCACGCCGTAGAGCCGGGCCGCCTCGTCGCGGTAGCGCTCGATCGCGTAAGGAATCTTCTCGGCCGCATAGAGTGCGAAATGGCCATGCTGGCCGAGCATGGGGCCAAGGCCGGCCATCTGCCACATCACCCACTGGATCGTGATCGAGCGGCCGCGCAGATCGGCAGGCAGGAAGCGGCCGGTCTTTTCCGCGAGATAGATCAGGATGGCGCCGGTCTCGAAGGCCGAGAACGGCTCGCCCCCGTCGGCGGGTGCGTGGTCGACGATCGCGGGGATGCGGTTGTTCGGGGATATCGCCAGGAACTCAGGAGCGAACTGCTCGCCGGCGCGAATGTCGACGGGCTTCACCGTGTAGGGAAGCCCGAGCTCCTCTAGCATGATCGAGATCTTCCAGCCGTTCGGTGTCGGCGCGTAATAGAGGTCGATCATGACCTGTCCCTTGGCATTTCCTTCGGGCCTTCCCTGTCGATGCCGCCAGCCAAATGACGACTTTTGTTGTTCTGTACCTCGACGTTAGGACATGGCAGGAAGGGGCGCAACTCAACCTGCCGGGAGGGCCGCCATGCTGTTTCCAACCACGATCGCCGGCTCCTTGCCGAAGCCGGAATGGCTCGCCGAGCCCAACATGCTCTGGGCGCCCTGGAAGTCGCAAGGCGACGAGCTTCTCCGCGCCAAGCGCGACGCGACGCTGATCTGGCTGAAGATCCAGGAGGACGCCGGCATCGACATCGTCACCGAGGGCGAGCAGGCCCGTCAGCATTTCGTCCACGGCTTCCTCGAGAAGATCGAAGGCATCGATTTCGCTCACAAGGTCGAGATGGGCATCCGTAAAGACCGCTACAAGGCGATGGTGCCGCAGGTCATCGCGCCGCTCCGCCTGAAGGATCGCGTCCATGCCTTCGAGGCGCGGGTGGCGCGTATGCACACCGGGAAGAAGCTGAAGTTCACGCTGCCCGGCCCGATGACCATCATCGACACCATCGCCGATCGCTACTACGGCGATCGCGTCAAGATGGCGTTTGCCTTCGCCGAGCTGCTCAACGAGGAAGCCAAGGCCTTGCAGGCCGACGGCGTCGATCTCGTGCAGTTCGACGAGCCCGCCTTCAACGTCTACATGGACGAGGTCAACGATTGGGGCATCAAGGCGCTGGAGCGCGCGGCGCAAGGCCTCACCTGCGCAACCGCCGTTCACATCTGCTACGGCTACGGCATCAAGGCCAACACCGACTGGAAGGAAACACTCGGCAGCCAATGGCGGCAGTACGAGCAGATCTTCCCGGCAATCGACGCGAGCCCGATCCAGCAGGTTGCGATCGAGTGCCGCAATTCGAAGGTGCCGCTCGACCTGCTGGCGCTGCTCAAGACCAAGATCGTGCAGGCCGGCGTGATCGACGTCGCCAGCGACACGGTGGAGACCGCCGAGGACGTCGTGAAGGTGATCGACGCGGTGTCGAAATTCGTGCCCAAGAGCAACATCATCGCCACCACCAATTGCGGCATGGCGCCGATGCGGCGGGAGATCGCCGAGGCCAAGCTGATGGCGCTCGGCGCCGGCGCCGCGCTGGCGCGCGAGAAGCTGGGGTGACGGCGGCGATGCGCAAGTCCCTCTGCTAGTCCAGAGCGGTCGGATGCAGCGCCGGCCGATATCCGGCGCTCAGCGCCCGCAATGTGGACGGAGGCGTCAGCAACATCGGGCTCTCCGGCTCGCGCTCGGTGCGGGCATAGCCGGCGGGCGACCATAGCAACGGCCGGCCTTTCGCTATGAGATAGCTCTGCTCGCCCTGCTGCACCATCGCGCCATCGGGCAAGTCTGCGAGCGGCACCTGCAGCGCGTGCATGCGCTTGCGGCCCTGGTCCAGACGCTCCTGATGCAGCTGGGCGTCCATTGCCTTTGCGCTCACCTTACTTGCGCCATTGCCTCGCTCCCATGCCGCGCGGAAGCGGTTGGCATCGTCGCGGCGGCAGAAGAAGCAGGGGCGGTGCCCTGCGGCAAGGGCGGTGGCTTCGTCGAGAAAGAACAGCTCGGTCCAGCTCCGCCGCGCCATCACCGGCCGCCGCCAGCCGCGAAATTCGCATAGGCAGGTGATCCAGGCCGGCGACGACCAGCGCTTCGTCAGCAGCGTCTTCGTCGCGGGATCGTGGATGATGCCGCGATTGCCGGTGAACATGCCGCGATGCGGAGTGGCGATGATGTCGCCTGTGGGCGTGACGCGGTTTTGCAGGGGCATGGGGCGACTATTCTGCTGTCGTCATTCCGGGATGGTCCGAAGGACCAGACCCGGAATCTCGAGATTCCGGGTTCGATGCTTCGCATCGCCCCGGAATGACTCCCCCTACGCCGCCCCGTCGCGCAGCGGCGGGTGATAGGACAAGGCGGTATCCCAGGGGAAGAAGATCCAGGTGTCCTGCGAGACTTCCGTGATGAAGGTGTCGACCAGCGGGCGGCCCTTCGGCTTGGCGTAGACGGTTGCGAAATGCGCATCGGGCAGCATCTCGCGCACCAGCCGGCCGGTCTTGCCGGTATCGACGAGGTCGTCGACGATCAACAGCCCCTTGCCGGTGCCTCCGCCAAGCTTCATGGCCTGTTCCGAAATGCCCTTGAGGACCTGGAGCTCGCCCTGCTTGTCGTGATCGTAGCTGGCGATACAGACCGTATCGATCACGCGCACGCCGAGCTCGCGCGCCACGATCGCGGCCGGCACGAGGCCGCCGCGCGTGATCGCGATCACCGCGTGGAACGGACCGACCTCGTTGAGCCGCCAGGTCAGCGCCCGGCAATCGCGGTGGAATTGGTCCCACGAGACCGGAAAGGCCCTGCCCGCCCGCTCCTGTGCGCTCAGTTCCGGTGCTTCACCAGCCATTGTCGTCTCCTGCGTCGTAAAACGTCCAGCAAGCCGCCGGCTTTAACGGCTGACGTTCAATCCTGCCAGCATCTCCTTCACTGCAGCCATCGCTGCCGCCAGCTTTTCGGGATCGCGCGAGCGCACCACCAGGTTGGTGTTCGGTTTCGAGTCCTCGTCCATGAAGGGATAGCTGCCGATGATGGTGTCGGGATGGGCGGCGGCGATCGCCCGCAGCGGACCGCCGATGTCGCCCTCGCGCGCATTGGCGCGCACCGTATCGGAGAGCATGCGCATGCCCGACTTCAGCTTGGGCGCAACGATGTCCATCATCGCCTGCATGATCGAGGGCACGCCCGCCATGACGATGACATTGCCGATCTTGAAGCCGGGAGCGAGGATGGTCGCGCTCTGGATCAGCTCGGCACCGTCGGGGATGCGGGCCATGCGCAGGCGGGCCTCGTTGAGATCCTGCTCGCTCCAGCGCTCGCGGAAACGAGCGACGACCTCCGGGTGGTGGTCGATGCCGACCCCGAACGCCTTGGCGACGCTGTCGGCGGTGATGTCGTCATGGGTCGGCCCGATGCCGCCAGTGGTGAAGACGTAGGCGTAGCGATGCCGCAGTGCATTCAAGGCCGCGATAATGTCGGCCTCGTCGTCGGAGACGACCCGGACTTCCTTCAGGTCGATGCCGATATTGGTCAGGTATTCGGCGATGAAACCGATATTCTTGTCCTTGGTTCGGCCGGACAGGATCTCGTCGCCAATGACCAGAATGCCCGCCGTGACGATCTCGCTCATAACTTAAGTCCCTCACCTGTAGCGTCGACTTTGCCGGGGTAACGCGTTGAAGTCACGCGGTTTTGCTGCCGAAATAAGCAGTCCTCCGCCATTTTTTCGGGCAAGCCGCCGGCCACCCCAGGCAAATGCTGCCAGTCCATGCTTATCGCGCTGGCCCGGCCCTTGCTACCACATGAAAGTCATGCACTCTTGCCGCATGGCCACAGGACGTTGCGGTCTTCAACAAGGCCTTGCGGCCTGTGCAATGGCGCAACGCCTTGCGGAGACAAGTCGGGATCTATGGCAGTCGCGTTTGATGAAATGAACATTCCCGGCGGGGACCTTCGCCCCGCCTATCAGGAGCTGGCGCGCTGGCTCAAGGAGACGCCTCCCGAGGCGCTGGAATATCGCCGCCAGGAGGCCGAGCTCCTGTTCCGCCGGATCGGCATCACCTTCGCGGTCTACGGCGAGGCCGAGTCCACCGAGCGCCTGATCCCGTTCGACGTGATCCCGCGGATCATGTCCGGCAGGGAATGGACGTTGCTGGAGAAGGGCCTGAAGCAGCGCGTGCGCGCACTCAACATGTTCCTGCGCGACATCTATCACGGCCGCGACATCCTCCGCGCCGAAATCGTGCCTGACGACTTGATCTTCCAGAATCCGGTGTTCCGGCCCGAGATGAACGGCCAGCAAGTGCCGCACGACGTCTATGTGCACATCGCCGGCATCGATATCGTCCGCGTCGATGCCGAGGACTTCATCGTGCTGGAGGACAATGCCCGCACGCCCTCGGGCGTGTCCTACATGCTGGAAAACCGCGAGATCATGATGCGGCTGTTTCCGGACCTGTTCGCCCGCCACAGGGTGGCGCCGGTCGAGCGCTATCCGGATGAGCTGCTCGCCGCGCTCCGCTCGGTCGCGCCGCAAAGCGCGTCCAGCGAGCCGACGGTGGCCTTGCTCACGCCCGGCGTCTACAACTCGGCCTATTACGAGCACTCCTTCCTGGCCGACAAGCTCGGCATCGAGCTGGTCGAGGGCCGCGATCTCATCGTCAAGAACAACGAAGTGTTCATGCGGACGACGGAAGGGCTGAAGCGGGTCGACGTGATCTATCGCCGCGTCGACGACGACTTCCTCGATCCCCTCACCTTCCGTCCCGATTCCGTGCTCGGCGTGCCCGGGCTGATGTCGGCCTATGCGGCCGGCAACATCACGCTCGCCAACGCCGTCGGCACCGGCATTGCCGACGACAAGGCGATCTACTCCTACATGCCGGACATCGTGAAATTCTATCTCGGCGAGGAGCCGATCCTGAAGAACGTGCCGACCTGGCGCTGCCGCGAGCCGAAGGATCTAGCCTACGTGCTGGACAATCTAAGCGAGCTCGTCGTCAAGGAAGTGCACGGCTCCGGCGGCTACGGCATGCTGATCGGCCCCGCTGCGACGAAAGCCACGATCGAAGCATTCCGCGAGAAGCTCAAGCGCGAGCCGGAGGGTTTCATCGCGCAGCCGACCCTGGCGCTCTCGACCTGCCCGACCTGCACGGCATCGGGCCTTGCGCCACGCCATGTCGACCTGCGGCCCTTCGTGCTCACCGGCAGCAAGAGCACCACGATCGTGCCGGGCGGCCTGACACGTGTCGCGCTGAAGGAAGGCTCCCTGGTGGTGAATTCGAGCCAGGGCGGCGGCACCAAAGACACCTGGATCCTGGACGAGTAGTCAGATGCTGTCGCGTACCGCCGAAAACCTCTACTGGCTCGCCCGCTACGTCGAACGGGCCGAATATCTCGCGCGCACCATCGACGCGACGCTGCGCGTCACCGCGCTTCCCGCCGCCTATATCGGCAAGACCAATGAATGGGACTCGGCGCTGCTCACCGCCGGCGTCGCCGCCAGCTTCTATCAGACCTACGAGGAAGCCAACGAGCACAACGTCGTCGAATACCTCTCGTTCTCCGCGGACAACCCGTCCTCGATCAGGAACTGCATCGAGTCGGCGCGGCTGAATTCGCGTTCGGTGCGCACCGCGCTGACCAGCGAGATGTGGGACACCATCAACTCGGCCTGGATCGAGCTTCAGGCGGTGTGGAGCAAGGGCGCCTCGACGCGAGAGGAGCTCGCCAAATTCCTCCGCTTCGTGCAGGAGACCTCGCTGCGCTTCGACGGCTCGGCCTACCGGACCATGCTGCGCAACGACGCCTATTGGTTCTCTCGGATGGGCGTGCACCTCGAGCGCGCCGACAACACCGCGCGCATTCTCGACGTGAAGTATCACGTGCTGCTGCCCGAGGAGGAGCATGTCGGCGGCCCGCTCGACTTCTATCAGTGGAGCTCGATCCTGCGCTCGGTCTCGGCGCTGACGGCTTATCACTGGGTCTATCGCGAGACGCTGAAGCCCTGGCTGATCGCGGACCTGCTCATCCTCAACGACACGCTGCCCCGTTCGCTGGCCAGCTGCTACGGCAATCTCGTGCGCAACCTCGACCAGATCGGCGTCGCCTATGGCCGCCAGGGCGCGGCCCAGCGCCACGCCCGCGGCATCCGCAACCGGCTGGAACACAGCAACATGAACGACATTTTCCAGCACGGCGTGCATGAATTCATTCAGGAATTCATCACGGACAATTCCAGGCTGGGCGAAATCATCACGAAGCAGTATTTGATTTGATGTCCATCGACTGACAAAATGGGATGCCGTCATGGCCGGGCTTGTCCCGGCCATCCACGTTCTTGCTTTCACGCGGCGAGGAAGAGCGTGGATGCCCGGGACAAGCCCGGGCATGACGAGTTTCTTTGCGGCAACAGTCGGGCCTCACAACCAACGACACGGTCCACCATGCGCCTGCGAATCCTGCACACCACGACCTATCGCTACGAGCCGCCGGCCACGAGCGTGATCCAGATCCTGCGCATGACTCCCGGCAGCCATGACGGGCAATATGTGGCGGAATGGCAGATCGACGTCTCCACCGACACCAAGCTCGACACGCATGAGGATGCGTTCGGCAACGTCACCCACGTGCTGTCCTGCGGGCCCGTCGGCGACATCCAGATCACGGCCGAAGGGCTGATCGAGACCCACGATACCGGCGGCGTGCTGCGAGGCGCCGACGAACGCTTTCCGGCGGGCATGTTCCTGCGCTCGACCGACCTCACCTCCGTCAATCCGGCGATGACGGCGGTCGCGCGTCAGTTGCGCGGCGAGGCCGAGAGCGACACGCTCGGCTTCCTGCATACGCTGATGACTGAGATTGCCGACCACATGACGTTCGACGAGGACCCGACCCATAGCGGCACCTCGGCGGCGGAGGCGTTCACGCTCAAGCGCGGGGTGTGCCAGGACTACGCGCACATCTTCATTGCCTGCGCCCGCGCCGGCGGCGTGCCGGCGCGCTTCGTCTCCGGCCACTTCCTGCGCGCGGACGGTCTGTTGCATCAGGACGCCGGGCACGCCTGGGCGGAGGCCTTTGTGCCCGATCTCGGCTGGGTCGGCTTCGATCCCGCCAACAGCATCTGCGCCACCGACGCCCATGTCCGCGTCGCGATCGGGCTCGACTATCTCGGCGCGGCCCCGGTACGCGGCACCCGCTATGGCGGCGGCACGGAGACGCTGACGGTGGCCGTGAAGGTCGAGCAGGCCGGCCGTGGCGGGCCGTCGCAATCGCAATCCCAGCGGCAGGGCTAGGCGCCGCCGTCCGAACACATGGGTCGTGCTACACTCGCGGGGATCAGACCTGCCCCCCGCGAGGTACCACATGGCCACCGTCAAGCTGCTTTCGGACGATGAACTCTCCACCGAAGCGCGCGCCGTCTTCGACGATATCCGCAAGGTGCGGAAGTCGGACTTCGTCAACAATTTCTGGCGCGCGCTGGCGCATGATCCGAAGACGCTGCGGCGGACCTGGGAGAGCATCAAGGAGGTGATGGCGCCCGGCGCGCTCGATCCCAAGGTCAAGGAAATGCTTTACGTGGCGGTCTCGATCGCGCATGGCTGCAGCTACTGCATTCATTCGCACACCGCCGCCGCACGAGCCAAGGGCATGACCGAGGCCGAATATGCCGAGATGCTCGCCATTGTCGGCATGGCCGCGGAGACCAACCGGCTGGTCACGGCGCTCGGCGTGCCCGTCGACGAGGCGTTTCTGGTCGATGCAGCGGATTGAACGACAAGGATGACTGTCATTCCGGGGCGCGCACAGCGCGAACCCGGAATCCATCGGGCCACAGAGTTCGTGGATGAATGGATTCCGGGCTCGCGACTTCGTCGCGCCCCGGAATGACGGCCGGAATCGGGGGTTGGAGCGGCCCTTGAAATTGGCTAGTAATTCCGCGCAAACGCGTTCGAGGAATGGAAATGACCTATTGCTGCGGAATTCTGGTTCGGGACGGTCTGGTGATGATCGCCGACACCCGCACCAATGCCGGCCTCGACAACGTCTCGACCTTCCGCAAGCTCCACATCTTCTCCAAGCCCGGCGAGCGCATCATGGCGATCGCCAGCGCCGGCAACCTCGCCATCAGCCAGTCGGTGCTCTCCACGCTGACCGAAGGCCTGGAGGACCCCAATACGGGCGAGCTCGAGACGCTGATGAACGCGCCGACCATGTTCCAGGCCGCCCAGCGCATCGGCCGGGCGATCCGGGCGGTGCACGCCACCGAAGGCCCTGCCTTGAAGTCCGAGGACGTGTCCTTCGACGTCTCCTTCCTGTTCGGCGGCCAGATCAAGGGCTCCCGGATGCGCCTGTTCATGGTCTACACCGCCGGCAATTTCATCGAGTGCACCACCGACACGCCCTACCTGCAGATCGGCGAGCACAAATACGGCAAGCCGGTGCTCGATCGTGCCATGCATTACGACGTCGAGCTCTACGAGGCGCTGAAGACCGGCCTGATCTCGATGGACTCGACGATGCGCTCCAATCTCGGCGTCGGCCTGCCGATCGACGTGCTGGTGGTGCGCTCGGATGCCTGCGAGGCCGATCTCAACCACCGCATCGAGGCGGGCGAGCCCTATTTCCACGACCTGCGCTCGCGCTGGTCGGCGGCGCTGCGCGCAGCGCATCAGAACATTCCGCGGCCGCCCTACAAGAACGAAAAAGAACCGAAAACCTGACAACATGAGAAAAGGCAGGAAACGATGAGTGAAGCAAAAAAGATCGCCGTGGTGACGGGCGCCGGCACCGGCGTCGGACGCGCGGCCTCGCTGGCGCTGATGAATACCGGCTTCACCGTGGTGCTCACCGGGCGCCGGCTCGACATGCTCGAGGAGACCGCAAAGCTCGGCCCGGCGGGAAAAAGCCTGTGCGTCACCGCCGACATGACCAAGCCGGATTCCATCGCCGCGCTGTTCGACAAGGTGAAGGCGACCTATGGCCGCCTCGACGTGCTGTTCAACAATGCCGGCATGGGCGCGCCAGCCGTGAACTTCGAGGATCTCAGCCTCGAGCAGTGGCAGGCGGTGGTGAACACCAACCTCACCGGGCCGTTCCTGTGCACCCAGCACGCCTTCCGCATCATGAAGGACCAGACCCCGCGCGGCGGCCGCATCATCAACAACGGCTCGATCTCGGCGCATGCGCCGCGGCCGTTCTCGGCGGCCTACACCTCGACCAAGCACGCCATCACCGGCCTGACCAAGGCCAGCAACCTCGACGGCCGCATGTACGACATCGCGGTCGGCCAGGTCGATATCGGCAATGCCGCGACGCCGATGACCGACCGCATGGTCAACGGTCCCGGCGTGCTGCAGCCGGACGGCACCACCAAGCACGAGCCGCGCATGGACGCCAAGGCTGTCGGCGATGCCGTGGCCTATATGGCCAGCCTGCCGCTCGATGCCAACGTGCTGACCATGACGGTGATGGCCACCAAGATGCCGTTCGTCGGACGGGGCTGATCTCAAAAACTGAAAAACAACCCCATGCACAGTAGGGATCTCATTGATTCCGCTGTGCTCTGTCCGTGCCCTCCTTGCGGGCAGCAATCCGGGGCATCGGTCTCGTGCCCCGGACGCAGCGCGGCATACGATCACGCTGCCGAGCCGGGGGCCATGCCTCCGCGATCTCGTTCCTGGTCTCCTGGGTCCCGGCTCTGCGCTGCAACGCTGACGCGTTGCAGCGCAGAGCCGGGACACGAGACCTCGGCCGCGTCCCGGACCGCCCGGCATTGCCTTTGCAGCGCAGCCGCGGCCATAATCATTGGGGGTTTGGGGACATCATGCTGCGCTTGCAATCGGCACTCGGCATTTTCGTATTGCTGTTGATCGCCTTCGCATTGGCGGAGAACCGGCGCGCCGTGTCGCTGCGACAGGCGGCGGTCGGGCTCGTCGTCACCTTCGCCACTGCGATCGTGCTGCTGAAGCTGCCGGTCGTCGCGCATGCCTTTGGCGCCATCAATGACGCGGTCGGTGCGATCTCCGCGGCCTCGCGCGCCGGGTCCGCCTTCGTGTTCGGCTATATCGGCGGCGGCCCCCTGCCCTTCGATGTCAAGGTGCCGGGCGCCGATTTCATCCTGGCGTTCCAGGCGCTGCCGATCGTGCTGGTCATGAGCGTGCTGACGACGCTGCTGTTCCACTGGCGCGTGCTGCCGCCAATCGTGCGCGGCATGGCCTGGCTGCTGGAGCGAACGCTCGGCGTCGGCGGCGCGGTGGGCCTGTCGACGGCCGCCAACATCTTTCTCGGCATGGTCGAGGCCCCGCTGTTCGTGCGGCCCTACCTCAAGCAGATGACGCGCAGCGAATTGTTCCTGGTGATGACCGGCGGCATGGCCGGCATCGCCGGCACGGTACTGGTGCTCTATGCGACGCTGCTTGCTCCCCTCATCCCCGACGCCGCCGCGCATTTCGTGATCGCCTCCGTGCTGGGCGCGCCGGCCGCGATCCTCGTCAGCCTGATCATGGTGCCTGAAATCTCGGACAAGCGCACCGGCGGCGTGCTTGAAGATCCCGAGATGGACGTGTCCGGCACGATGGACGCGATCGTGAAGGGCACCACCGCCGGCCTCGAGCTGCTGCTCAACATCGTCGCCATGCTGCTGGTGCTGGTGGCGCTGGTCTATCTCGTCAATGCCATGCTCGGCCTGCTGCCTGAGATCGGCGGCGCCGCGATCTCCTTGCAACGGCTGCTGGGCCTGGTGATGGCGCCGGTGTGCTGGCTGATGGGATTGCCGTGGGATCAGGCCGTCACCGCCGGCAGCCTGATGGGCACCAAGACCGTGCTCAACGAGTTGATTGCCTATGTCGACTTCTCGAAGCTGCCGCCCGGCGCGCTCGATCCGCGCTCGCGCCTGATCATGCTCTACGCGATGTGCGGCTTCGCCAATTTCGCCAGCCTCGGCATCATGATCGGCGGCCTAGGGGTGATGGCGCCGGAGCGGCGCGAGGAGATCAACGCGCTCGGGCTGAAGTCGATCGTGTCGGGAACGCTGACCACGTGCGTGATGGGCGCGGTGGTGGGGGTGGTGGCGTAGGTCTCTCCGCCGTCATTGCGAGGAGCCCTTGCGACGAAGCAATCCAGACCGTTCCCGCAGATGAATTTCTGGATTGCTTCGCTTCGCTCGCAATGACGAGTGGACAGAGATAGGTGCGCGTTTCGGACAGCTCCCTACGCCTTCAACTCCACCGTTCTGAACTCCGCCGGCAAGATCACCTCCAGCAGCTCGACGTCATCGGAGTAATCCAGGATCATGTGCTTGATCTTCGGCGGCTGGGTCCAGGCGCTGCCTTCCTTCATCAGCGTCTCGCCCTGCCCGTCCATGTAGGTCTTCACCCAGCCCTTGAGCACGTAGACCATCTGGAATTCGACGTCGTGGAAGTGCAGCTTCGAGACCTCGGCCGGATTGCAGGGGCCCTGCAGGCGGATCACATGCGCCTGCGCGAGACCGTGGGTGGCCTCGGCAATGCCGAGGTCGCGGTATTTCGCGTAGGCGCGCAGGCCGTCGGCCTTGAAGTCTTCCTCGCGGTGATGGCTGATGGCGATGCGTTGCCGCGGGCGCGCGGGCTTTTTCGGCGCCACAATGCGTGCCTTCGCCTTGACCGCCTTGCGCGCCGAGGATCGCGCCGCGGCCTTTGCGCCGCTGCGCTTCTTCACCGCGGCCTTCGTTGCGGGTCTTGATGCCTTTTGCTTGGCCATTGTCTGCCTCCCTGATCTGAGCCGCGCCCGCCGAACGGGGGACAACCCGAAGGCAGATTATCCAGTCTTGGACGAGGCAGCAATTGCGGGCGCAAGGGCCCGTCACTCCATGTCCAATCAAGTCGTAGCTTGCCCCAAGCTGTCGTGGCGGACGGCCGGCGTCTCGTATTGGTTCTCACGCTGAATTAGTCTCGCCCCTGAGATTCTGGGGGAATTGATTCATGGGCGGCAGCGTAGGCCAGCGTGCATTTCAAAATGCCCGGCTTCAGAAACGACAAAAGGCCGAAGTGCTGCCATTGCTCGGGCACGCACTCCAGCTGCACAAGATGGGACTCCTGCCGGAGGCCCAGGCCGCCTATCGCCAGCTCCTGCAGCTCGCACCCAAGCAATTCATCGCGCTGCACATGCTCGGCATTTTGGAATCCGATGCCAAAAACTATCAGCAAGCCGAAATCCTGCTGAGCCGGGCGGTCGCCGTCGATCCGCGGTCGGCCGACGCTCATATGAGCCTGGGCGTCGCCCTCAACGGACTACGGCGTCACGAGGAGGCCTGCGCGAGCTATCGAAAAGCCCTCGCCTTGCGACGCAACCACGCGCTAACCCTGTCCAATCTCGGCAATGCGAGCGTCGCCCTCGACCGTCACGACGAGGCGCTGCACAGCTACGACAAGGCGCTCGTGCTCAACCCAGGGCTTGCCGAAGCCCATAATGGCCGGGGCTGGGCGCTCTGCCGTCAGCGCAACTATGACGAGGCCGTCGCGAGCCTGAACCGCGCGCTCTCGATCAAGCCCGACTATGCGGCGGCGCTCGCGAACCGCGCCATCGCTTTGCGGGAACTCCAGCGATTTGACGAAGCCCTGGCAGACGGCGATCGGGCCATCGCGCTGGCCCCCGACGACGCGAATGGATGGATCGCGCGGGCCGGTGTCCTGCTCCAGATCCAGCAAATTGCCAAGGCATCGCACGATTGCGAGAAGGCCCTCGCGATCGCTCCCGATTCCATTCAAGCTCACTTGGTACTGGGCCTTTGTCTCGCCGGACTTGGGCGGGTCGAGGAAGCCCTCGCCAGCTTCGACAGAGCCCTCGACATCCAGCCTGACCTTCAGAGCGCGATCTCCAACAAGATATTCACGCTGGATTTCATGGCGGATGCCGGCGTCGAGCAGCATCAACAGGCGCGGCAATTATGGTGGGAGCGGATCGGCGCGAAGATCGCCTCGGAAGCGGCGGGACCGCATGACAACAGCCGCGAGGCGGATCGCCGTCTGGTGCTCGGCTATGTCTCGTCGGACTTCAACGCGCATTCGGCCGCGTTCATTTTCAAGCCGGTGCTGCAGCACCATGACCGGGCCCAGTTCGAGATCGTGTGCTATTCCTGTTCGTCCAAACTTGACGCGACGACCCGGGAATTTCAGGGGATCGCCGACCGCTGGCGCGATGCCTCGCAATGGACCGACGATCGCCTCGCCGCGGAGATCCGCGCCGATGGCGTCGATATCTTGATCGATCTGTCCGGCCACACCAGGGGAAACCGCCTCAGCGTGTTTGCGCGCAAGCCGGCCCCGATCCAGGTGCACGGCTGGGGCCACGGCACGGGGACCGGGCTGCCGACCATCGATTATTTGTTCTCGGACCCCGTCGCGATTCCTTCGACGGTCCGGCATTTGTTTGCGGAGACTGTTGTCGACCTGCCCTGCTTCGTGACACTGACGCCACTGCCGGCCGGGATCGACCGCGCGCCGACCCCGGCGATCGCGAACGGATTCGTCACATTCGGTGTCTTCAACCGCATCAGCAAGATCTCGGACGAGGCAGCAAAGGTCTGGGCCAGGATTCTCGAACGGGTGCCGGGTTCGCGCCTGCTGATCAAGGACGTTGCGCTGGACGATCAACTGGTCCGCGACAATCTGCTGGCGCGGTTTGCGGCTTGCGGATTGCCGGTCGAGCGCGTCGATCTGCTCGGAGCCACCTTGCGCGACGAACATCTGGCGTCGTTCAATCGCGTCGATATCGCCCTCGACCCGTTCCCGCAGAATGGCGGCGTCAGCACGTGGGAAGCCTTGCAGATGGGCGTGCCGGTGGTGGCGAAGCTCGGCAGCAGCCTGCCCAGCCGTGCGGCCGGGTCCATCCTCACCGCACTTGGCCTGCCGGACTGGGTCGCGGACAGCGATGCGGCCTATATCGAGATCGCCACCAGCCATGCGGCCGAGATCGGCACGCTCGATCAGTTGCGCCGCGAGCTGCCCGGACGGATCAATGCTGCGGCCGCCGGCAACCCGGTCTCATACGCACGGGCGGTGGACGAGGCCTATCGCGCGATGTGGCAGCGCTATTGCAGCAGCGCCGCCTGATTTCCCCTCAAGCAATGACGGGATAGCGCGCTCGCCCGGCGCGGCTCCAACGGAGATATCGAGGAGATATCGTAGGGCAAAGCGAAGCGTGCCCACGCGTCCGTGGCCGCATTGGAAAGATCGTGGGCACGGCGCAAGGGCGCCTTTGCCCACCCTACGAGACCTATGTTCGTCTCAATGCAGCCCGGCGCAGCTCCAACGGAGTATCGAAGAGATAACGTAGGGTGGGCAAAGCGAAGCGTGCCCACGCGTCTGTGGCCGGGTTGGAAAGATCGTGGGCACGGCGCAGGGGCGCCTTTGCCCACTCTTCGAGACCTGTGTTCTCTCAATGCAGCCGGAACACGCCGTCCACGGCGCGCAGCTCGGCCGGCTTGATCAGCTTGGAATGCGCCACGGTGACCGAATGCAGGGGGCCGTCGAGCTTCTCCTGCCAGAACGCCAGGAAATCCTTCAGCGCCGGAAATTTCGGAAACATGTCGTAGTTCTGCCAGACGTAGGTCTGAAGCAGCGAGGGATGATCCGGCATCCGATAGAGGATCTGCGCCGTCGTCAGCCCGTAACCCAACATCTGTTTCCGGAAATCCTCGGAAACGGCCCCATTCCGCAGTCCCATGCCAGACCTCCTTTGCAGGAGCGCATTCAAGGGGCGGCTTGGTCGGTGTGCGCCTTACGAGCCACCCGGTACTGATGCGCTCACATGAGAGAAATGTGACGCAAACTGACAATTCATCTCAAGCCCAAAAGTTTAACAAGCTGTTGAAATTCAACGCGTTAGCAGCAGAGGACGCTCCGTGCTAATACGGGGGCGAGGCTCGGTTAACGATGGCGAGAGAAGCTGGCAATCCTCGCTTCCGAGTGCTGATTTTTTTGCTACAAACCCTTGCTCCCGCAAAATTCCTGTCCTATTTCAGCTCCGCGTGTGCTAGCACTCGCGGGCACCGATTGCTAACAATCTCAAAATCTCAACCCGAGCAAATGCTTAGGAGGACTGCATGAAATTCCGTCCGCTTCACGACCGCGTCGTGGTCAAGCGCATCGACGCAGAAGAGAAGACCGCTGGCGGCATCATCATTCCCGACACTGCCAAGGAAAAGCCCTCCCAGGGCGAAGTCGTCGCCGTTGGTCCCGGTGGCCGCGACGAATCCGGCAAGCTGATCCCGATCGACCTGAAGGTCGGCGACCGCGTGCTGTTCGGCAAGTGGTCCGGCACCGAGGTCAAGATCGACGGCCAGGACCTGCTGATCATGAAGGAGAGCGACGTGATGGGCGTTCTCGAAGTCAGCGAGTCCAAGAAGAAGGCGGCTTAAGAGCCCCTCTCCTCCCTCCAGTCAAACATCCAAGGAAAAATCCACATGGCAGCCAAAGAAGTCAAATTCTCGGTTGATGCGCGCGACAAGATGCTGCGCGGCGTCGACATTCTCGCCAACGCGGTGAAGGTCACGCTCGGCCCGAAGGGCCGCAACGTCGTGCTCGACAAGTCGTTCGGCGCTCCCCGCATCACCAAGGACGGCGTCACCGTCGCCAAGGAGATCGAGCTCGAGGACAAGTTCGAGAACATGGGCGCCCAGATGGTGCGCGAAGTCGCCTCCAAGTCCGCTGACGCGGCCGGCGATGGCACCACCACCGCCACCGTGCTGGCCCAGGCGATCGTGCGTGAAGGCGCCAAGTCGGTCGCCGCCGGCATGAACCCGATGGACCTGAAGCGCGGTATCGACCTCGCGGTCGAAGCCGTCGTTGCGGACCTGCAGAAGAACTCCAAGAAGGTCACCTCGAACGACGAGATCGCCCAGGTCGGCACCATCTCGGCCAACGGCGACCAGGAGATCGGCAAGTTCCTGTCCGACGCCATGAAGAAGGTCGGCAACGAGGGTGTCATCACCGTCGAGGAAGCCAAGTCGCTCGAGACCGAGCTCGACGTCGTCGAGGGCATGCAGTTCGACCGCGGCTACATCTCGCCCTACTTCGTCACCAACGCCGACAAGATGCGCGTTGAGATGGACGACGCCTACATCCTCATCAACGAGAAGAAGCTCTCCTCGCTGAACGAGCTGCTGCCGCTGCTCGAGGCCGTGGTGCAGACCGGCAAGCCGCTGGTCATCGTCGCCGAGGACGTCGAAGGCGAGGCGCTCGCGACCCTGGTCGTGAACCGCCTGCGCGGCGGCCTCAAGGTCGCGGCCGTCAAGGCGCCGGGCTTCGGCGATCGCCGCAAGGCCATGCTGCAGGACATCGCGATCCTGACCGGCGGCCAGGCGATCTCGGAAGATCTCGGCATCAAGCTCGAGAACGTCACGCTCAACATGCTCGGTCGCGCCAAGAAGGTGATGATCGACAAGGAGAACACCACGATCGTCAACGGCGCCGGCAAGAAGGCCGACATCGAGGCGCGCGTGGCCCAGATCAAGGCGCAGATCGAGGAAACCACCTCGGACTACGACCGTGAGAAGCTCCAGGAGCGTCTGGCCAAGCTCGCCGGCGGCGTCGCGGTGATCCGCGTCGGCGGCGCGACCGAGGTCGAGGTCAAGGAGCGCAAGGATCGCGTTGATGACGCGATGCATGCGACCCGCGCGGCTGTCGAGGAAGGCATCGTCCCGGGCGGCGGCGTCGCCCTGCTCCGTGCCTCCGAGCAGCTCAAGGGCCTGCGCACCAAGAACGACGACCAGAAGACCGGCGTCGAGATCGTGCGCAAGGCGCTGTCGGCTCCCGCTCGCCAGATTGCGATCAACGCCGGTGAAGACGGCTCGGTGATCGTCGGCAAGATCCTGGAGAACAAGGCCTACAATTACGGCTTCGACTCCCAGACCGGCGAATATGCCGACCTCGTCAAGAAGGGCATCATCGACCCGACCAAGGTGGTCCGCACCGCGATCCAGAACGCTGCCTCGGTTGCAGCCCTGCTGATCACCACGGAAGCCATGGTCGCCGAGCTGCCCAAGAAGGGCGGCGCCGGCCCGGCGATGCCCCCGGGCGGCGGCATGGGCGGCATGGACTTCTGATCCAGCCTTTCAGACACAGTCAAGAAATGCGAAACCCCGGCAGCGATGCCGGGGTTTTTGTTTTGCGTGTCACACGCAAAAGTAGCAAGATCGGTCATTCCGGGGCGCGACGAAGTCGCGAGCCCGGAATCCATTTCACCGCTTGCTCATGGCCTATTACGTTTACCTCCTCGCCAGCAAGAAATACGGCACGCTTTACATCGGCGTGACGAATGACATCATCCGCCGCATCCACGAACACAAGAGCAAAGTCGCCGCTGGATTCAGCAAGCGGTACTGCGTCGACAGGCTGGTTTGGTTCGAGATCTACGACGATCCCGTCACTGCCATTACGCGCGAGAAGGAATTGAAGAAGTGGCGGCGGGAATGGAAGGTGCGGTTCATTGAGGAGAAGAATCCTCAGTGGATCGACCTGTATCCACAGATTGCGGTCTGAACTTGCGGATCAATGGATTCCGGGCTCGGCGCTGCGCGCCGCCCCGGAATGACGGGCAAGCCTCACTCCACCTTTCCCAGCCGCTCGAAGTGCGGCTCGCCGTCTTCGTCGAGCGACCAGATGATCCGCGTCACCTTGCCGATCAGGTTGTCCATCGGCACGAAGCCGAACGTCGACATGCGGCTATCGGTGGAATTGTCGCGGTTGTCGCCGAGCACGAAGAAGTGGCCGGGCGGCACCGTGAAGACGGCGGTATTGTCGAGGAAACCGTCGTCGGCGCAGTCGTGGGTGACATAGGACGCGCCGTTCGGCAGCGTCTCGCGCCAGCGCTTGACGGTGGCGCCCTCGTCGACGCCGCAGGTGGTGCCGGCGAGCTTCCTCTCCAGGGCGACGCGCGTCACCGGACGGTCGTTGAGGACGAGCCGGCCCTGCCGCATCTGGATGCGGTCGCCGGGCAGCCCGACCACGCGTTTGACGTAGTCGACCGAATTGTCCTTCGCCGTCCGGAACACGACGATGTCGCCGTATTCCGGATCGGCGGCAAGGACGCGGCCCGAGATCCAGGACGGCGCGAACGGGAAGGAATAGCGGCCGTAGCCGTAGGCGTATTTGGCGGCGAAGACGTTGTCGCCGACCATAAGCGCCGGCGTCATCGAACCCGAAGGGATGCTGAACGGCTGGTACAGGACGAAGCGAAACAGGATCAGCGGCGACCACAGCACCGGGACCATGAGGATCAGGATGAGAATCGCCTTCCATTCCCGCGACTGGGCTGTCGAGGGCCGGATCGTTTGCGAAAGAGTGGTCATGCGCTTGCCCCGGTCAAGTCTCCTCACGAGATTACGCAACCTTGGCGCGCGCAATCCCTGCTCCGTGAACTTGGTCGCACATCGCGCGGCCCGCGTTCAATGCGAGATCATGAACGTCGCCAGCGATCAGCCGTGTGACAAATCCTTGAAGCAGTGACGTACCCACTCGATCGTCACGCGCGTCGCCGGATCGCGCTTCAGATGGTTCTGCACCAGGAGCCAGACGTCGCGGCGCCTCGGCAGCAGCGTGGCGCGCAGGCTGCGGTCGGCGAGCAGCGGCCCGCAGCTGTGTTCGGGCAGCACGCCGATGGCCTGATGCGACTGGATCATGGTGCGGATGATGCGGACATTGTCGGTGACGCAGCGCGCGTTCGTCAGACGCTTGGCACGGAGGAATTGCTGCTCGGGGATCGCGTCGAGCTCGTCCGGATAGACGCAGGCGATGGGCTCGCCGCCCGAGCGGTCGGCGGGCTCGAAGAAATACAGCCTGACGTCGCCGAGCTTGGAGATGGTGAAGTCGCCCTTCTCGGGCTTGCGCAGGCGGATGGCGAGATCGGCCTGCCAGCGCGAGAACTTGACGTTGCCGCTGGAGGTGAGGAATTGCAGGGTCAGGCCGGGATGATCGCGCAGGAAGCTGCTTGCCCGCGGCGCCAGCAGCTCTTCGGCGACCGCGTTGGTCGAGGCGATGCGCAGGCGGCCGACCGGGCCCGGCTGGCTCTCCTTGATGCGGTCGATCGCCGCGACGTGGGCGGCCATCGCCCCGACATGCTCGAGCACCGCCTCGCAATGGCGCGTCGGCCGGCGCTGGCCGTCCACCGCATCGAACAGCGGCACGCCGAGATCGCGCTGGATGCGCGCGAGCCGGCGGCCGACGGTGGTCTCGTCGATGCGCAGCCGCGCGCTGGCGCCGGCATAGGTGCCCTCGTCCCTCACCGCGGCAATGATGCGCAGATCGTCCCAGTTCATTCCGGCGAGCCTAGCAGGCGATGCCGCGCCCTGCAAATCTGCAGCCATAAGCTGCAATAGTCCTGCACAATGGCAGGCCGTCGCCGCGCTAGTGTCGCGCATCCGATATCCCTGGAAGGCCCGCCCCGCATGACCGCTCCGAAGACCCTGCTCGAACTCGCCGGCGCCGATCTCGATCCGCCGAAGCTCAAAGAGGCCTGCCTCGTGCTGATCGACCTCCAGAACGAATATTGTGCCGGTCCGCTAGCCCTGCCCGATGCGCAACCCGCGATCGCCGCGGCGGCGCGCCTGCTCGCGCGCGCACGGGAGAGCGGAGCCGCGATCTTCCATGTCGCGCACAAGGGCCGCGCCGGCGGCCTGTTCGACCGCGAGGCCGCGCGCGGCGCGATCGTCGAGCGCCTGACACCGCTCGCGAGCGAGCCCGTGATCGAGAAAGCGCTGCCGAACTCGTTCGCCGGCACCGATCTGCAAGCGCGCCTTGCCGCAACCGGACGCAAGAACATCGTGCTGGCCGGCTTCATGACTCACATGTGCGTCTCCTCGACCGCCCGCGCCGCGCTCGACCTTGGCCTGCGCACGACGATCGCGGCCGACGCCTGCGCCACCCGCGACCTGCCCGACGGCCGCGGCGGCACGCTGGACGCCCGGACGATTCATCAGGTCGCGCTGGCCGAACTCTCGGATCGCTTCGCGATCATCGCGCAAGTCGAAGCACTGACTTGATGGAGCGTGCGATGCTGCAGCTTTATTTCTTCCCGATGGCCTGCTCGCTCTCGAGCCGCATCGCGCTGATGGAGGCCGGTATCGAGGCGCGGTATCACCTCGCCCATATCTGGACCAAGCAGGTCGTGGACGACGGCAGCGATTTCCGCGACCTGTCGCCGAAAGGCGCGGTGCCGGTCCTGGTGCTGGAGAACGGCGAGCGGCTGACCGAGAGCGCGGCCGTGCTGCAATACATCGCCGATGCGAAGCCGGAGGCGCGTCTTGCGCCGCCGCCCGGCGATCCCGATCGCTATCGCCTCCAGGAATGGCTGAGCTTCGTCGGCGCCGAGATTCACAAGGCGTTCCTGTTTCCAGCCTTCTGGTACAAGGACGACGGCTCGCTCGCCAAGCCGCGCGCAAGGATCATGCAGACCTTGTCGGTGCCATCTGCGCATCTGGCGCAGCGCGAATTCCTCGTCGGCAACAGCTTCACGGTGGCGGATGCGCACCTCACCTGGGCCTTGCTGCTGCTGCGTCCCGCGGGAGTCGACATCGCGCAATGGCCGTCCTTGTCGGACTATCTCGCGCGCATGCAGGCGCGCCCCGCCGTGCGGGAGGCGATCGCGACCGAGATGGCGCTGCGCAAGACCGTGGCGGCCAGCGCTGCGTGACAGGATGTCACGGCCGGCGGATCCGGTCGCCCCGTCGCGAGGGCATTGATGCCGGCGCGGCATGCGCTAATCTGGGAGATATTTTTCAATATTTCCCGGACGGTTTTCATGCGCGCTGTTTCAGGTCTTCACCTGCCCGGATTCTCTCTGGCTCTCCTCGCCTGCTGGCTCGGCCTTGGTCCCGCATCAGCCGAGACGCGGGTCGCGCTCGTCATCGGCAACGGCGCCTATGCCTCGACGGCGCGGCTCCCCAATCCGTCGCACGATGCCGAGGACGTGGCGGCTTCGCTGAGGCGCAGCGGCTTCGAGGTGATTCAAGGCATCGATTTGCGCCAGGCCGACATGCAGGACCTGACCATCCGCTTCGCGCGCGCGGCGAGCAGAGCCGACGTCGCCCTGTTCTATTACAGCGGCCATGCGATGCAGTACAACGGCGTGAACTATCTGATGCCCGTCGACGCCTCGCTGACCGATGAAGCGGACCTCAAGCGTTTCGTCCGGGTCGACGACATCGTGAACGACCTGCAGCAGGCCAAGAACCTGCGCATCCTGGTGCTCGATTCCTGCCGCGACAATCCGCTGGCAGAAACGCTCAAACGCTCCGCCGGCACGACGCGGGCCGCCTCGATCGGGCGCGGCCTGTCGAAGGTCGAGGCGCCGCGCGGCACCATCGTGTCGTTCTCGACGCAATCAGGCCAGGTCGCCGCCGACGGCGTCGGCCGCAACAGCCCCTACACGACGGCGTTCCTGAAGCACATCGAGGAGCCGCAGGAGATCGGCGACGTCTTTCGCGACATCAGCAGCGACGTCTATGACGCCAGCGGCAAGACCCAGCTGCCGGAGCTGTCACTGTCGATCATCGGCAAGTTCTATCTGAACGGCCCGGTATCTGTCACAGTCGCCCCCGCGGCGCCGCAAGCCGCGCCGCGGCCCGACCCTTGCGCGGCCGCGGAGGCCCATTGGAAGGCAGCGGACGGCATCGGCACCGTCGGCGTCTTCGAGGATCATCTGGCGCGATTTTCGAGTTGCAGCTTCGCCGGCCTCGCCAAGGCGCGGATCGACAGCCTGAAGCAGAAGGTGGCAGTAGTACCGAGCGGCAATGCCAGAGCCACCGGCAGCAATGATTTCGACGGCCACTGGGACGTGACCCTGAACTGCCCGCCCGCCGGCAAAGCGCAGGGTTTCACCAGGCCCCTGGTCGCCACCGTCACCAACGGCGTGTTTCACGCCGAGGCTCAAGGCAAGGACGTCAACCGCCTGGAGATCGACGGCCAGATCCCGGCCGACGGCAGGACGACGTTGAGCGCGCGCGGAACGACCGGAGCAAGCGCGTACACGCTCAACAACCTCGCGCCGGGCTCGCCTTACGCCTTCACGGTCGATGCGCAGTTCGATCGCAGCCGCGGCACCGGCAAGCGCAACGAGGCGCGCGCCTGCAATCTTGTTTTCGTCAAGCGTTGATCGTGCAGAAAGCGGTGAGGCGCGCTTCGCCTCACTCCACCCGCGCCAGCACCGCGAGCTTGCGGATGCCCTTGTTGCGGTAGGCGTCGAGGAACGCGTAATAGTCCTTGAACGACACGCAGCCGTTGGAATCGCCGTTCGGCCCGAGCATGAAGGTGTGCGCGAGCAGGCCGTCGCGGCCGTAGATCGCGCTCTCGCCGCCGATCGGGGTCAGGCGCAGCGCGGGCACGCCGTGGAACAGCGCCTCGCGCGGCTTCAGCGTGTAGATGTGCGGCGGCGTCACGCCGCGCATGCGCTGGCGCTGGGAGCGCGGGTCGTCGAGGTTGGAGCCGAGGCCGGAATGCGCCTCGAGCTTGGTGCCGTCGGGCAGATACACCGTCTTGGCGGTGATGTCGTAGACCGCGGTGTCGCGCTCATAGGGCGGCGCGCCGCCGAACATCGGGTTCTGCTCCTTCGGCGCGATGGACGCGGTGATGCTGGCATCGGCCGAGGCATAAGCAAGCAGCCCGCCGGACGGATCACGCTTGCCCCAGAGCTTTTCCACCATCGACTGACGCGGCGAGGTGATCGACATCACCGCGGCCTTGGCGCGATCGGCGAACGATTTCTTGCCTTCGGGTGCCGGCACGATCTGGGCCGGATCGGCCGAGGCGAGCTGGATCTGGGCATCCGGAGCGCGCTTGGTCTTGTCTGCGGCCTTGTCGGTGGTCTTGTCGGCGACTTTGGCCGGGGCCGACGGCTTCAGCGCTTCCGCGACCTTGGCGATCACGCTCTGCTTCGGCGGGTCGTTAGCCACCGCAACCTGGGTCGCGGATGCGGCGCTCGAAGCATTCGAGGGCACGCCCTGCGTCGCAGCTGCGGCAAAGCGCTCGTTGAACATCTCGCGCGAGATCGGGGCTGCCACCTGCAACCGGTCAGGCAGGAGGGCAAAAGCGTCCTTGATGGCCTCGCCAGCCTCGCGCAGCGCGACCTTGGGCGCCCGCTTGATCACCGGCTCGTCGTAGCCGATGCTGCCGACGGTCGGATAGACGCTCGCGCCGAAGACGTTGCTGTAGATGGTCCAGCCGGCGCCCATCACGGCGCAGCCGATCGCCGCGGCGCCAAGCCAATTGGTCGTGGTCATTTGCCGGGAAGATTTCCGCGAATGGCTTTTCGAGAAATTTTTCGATTTCCGTGCCGCGTTACTCGGCGCAGCGATACTCGTACTCATTCGCCTTGCGTCCAGGACGGTGTCACTCAGTCCCCCTTCAAAGTGCCGCTGGTCACGATCCGGGAACAGCATCTCGCAGAGGGTCGGAGCGTCATTAAGGCGACTTTTAGTTAAATGCGGATTAAGTTCGGGCGGATGTAGGGCGGCTCGTCAACGCTGTCCCATTTTGAGAAAAAAGCCCGCAGAAGTACGGACTTAGGCGCGTCTGTTAACCATGATTCTCGGCCAGATCGGTGTAGTCAGCGGACCTCTCCGGCCGCGCCTTTAAGCGCATCCAACCAAGTCCTTTTCGTGATCCTCAATGCCCGGATGATAACGGGGAAGCATTGCGCGAGGCTGGCGTGCGATGTGTCCCTCCACCTCTCTCTTGGCTCTCTTGGCGCTCCCTTGGCGCCCGCGTTGGGCCGCTCACGCCATCACGCGTCGGACAGCGCAACTCACGTGGCACCGGCCTTCCCTGACCGAAAGTTGATCGGACCGGACTGGAAAATGCCGCAGCGGGGAAATAGCTGACAGGGCGGCACTTTTCAGCAGCCTCTGCGGATGATACGGTACCGTATCAACATCGCCTTGAACTGTGCCGAGCACGCAAACGGAGGCTGGCATGAGTGGGTTCGCGCGCGCCGGGTTTTTCGCCCTGGCGTCGTTGTTTCTGTTGATTGGTTCTGCAATTGCACAGCCTGCGGCCAATGCGGGCTGCACGGCAGCGCCATCCACCGCGGGCACACAAATTTTGCGCTGCGACAACGGCATCACCATCGTCGCAGAAAACGGCGCCAGATTTGAACTAAAGGACGCCAACCGCGACGGACATATAGACTCCGTCGAGTTGAGCAGCAAAGCGCTGCTGGTCGAGGTGCCCAGGAAGCCCCGGGGCAATGCCTTCAAGGTGCTGACGCCGCAGGCGATCGCCGCGGTGCGCGGCACCAGATGGGCCGTCGATGCCGCCGAGGCCAAGACCTCCGTCTTCGTCGCTGACGGCCGGGTCGGCGTCAACCGCAGGACACCCGGGCGCGGCGTCGTTCTCGGTCCCGGCGAAGGCGTCGACGTGGAAGCGACCGGCCCGTTGACGATCAAGACATGGGGCCAGCCGCGCGTCGACGCGCTGATGGCAAGGCTCGGCCAGTAAGACTTGGCCAGTAAGAGACTTGGCCAGTAAGAGACTTGGCCAACAGGACTTAGAACAAAGAAGATTGCAGCACGTAGTGACTAGACGCGTTCAGATCCTGGTGGCACTCATCCTCACCGCGCTGTGGGGCGCGGGCATCTATGCCGCGCACGGCTACGGGCATCTGCGCTTTCTCGACCGCCTCGAAGCAACGCTGACCGATTGGCGGACCCAAATCCGCGGCGTGCAGCGTCCGCCAGATCTCGTCACCATCGTTGCGATCGACGATACCGTGGTGAAGCGCGGCGGAAGCTATCCGCTGCCGCGCGCCGACCTCGCCCGCGTCGTCGACACCATCGTGCAGTTCAAGCCGAAGGTGGTCGCGATCGATCTCCTGCTCGTCGATCGCAGCGCTGCGATCGGCGACGCCACGCTGGCCAACACGCTGGCGACCGGTCCCATGGTGCTCGCCGCCGCGGCGATCTTCCCCAGCGCCAGCGAAACCGTGGAGCCGAGCAGCCAGGGTCCCCTCGCCGTGCTGCCGCAAGCCGAACGCTTCCTGCTGCCGTTGCCGGCGTTCGCCGACCACGCCGAGGTCGGCGTCGTCAATGTCGCGACAGGACAGTCTGGCTCTCCACTCTCGGTGCCGATGCTGTTCCGGACCCACGACAAGGTCGAGCTGTCGTTCCCCCTGCGGGTCGCCAGCCGCGCGCTCGACAAGCCGCTGACGATCGCGCCGGATCGTCTCATGCTCGGCGACCGCGCGGTGCCGACCGACACCGATTTCGCGCTGCCGATCACCTATTACGGTCCGCGACGCACCATCCGCACCGTCAGCGCGCAGAGCATCTTCGACGGCACGCTCGATCGCGCGGCGATCGAAAACCGGATCGTCGTGATCGGCGCTTCGGTCGCCGGCGGCGGCGACTTCTATCCCACACCGTTCGATTCGTTGATGCCCGGCGTCGAGGTGGTCTCGACAGCGATCACCCATCTTGTGGCCGGCGACGGCATCGTGCGCGACCACAGGGTTCGTATCGCCGACGCGCTGGCTGCGATCCTGCTGCCGATGCTGCTGGTCGGCTTGCTCGCCTGGCGCCGCAGCGCGCTCGGCATTATGGCGGCGGCCGCTGTGATGATCGCCTGGGCTGCGCTCAATACGCTCGCGTTCACGCATGGCGTCTGGCTGAATGCGGCAACCACGCTGGCCGCCGCGGTGCCTCCGGTTGCGATCTTTGCCGGTGTACAGCTGTGGGCCGGAGGCCGCCGCACGCAATATCTCGCCGCCAAGAGCAAGTCGCTTGCCCGGTTCCAGTCACCTGCAGTGCAAGGATGGCTGGCGCGCGATCCGAATTTCCTGTCAAAACCCGTCCGGCAGAACGCAGCGGTAGTCTTCATCGATCTCTCCGGCTTCACCGCCCTGAGCGAACGGACCGATCCGGATGCGATCCAGGAGGTCCTGAAGGCATTCCACGCGCTGATCGACAAGGTTGCAGTTGATTGCGGCGGCACGATCACCGGCTTTCTCGGCGACGGCGCCATGATCCTGTTCGGACTTCCGGGTGCGATGCCCGATGATCCGGCGCGCGCGCTGAAATGTGCGATCGACCTGCATCGCAGCGTCGAACGCTGGATCGCCTCGCTGCCGCCGGCCATCGGCGATCGACTCGGCTTCAAGATCGGCGCGCATTTCGGCGAGATCGTCGCCTCGCGGCTCGGCGAAAGTCACCAGCACATCACGGCGACGGGCGACACCGTCAACGTCGCGAGCCGGCTGATGGAGGTGGCCGCCCAGAACGGCGCCCGGCTCGCGCTCAGCGATACGCTGCTGGATGCAGCCGACTTCCACGGGGATCCCGACGGCATCCTGTCGGGACCCCTGCTCGCCCGCATCCGCGGCCGCTCAGGGGTCGTGACGGTGTGGTTCTGGCGCGATCAACGCGGCCCGGGCCAGGCTGCGGTCAAGGCCGAAGTGATCGGCTGAGGTAGCTATCTTGCTTCCGGCGGCGGCGAGCGGTCGAGCACGTCGCCCTTGGCGCCTTCGAGCAGATCGATGCTGTAGGTCTCGACGACAAGCGGGCCGCGCTTGCGCTGCAATTGCGCGACCTGCGTGACCTTCGCAAAGAGATCGTTGAGGACGGGGTGACCGCCGGAACGCAGCTCGTCGACATAGAGCAGCTTGCCTGCAAGCAGCTTGGGATCGGGCTCGTCCATGTTGACCCAGCGGATACGCTGGTTCTGCTGCAGCACGCAGGTGCCGCGCGGCAAATAGAAAGCGAGCCATCCCGTGGTGCCGTAGTCCTGCGCGAGCACACAGCTCGCGCCATGGCGCGCGCGCACCTCTTCGATTCCCGCGGCGAGCTCGCGCCAGCCGACACCGACGCTGCGCACGGTGGCATCGCGGCGATAGCCGGACAACCAGCCGGTGTTGGCCTGCACGATCAGCGCGGCAAACATCACGATGCCGGTGGGCGCCGCCCAGCGCAGGCAGACATCCGCCAGGCGCCGCGCACGCGGCTTCCACTGCACGAGGTTGGCGGCGGCCGCGGCAGCAATGACGAAGGGCGGATAGACCGGCGCGAACCAGTTGGCTTCGACGCGGGCATGCAGCGAATGCCAGACGAAATAGGCGACGATGGTCCAGAACATCGCCTCGATCAGCACGCGCGAGGCCAGCGCGCCCGCGCGCTGCCAGGTCAGCGCGTGCAGACCCATCGCGCCGAGGATGAAGACCAAGGGGGTCGCGAACGCGATCTGGGTCGGGATCAGTTCGGCGATAAAGACCGGACGGAAGTCCTCGATCCTGGCGCGGCCGAGCTGCTTTGCGAACGAGACCCATTGATGGTCCGCGTTCCAGAGAATCACCGGCGCGAACAGCGCGAGCGCAACGAGGCCGCCGAGATAGGGCCAGGGCGAGAGAAACCAGCGCCGCAGCTTCGGCACGAAAGCGAGCCAGATCAGGATCGCAGCGCCAAAGAACATCGCGGTGTATTTCGACAGCAGCGCCGCGCCGACCGCCGCGCCGACCGCGAGCCACCAGACGCCGCGGCCGGTCTCCAGCACCTTGGCGAGGAAGAACAGCACGAAGCTGGATGCGACCAGCAGCGGCGCATCCGGCGTCACGATCAGCGTGCCGACGGAGGCCAGCAGCGTCACGTTGAGCAGGATGGCACTGGTCGCCGCGACGCGCGCCCCGCCGAACAGGATCGCCGCGGAGCGGTAGACCGCATAGCTCATCGGTAGCGCCAGCAGGATCGAGACCAGGCGGACGCCGAGCTCGGTATCGCCGGCGATCATGGTGCCGGCGCGGATCACGTAAGCGACCATCGGCGGGTGGTCGTAATAGCCCCCGGCCAGGTTCTTCGACCACATCCAGTAATAGGCTTCGTCGAAGGTGATCGGCGTGAACGCGGCCGCGATGAGCCGCAGGGCCACCAGCGCGAGAATCAGCAGCGCGGTGTTGCGGACGATCCGCGCGTCAGCCCCGCCCATCGCGCTATTTCTTGCGCCAGACAAACAGTCCGGACATCGCGTAGTTCCACACCACGCCCATCAGCGCGCCGGCCATGCCGGCCAGCCACCAGATCGGCTCCTGGTCGTAGACCGAGAAGGCGACGCCGACATTGGCGAGCAGGCCGACGCTGCACACGATGTAGAAGGCGATCAGGCCGCGCAGCAGCGCAAACCCCTTCAGCCGCTGATCGCGATAGGTGAGGAAGTTGTTGAGGACGAAATTGCTGGTCATGGCGACGATGGCGCCGGCGGCCTGCGCCTCCGCGAACGGCGCGTTGAACAGCTGAAGCGCGATGAACAGCGTGGCCAGATGCACCACGAGGCCGATGCCGCCGACCATCGCGAACAGGATGAAGCGCAGCGAGACGATGTCGTTGCTCAGCTTGGCGAGCACGAGGCCGAGGAAGTCGAGCGCGACCATGGAATCGAGCTTGCTCTCGCCGTGCTGACGGGCGCCGAAGGTGTAGGGAATCTCGACCGCCCGCAAGTTGCCGTGCGCGGTCGCGACGACGTCGAGCAGGATCTTGAAACCGTGCACGGACAGCTTCGGCGCGAGCTGCTCGAACCGGTCGCGGCGGATCATGAAGAATCCGCTCATCGGATCGGCGATCTCGACCCGGAGCATCTTCCTTGCGACCTCGGTCGCCAGCGCGCTGGCGCCGGCGCGCTGCTTGTTGAAGCCTTCGCTCTTGTAGCCCTCGATGTAGCGGCTGCCGACCACGAGATCGGCCTGGTCGCTGGCGAGCAGCAACAGCATCTTCGGAAGTTGCGTCTCGTCGTGCTGGAGGTCGGCATCGATCACGGCGACAAAGGGCGCGCTGGAGGCCAGGATGCCCTCGATGCAGGCGCCTGACAGACCCCGGCGGCCAATGCGGCGGATGCAGCGCACGCGGCTGTCCTCCTGCGCCAGCGCGCGCACCACGTCCCAGGTGCCGTCGGGCGAATTGTCGTCGACGAACACGACCTCCCACGCGACATTGGTGAGCGTCGCCTCCAGGCGCCGGTACAGCACCGTGACGTTGTCGCGCTCGTTGAAGGTCGGGACGATGACCGACAGTTCCGGGCCCTCTTGAGCCTGTCGCGGGTTGTCGGAGCCCGGTCTGATCGCTTCATTCATGACGGCAGCGTATATCTGCCGCATCCTGCGCTGCCAAGCCGGGAGGTCTGTGGGAAAAGCCCCAAAAGGGGGCCTAAAATGCCAACGACCCCGGAACGGCGGGCTGCGCGTACATCCGGCGCAAGCCTAAGCTATTCCAAGGTCGTCCCAGCGCCGGAGTTTTCGCTCAACGTCGCCGTTAGAACCTAGATAGGAACGACAAGACAGCTTCGCAAGGGGCCGGAAACCGGAATTTAAGCCTTATTGGTTCGGCACTTCCCGGATGATCGGGCCGCGCGGAGCGGGCGCGGCGGGGGCTGCGGGTGCCGCAGTCGGGGCCTGCTCGGCTTTCGCCGGTTTGGGCGGCTTGCCGTACTGGCCGATCGGCCCGAAGACGACGGCGACCGCAAGCACGATCGCGGCAACGATCGCGCCCAAAATGCCCCCCACCGACTCAGACGCCATGGAAACCCATCCCTGTTCCAGATGCGCGCTGTGATACCACGGATGCGCGCGGAGCCGGAAGGGCCACGGCCCTACTTCGCCGGTGGCCTGTGCTTGACGAAGGCCGTCACGATGTCCTTCTGCGCGGATTCCACCGCCCTGTTCGCGGTCGCGAGATGGGCGCCGGCATCGATCTCAGGATATTGCGTGGTGAGATAGTCGAGCAGCGCCACCCGGTAATATTGCCGCTCCGACCGACAGGCGCCCGCGACCGAGCGGCTAAAATCCTGTTCCGTCATTCCCTGATTGCTGTCGCGCGAATATTCCCGCGCCAGGCAATGCCAGTAATCGTCACGGCCCTGCTGGGCGAGCTTCTGCGCGCCCTTGGCGCCGTCGTCATCCGCCATGACCGAGGACATCATGGCGGCAGATGTCATCATGCCGAGCGCCGCTCCCAGCATCAGCATCCGCATCTTGTTCTCCTTTTTCGCAGATCGCACTGCCGAGCTTAGACCGGAGGCGAGAACTGGCCAATCACATCTCGTTTGACTAGGATGCAGTCTTCCCTCCCCGTCGATGCGAGATCTTCCGTGGCCAAAGCAAAAACCGCGTCCAAAAAATCCGGCAACATCTTCATCGGAATCGGCGGCTGGACCTTCGAGCCCTGGCGCGGCGTGTTCTATCCGGAGAAGCTGGCGCAGGCGAAGGAGCTGTCTTATGCGGCCTCGAAGCTGACCTCGATCGAGATCAACGGCACCTATTATGGCTCGCAGAAGCCGGAGAGCTTTCGCAAATGGGCGAGCGAGGTGCCCGAGGGTTTCGTGTTCTCGGTGAAGGGACCGCGCTTTGCCACCAATCGCCGCGTGCTGGCGGAAGCAGGCGATTCCATCAAGCGCTTCTATGATTCCGGCGTGCTGGAACTCGGCAACCATCTTGGGCCGGTGCTGTGGCAGTTCGCGCCGACCAAGAAATTCGACGGCGCCGATTTCGGCAAGTTCCTGGAACTGCTGCCGCGCAAGCTCGAGGGGCGCGCACTGCGCCACGTCGTCGAGGTTCGCCACGACAGTTTCTGCACGCCGGATTTCGTGGCGCTGATCCGCGAATTCGAGACGCCCGTGGTGTTCGCCGAGCACGGCAAATATCCCGCCATCGCCGATGTTGCCGGCGATTTCGTCTATGCCCGGCTTCAGAAGGGCAATGACGAGATCAAGACCTGCTATCCGCCAAAGCAGCTCGATGCCTGGGCCGAGCGCTTTCAAGCCTGGGCTTCCGGCGGTGAACCGGACGACCTGCCCAAAGTGGACGAAGCCAGGCCGAAGAAGGCGCCGCGCGACGTGTTCGCCTATGTCATTCACGAGGGCAAGGTGCGCGCACCGGCCGGCGCCATGGAACTGATCGCGCGGGTGAGCTGAGCGAGCTATGGCCTTTGTCGCTTGTAGTTGAGAGCACCGAAGCCTCCACACGTCATGGCTGCTGCGCGGCACGAAGAACGTGGATGCCCGGGACAAACCCGGGCATGACGGCCTCCCCTGTCATAACTTGAGGTGATCCATGGCAAAGGCGAAAGAGCTGTTCACCATCGGTTATGAACAGACGCCGCCCAAGGCGGTGCTGGACGAGCTGGAAGAGGCCGGCGTCAAGCTCGTGGTCGACGTGCGCGCGGTGACGTCGTCGCGCCGGCCGGGCTTTTCCAAGAAGCAGCTTGCGGCGGGGCTCGACGAACGCGGCATCGCCTATGTCCACCTCGCCGCGCTCGGTACGCCCAGGGAAGGCCGCCTCGCCGCACGCAGCGGACAGTACGACGTGCTGGAGAAGATTTTTTCAAAGCACCTGAAGGCGCCCGAGGCCAGGGAAGCGATGGACGAGCTCTCGGCGCTGATGAAGAAGGCAGGCCCGGTGTGCCTGCTCTGCTATGAGCGCGACCATACCCATTGCCACCGCCAGATGATCGCGGAGATCATCGAGGAACGCGATGGGGTCGCGGTGACGAACTTGGTGGGACGGCAGGTGTAGTGACCTGTCATTCCGGGGCAGCGCGAAGCGCTGAGCCCGGAATCCATGCATCTACCAACCCTGCCGCTCGATGGATTCCGGGCTCGCGCTACGCGCCCCGGAATGACGGATTGATAGATCTAGCCCTCCCCCGCGAGCCTGAACGTTCCTTCCATCATCTGCACGCATTGTCCGCCGACATGGGCGGAGACGATCTTGCCGCCCTGCTTGCTCACGCGCGTCAGCAAGATGCTCGGCCGGCCCATGTCAAAACCCTGGCCGATGGTGAGCTTGAGCTCGCCGTCGCGCACGGGATCGAGATCGGCGAACAGCGCGGCGGCGGCGACCGTCGCGCTGCCGGTGGCGGGATCCTCGACGAGACCGCTGGCGCCGCGCATGAACATCCGCGCCTGGCGTTCGCAAGGCACCTCCGCCGCGGGCACGTCGCGCGTATAGAACCACACCGAGCGGGCCCCGTCGCGCGGCAAGACCTTGCCGTAGGCTGCCGCATCCGGCCGCGCGCGTTTCAGCGCCTCGCGCGAATGCAGCTCCATCACCAGAAACGCGTTCCCGACGGTGACGATCTCAGGCTCGTGAATGTCTGTCTTGATGTCGTCCGCGACGAGCGAGATGCAGCTCGCGGCTTCGGCAGCCGACAGTCGTGAGAGCCGCTCCAGCGGCTGCGGCGCGGTCAGCTCGGTCCTGGTCACCCGGCCCTGCTCTCTCACGATGTCGACGGGCACGAGCCCGGCCTTCTCCTCGAACAGCAGGCGCGGCTTCGGCTCCTTCGCCATCGAGGCGAGCACGAAGGCGGTGCCGACGTTGGGATGGCCCGCAAAGGCAATCTCCTGCACCGGCGTGAAGATGCGGACCTGCGCATCATTGGCCTTGTCGTGCGGCGGCAGCACGAAGGTGGTCTCGGAATAGTTGAATTCGGTGGCGATCGCCTGCATCTGCGCCGTCGTGAGCCCGCCGGCGTCGAGCACCACGGCGAGCTGGTTGCCGCCGAAGGCGCGATCGGTGAACACGTCAACGGTGATGTAGCGGCGCTGCATCGTCACTTCCCCATGCAAGTCGCGGCCGCAACCGGCCGCATCGCCGGCAGTCTACAAGCCCGCGATATCGCTCGTCATGCCCTAAAATTCGGAGCAATCGGAGCATTCGCAAGCGCGATCCCGCTTCGATCGAGCGGGAGTGACCTGTGAAGGCGCGCTACCCCAGCTGAAACACCGGCACCTTCTGCTCGTAGCCGCGCACCTCGACTTCGCCGAGCGCGACGGCATCGCTGCCGTCGGCTCCCAGCGCGTCGCGCACGGATGCGGAGATCAGGAGCTGCGAGCCGAAATCCTTGTTCAGAGCCTCAAGCCGCGAGGCGAAGTTCACGGTGTCGCCGATGACGGTGTATTCCTTCCGCCGGGGCGAGCCGATATTGCCGGCGACGACCTCGCCGAAATGGATGCCGATGCCGATCCGCAGCGGCCAGCTCGTCTCTGCGTTGATGCGGTCCATTGCCCGGAGCATCTCGCGACCGGCGGCGACCGCGCGGTGCGCGGCGTCGGATGCTTCCAGCGGCGCGCCGAACAGGGCGAGAAAGCCATCGCCCAGGAACTTGTTCACGATGCCGCCGTGGCGATCGAGGATATCCACCAGCACGGCGAAGGCGCCGTCGAGCCGGTCGACCACCTCCTGCGGCGTGCGCGACTGCGCGCCGGCCGTGAAGCCGCGGAAATCGACGAACATCACCGCGACGCGGCGGACGTCGCCGCTTGCGCGCGTTCCCGCCGTCATCAGCCGCTCCACCACCTGCGGCGAGACGTGCTGGCCGAACAGATTGGTGACCCGGTCGCGCGCGGTGGCGGCCGCGATGCTCGCGGCGAACTGCCGCCGCAGTTGCGCGCCGACGGCGCCAGCGAGCACGCCGCAGATCAGGATGATGGTGCTGCGGACCGCGTGAAAATAGAGCTGGGGTGCGCCGATGCTGCTCGAGGCGTCGTAGACCAGTGCGACCGCGAACAGCTCGGCAGCAGCGACGAAGCCGGTAAAGGTCGAGAGCCAGAAGTCGAGCCGCAGGGTCGAGAGGATGACGAAGATGAAATAGATCAGCGGCACGACGAAGCCGAGCGCCTGGGTTGCGCCCATGGTCCGGATTTGCAGGATCAGGATCACCGTCGGCACCGATGTCTCGATCAGCGCGCCGATATAGCGCCTGACCACGGGCAGGTCGCGATCGAGGCGGAGGTTCTTCCTGATCTGGGTGTGGACCCAGACCTCGAACAAAATGAACCCGACGAGCAGGCCGTAGACTTCGGCGAGCCCTTCGGTGCCGCGCCAGACCCGGTTCACCACGGCGGGGGCGATCAAATACATCGCGGTGAGGAACAGCGTCATGACGCAGCCGGTCGCGATCAGCGCCCGCACCCGGAGCAGCTCGGTGCGCAGCACCTCCCGCGTCAGCTCGCGCTCGAAGTCCTCCGACAAGACGGCATGCTGCCGCGCTTTCCTGCTCGCAAACTTGGCCATCATCCCCCCAAGGTCATTCCGGGGCGATGCGTCAGCATCGAACCCGGAATCTCGAGATTCCGGGCTCACGCTACGCGTGCCGCGGAATGACTCTCAATCGACACTTTGCCTCAATCCAGCGTACGGCGGAAGCGCGTCACGGCGATGGTCATGGCGAACAGCATCAAAGCCGCCAGCGCCAGCGTGTCGAAGTGCAAATTCTGCATGGTCGCCCCCTTCAGCATGATGGCGCGGACGATGCGCAGATAATGGGTCAGCGGCAGGCATTCGCCGACATATTGCGCCCAGGCCGGCATGCCAGCGAACGGAAACATGAAGCCGGACAGCAAGATGCTTGGCAGGAAGAACATCATGGACATCTGCATCGCCTGAAGCTGGTTCTGCACCAGTGTCGATATGGTGTAGCCGATCGACAGATTGGTGGTGATGAACAGGGTCGAGAGCAGCGCCAGCAGGACGAGGTTGCCGAGCACGGGCACGCCGAACAGGCCGACGCCGATGCTGATGATGAGGAAGGCCTGGACGAAGCCGACCAGCACGTAAGGGATGATCTTGCCGAGCATCACCTCGACCGGCTTGATCGGCATCGACAGCAGGCTCTCCATGGTGCCGCGCTCGACTTCGCGCGTGACCGACAGCGCGGTGAAGATCAGCATGGTCATAGTGAGGATGGTGCCGACGAGGCCTGGCACGATGTTGAGGCTGGAGGCCGCTGCCGGATTGTAACGCGCATGCGCGCGGATCTCGAACGGCATCTCCGGGGGATCGCCGATATAGAGATCGTGCTTGAGCGCGGTCTGCACGACCATGCCGAGCGAACCGATCGCCGCGCTCGCCGCGACCGGGTCCGTGGCGTCGGCGGCGACCAGCAGCGCCGGCTTGTCGCCGCGCCGCACCGCGCGCTCGAAGCCGCGCGGGATCTCGACACCGAACAGCACCTTGCCGGATTTCAGGAGATTGTCGAATTCTTCGACGTCGTGGACTTCGTAGAGGAAGCGGAAATAGGCGGTGTTCTCCAGAGCCTTCAGGATCGAGCGGGCAAGGTCGGAATCCTCCTGGAGCAGCACCGCGCTCGGGAGATGATGCGGCGTGGTATTGATGGCGTAACCGAACAGCATGAGCTGCATCACCGGCAGCATCACGATCATCGCGAACGAGACGCGGTCGCGCCCCAGCTGGATGAACTCCTTGATCAGCATTGCATAGGAGCGCCGCAGGAAACCGAAGCGCTCCCGGATGTCGTGCCGTGGCGCGGGATGTTCGACGGCGCTCATTGGAAATTGTCCTTGGAGCGCCCCATCAGCTCGATGAACACGTCTTCCAGCGAGGGCGACGATTTGTGCCAGTGCAGGCCGCTTCTTTCGCGCCACGGCCCGATGCTGGCTTCGAGCGCGGCGACGTCGCGCCCCGAAACGTGCAGCGAGGTGCCGAACGGTGCCACCATGTCGACCCCCGCCTTGCCGATGAGCTCGGCCGCAAGCGCGTTGAGGTCCTCGCCCGTCACGGTGTAGGTCGTCAGCGCGGATTTCGCGATCACCTCCTCCACCGTGCCGTGGGCCAGCAGATGGCCATAGGCGATGTAGGCGATCTCGTGGCAGCGCTCGGCCTCGTCCATGTAATGGGTCGAGACCAGCACGGTGAGGCCCTCGGCGGCGAGTGCATGGATCTCGTTCCAGAAATCGCGCCGCGCCTTGGGGTCTACGCCGGCGGTAGGCTCGTCGAGCAGCAACAATTGTGGATTGGGCAGCGTGCAGGCTCCGAGAGCCAACCGCTGTTTCCAGCCGCCGGAGAGCTCGCCCGCAAGCTGCCCCTCGCGCCCTGAGAGCCCGAGCCGCTTGACCATGTCGCGTGCGGCGCCGCGCGCGTCAGCCAGGCCGTAGAGCCGCGCGACGAATTCGAGGTTCTCGCGCACGGAGAGATCCTGGTACAGGCTGAAGCGCTGGGTCATGTAGCCGACCTGGCGCTTGATCTTCTCGGCATCGCGGCGGATATCGTAGCCGAGGCAGGTGCCCTCGCCGCTGTCGGGCGTGAGCAGCCCGCAGAGGATGCGGATGGTGGTGGTCTTGCCGGAGCCGTTCGGCCCGAGAAATCCGTAGATCGAGCCGCGCCTCACCTGCATCGACAGATCGTGCACGACCTCGCGGCCGCCGAACGATTTGCTCAGGCCCTTGACGTCGATCGCGATGCCGTTGCCGCCGTTCATCGCTTGTCCGCCACCGGAGTCTTGGGGTTGAGATAGACGTCGATCGGCTGGCCGACCCGTAGCGCGTCGGGGCGCGAGGGCCGCGCCTGGACCAGATAGACCAGCTTGCTGCGCTCATCGAGGCTGTAGATGACCGGCGGGGTGTATTCGGCCGAGGTCGCGATGAAATAGATCTTTGCGGTCAGATCGGCCGCGCAATTGTCGCAGGAGACGCGCACCGTATCGCCGATCGCAAGCTTCGGCAGCGCCGTCTCCGGCACGAAGAAGCGCAGCTTCATGTTGCCGGGCGGCATGATCGACAGGACCGGCCGCTGCGCCGCCACCATCTCCCCCTCGCGGAAATAAATCTGCTGGATGGTGCCGGCAACGGGCGCAAAGCCCTTGCGCCGCGCCATCCGCGTTTCCGACGTCGCCACCCGCGCTTCCGCGACACGCAACGCGGACACGGCGGAGTCGAGATTGGCCTGCGTGCCCGAGCCGGTCTTGCTCAGCGAGGCCGCGCGATCATAGGTCTGCTGCGCATTCGCCAGCGTCGCCTTGTTCTGGTTGAGATCGGCGCGCTGGAGATCGTCATCGACGGAATAGAGAGCATCGCCGACCTTGACCTCGTCGCCCTCGCGGACATTGAGCTTCGTCACCCGCCCCGCTTCGTCCGGACTGACGAAGATCATGTCGGCCTCGACCCAGCCCTGGAAGCCGGGATCGCGCTTCTCGTTGCAGCCGGCAAGCGAGGTCGCGAACACCAGAACCACGATCGAGCAAAGGCGCGGCAGATATTGCTGTCGATCCCTCACCCTGAGCAGCCGCGAAGCGGCGTCTCGAAGGGCGAGGAGCCGCAACCGGGCCTGCATCCTTCGAGACGCGCGTTCCGCGCTCCTCAGGATGTGGTGAGAAATGGTTCGCGACGACCTCATGTCGTCCTCCGTTCGCCAAAAATCAGATCGAGATGGACGCGCAGCATGTCCTGCGCGTCGAGCGGCGCATGCCGCGCAAACAGGCTCTGCCAGATCACCGCGATCATCGCCGGCGCGACCAGGATCTGCGGATAGTGTGCGAGGTCCTTCTGGCGAATCTCGCCGCGGGCGATGCCGAGCTCGATCAGACCGCGCATGGCGGCGATGCCGCGCGAGACGACCTCACGGTAGTAGAAGTCGGCGACGGCCGGAAAGCGCGGCCCCTCCGCCACAATCAGCCGCACCAGATCGCCGCGCTTGGTGCCGATGACCTCTTTGAGGAAGTTGCCGGCAAAGGCCTCGATGAGGTCGCGCACCGAGCCCGTCGGCGGCGGCAGCGCAGTCAGCCGCGCCACGACCGGCACGATCACGATGCGCACCAGCTCCTCGAACATCGATTCCTTGTCCTTGAAGTGCAGATAGATCGTGCCCTTGGCGACACCGGCACGCTTGGCGATGTCGTCGAGCCGCGTCGCGGCAAAGCCGCGGGCGATGAATTCCTCCATCGCCGCCTCGACGATGGCCGCGCGCCGCTCCAGCGCGCGCGCCGCGCGGTTCGACGCGGGCATCTCTCCGCGGGTCGCGGACGGATGGTCTCCACCCTCTGCAGACGGTTTGGCGAGCCTGGTCGATTTCTTTGGCATGGGTAATTTATGACTGACTAGTCAGTCATAGTCAAGTCCTACGATGCATTAGGACGGGACTGACGAATTAGTGTTGACTAATGAATTAGTGTATACTAATTTAACGTCATGACCG
The DNA here is from genome assembly GCF_056429085.1 of Bradyrhizobium sp. CFUWI. NCBI lineage: Bacteria > Pseudomonadati > Pseudomonadota > Alphaproteobacteria > Hyphomicrobiales > Nitrobacteraceae > Bradyrhizobium > Bradyrhizobium sp. CFUWI. Next base: position 99,691 of record NZ_JBWJZE010000009.1, read on the forward strand.
AAGCTGCCCCAAACCCCGTCACCGCCGTGATGCGCGCCCTCGCCGACCCGACGCGGCGGGCCGTGTTCGAGCGCGTGTTCGAGAGCAAGGAGATCAGCGTCGCCGAGCTGACGCGCGGCAGCGGCGTGACCCAGGGCGCGGTCTCGCAGCACCTGAAGTCGCTGAAGCAGGCGGGCCTCGTCGCCGAGCGCGCCGAGGGCCGCAACGTCTATTACCGCGCCGCGCCGGAGGGGCTCGAGCCCCTGGTCACCTGGATGGACCATTACGGTGTGTTCTGGCGCGAGCGCTTCCAGAACCTGCGTGACCTGTTGAAGGAGATCGATCCGTGAGTGCAGTTGCTTCCAAAGTCCAAACCCAAGACATCGTCCTCGACGAGGTCTTCCCTCACGCCGTCGCGACGATCTGGAAGGCGCTGACCAGCGCTCAGTTGATTGCGCGCTGGCTGATGCCGCCGACCGGTTTCGAGGCTGTCGAGGGCAACACCTTCACCTTCAAGACCAATCCGGCCGGCGCCTGGGACGGCACGATCCATTGCCGCGTTCTGGAGGTCGTGCCGAACCAGCGCTTTGCCTATGCCTGGAAGGGCGGCGACGAGAGCAATACCGGTTACGGCTCGGCGCTCGACACGGTCGTCACCTGGTCGCTCACACCGGTCGAAGCAGGCACGCGCGTGCGTGTGGTGCATTCGGGCTTCGTGACGCCGAAGAACGATACCGCTTATCGCAACATGAGCGATGGCTGGGTCAAGGTGCTGCAGCGGCTCGATGCCATCTCCGGCGAAGACAAGTAAGGACGCATCACCATGGACAAGCCCTATACCGGCGGCTGCGCCTGCGGCGCGATCCGCTATTCGATTCTGGGTGAGCCCCTGTTCAGCAATCATTGTCAGTGCCGGGACTGTCAGCGGGAAAGCGGCAGCGGCCATGGCTCGTACGCGACGTTCGCGCGGGCCGGCGTCACGGTCGCTGGCGAGGCCAGGCATTGGGACATGGTCGCCGACAGCGGCAAGGTGAAGACGCGGGGTTTCTGCACGCAATGCGGCGTGGCCGTGTATATGACCTTCGCGGCGCAGCCCGACGTCTTCACGATCCGCGCCGCAAGCCTCGACGAGCCGGCCCGCTACAAGCCGCAAGCAATCACTTTCGCGGCGCGCGCCCATGACTGGGATCAGATCGACCCCAGCCTGCTAAAGTTCGCAGGCATGCCGCCCGGATGAGGCGCTAGCCGAAATCCAGCACCATGCGGCCGTCGATCTTGCCGGCCTTCATCCGCTCGAAGACATCGTTGATTTGCGCAAGCGGCACCTTGGTTACCTCGGCCTTCACCTTGCCTTCCACAGCGAAGGCGACGGCTTCGTCGAGGTCGCGCCGCGTGCCGACGATCGAGCCGCGCACCGTGATGCGCTTGAGCACGACGTCGAAGATCGGCGTCGGGAATTCGCCCGGCGGCAGGCCGACGAGACTGACGGTGCCCTTCCGGCGCACCATCTTCAGCGCCTGGCCGAACGCGGCGGTCGAGACCGCCGTAACCAGCACGCCGTGAGCCCCGCCGCCGGTTGCCGTCAGCACCTTGTCCACCGCGCCATCCGCGAGCGCATTGACCGCGAGATCGGCGCCGGTTTCGCGCGCCAACGCGAGCTTGTCCTCGGCGATGTCGACGGCAGCGACCTTGAGCCCCATCGCCTTGGCGTACTGGATCGCGACATGACCAAGCCCGCCGACGCCTGAGATCACCACCCACTCGCCGGGCCTGGCCTCCGTCTCCTTCAAGCCCTTGTAAGTGGTGACGCCGGCGCACAGGATCGGCGCGATGGCAGCGAAATCGACCGTCGCCGGCAGCTTTGCGGCGAAAGCTGCCGAGGCGATGACATATTCGGCGAAGCCGCCGTTGACGCTGTAGCCGGTGTTGTGCTGGTGCTCGCACAGGGTCTCCCAGCCGGTCTCGCAATATTCGCAAGCCATGCAGGCATCATGCAGCCAGGCGACGCCCACGGCATCCCCCACCTTCAGATTCTTTACACCGGGCCCGAGCGCGGCGACGATGCCGGCCGCCTCGTGGCCGGGAATGAAGGGCGGAACCGGTTTCACGGGCCAGTCCCCGGAGGCCGCGTGCAGGTCGGTGTGGCAGACGCCGCAGGCCTTGACCTTGACCAGAACCTCGCCGGGACCGGGCTGCGGCACCGGCACGTCCTCGATCACCAATGGCTTGCCGAATTGCTTGACGATTGCGGCTTTCATGGTCGGCATCTGCTGCTCCTTTGCGCGTTGTGAAGCAGACTAGCGATGCCACACCCGCTCCCTTTGACGGGGGTCAAACAGCACAAAGTTTGCGCAAGGCCAGCCCCATCATGACACAACGATGACGCTGGGCGAAATGTCGACGTGTCAACTATGGAACTTGAGGCCGTCGAGGATCTTGTCGATCACCTTGCGCTCGGCGCGCATGGCGATGCCGACGAGATTGAGATCGTTGCGCGCCACTGCCCTCACCGCCTCGCGGTTGGCGGCATCATGCGTGGTGCTGAACATGTCCTCGGTATAGACCGCCGGCTTGACGTTGCGCGTGAGCGCACGGTCCAGCGCGCGCGACAACGCCGGACCGTCGGCGCCATAGATCAGGATCGGCTGACCGATCAGCGCATGATATTTCGTGCCTGAGGCGTCTTCGTAGGCTTCGCCGATGCATTCGGGAAAAGCGGCGGCGATGCCGCTGGTGAGGAAGGCGGCGACGTTGAGCTTCTGCCAGACCTGAAGATCGGTGCGGATCACGACTGCGATCTTGGTGTCGAACTGCATGCAATTCCTCGACTGTCATTCCGGGGCGCGCCACTTGGCGCGAGCTACGGTGCGCAATTGCGCACCTGAGAATCCATCGCGCTACTGAGCAAGTGGACGAATGGATTCCGGGTTCGATGCTACGCATCGCCCCGGAATGACAGCAAGAGAGGCGGATGGAATCAACCCTTGGCGTCGCAAGCCCAGGCGCGGATCACGCATTCCTTGCCGCCGTATTTGTAGCATTCGCGCGTGGCGGCGTTGAGCGAGGCCGATATCTTCGGCTTGACGGCATAGCCATAGGCGCCGCAGGGGTTGGCGAGATCGACCGACATGGCCGCGCAGGCGTGCTTCATCGTCACGGTGGTGCAATCGCCCTTGCACTGCTTCTGCGCGGCGGCGCGCGCTTCATGCTCGTGACCATAATCGAAGGCCTGGCCATACGCGCCGCATTTGCCGACCGCAAACGCACCGGCGGCACGGGCTTCACTGATATAGCGGGCGCCGGTGACGGCAACTGACAAGACAAAGCAAAACATCGCGCAACGGCGCGCGACGACGTTCGAAGCCATGGAAAATCCCCTCCCCCCAAGGCAGGTAGAGGCAAGTCTAAGCCCGGGTCGTTTCCACTTGGTGAACGGGTGGTTGAAAATGGGCAGCCAGGAGCGATCGCCGGCGCCGTGGGGCGTGCAAAGGTGCCGTAGGGTGGGCAAAGCGAAGCGTGCCCACGAATTGTAGTCGCAATCGAGAGATGGTGGGCACGGCGCAAGCGCCTTTGCCCACCCTACGGCACTACGGCAGCGTCATCCGCCCCTTGCCGCTTCCAGCGCCTGCGGCGTGTCGATGTCGAGGAAGGCGCTCTCGCCGTCAACGGGCACTTCGGCGACGGCCTCGGTATGCTTGGCGATCAGGTGGCGCGCGCCGACGTCGCCGTCGAGCGTCATCAGCTCCTTGAAGAAGCGGCGCGACCACAGCACGGGATTGCCGCGGCGGCCTTCGCTGACGGGCACGACGATGAGATTGCCGCGGTCGGGCGCAAAGCTGTCGATGAGACGGTCGATCAGGCCGGAATCGATCAGCGGCATGTCGCCGAGGCACACCACGGCGCCGCCGCAGGCCTCCGGCACGGCGGCGATGCCGGCCTTGACCGAGCTGGCGATACCGCCGGCGAAATCCGGATTGCGGACGAATTTCACCTTTAGGCCTTGCAGCGCCTGCTCGACCAGCTCGGCCTGATGCCCCGTGACGACGATCACCTCGGATGCTTTCGAGGCCAGCGCCTGCTCGGTCGCAAGGCGCACCAGCTTCTTGCCGTCGAGCTCGGCGAGCAGCTTGTTCGGTCCGCCCATCCGGGTCGAACGGCCCGCCGCGAGCACGATGGCCGCGACCTGGCTGTTGCCCTCGGTCTCGGGTTTTGCGCGCGGCTGCGGGCGCGTGACGATCTCCATCAACAGGCCGCCGACGCCCATGCCCATCAGCTCGGCGCGCGTCACCTCAATGCCGGCGAGGAGCCGCATCAACACCCAGTCGAACCCGTTCTCGACCGGCGAGCGCGCACAGCCCGGCGCGCCCAGCACCGGCACGCCGCCGGCGCGCGCAATCAGCAAGAGATTGCCGGGGTCGACCGGCATGCCGAAATGCTCGATCTCGCCGCCGATCGCGGTGACGGCCGCGGGGATCACGTCGCGGCGATCGGCGATCGCGGACGCCCCGAACACGATGACCAGCTCGGCCCCGAGGCCCAGCAATTCCTTGATCGCGGCCGACAGCTCGCCTTCATCGTGCTGGACACGCCGCTCGGCGATGATGCCGGCACCCGCGGGCGCGAGCCGCTCCGCGGTGACCCGCAGCGTCTTGTCGATCACCTTGGAGGACAGGCCCGGCAGCAGGGTCGAGACCACGCCGACACGCTGGATCACGTAAGGCGCGATCTTCAGCACGTCCTTGCCCGCCGCCTTCACCGCGGCATCGCGCAAGCTTCCCGCGACGCCGAACGGGATGATCTTGACGGTGCCGACCATCTCGCCCTCGACCACCGGCTTGTAGGCGGAGAGCGTCGCAAAGGTGATGGCCTCGTCGACATTGTTGATGCGATCGACCGCGGCGCGGTCGATCACCAGCACGCCCGGACGCGCGGCGAACAGGTTGGCGCGGCCGGTGAAGGCGCGCTCGACATGGATGCCCTCGCCGCCGACGGCGAGCGCGATGCTGGCGGCCGCGACGTCCTCGGAGACGTCGCCCGCCTCCATGCGCACCACGACGATGTCATTGATGCCGGCGCGCTCCAGCGCCTCGACCTCGGCGGGGCCGATCGTCGTGCCCTTCTTCAGCACCAGCGGCCCCTGGCGCAGGGTGTGAACGGTCACTCCGCCGATCGCATCCTGGGGACTGGCCGGGCCGAATTTCATGCCGCTTCTTCTTTTTCCCTGGGCGGCAGGCGGAGCACTGCCGTGATCTCCGCCATGATCGCGACCGCGATCTCCGACGGAGAGACCGCGCCGATTGCGAGCCCGATGGGCGCGTGGATCCGCGCGATGTCGCTTTCCTTCGCGCCCTGCGCCCGCAGCCGGTCGGCACGCTTGGCGTGCGTCTTCCGCGAGCCGAGCGCGCCGATATAGAAGCAGCCGCGCTCGAAGGCATGCAGCAATGCGGGATCGTCGATCTTGGGATCGTGCGTCACCGCGACGAAGGCGGTGTAGGCATCGACATTGAGCGGCGGCAGCGCGGTGTCCGGCCATTCGGCCACCAGCGGAATATCGGGGAAGCGCTCGGGGCTCGCAAAGGCGGTGCGCGGATCGACCACGGTGACGTCGTAACCGAGCGAGCGCGCCAGCGGCGCCAGCGCCTGGCTGATATGCACCGCGCCGACGATGACGAGCTTTGCGGTCGGCGCGTAGACGTTGAGGAACAGTTTCTTGCCGCCGGCCTCAACACTGGCGCTCTTGCCCATGCGAAGCTGCTTCTCCAGCTCGGAGCGCAGCGGATCCTTGGCAAAATCCTTCGCCTTCACCAGGCGCTGCTCGCCGCTCTCGGTGTCCGTCACCAGGATCGCCGGCCGGCGCGCGGCCCGCTCGGCATTGAGTTCGTGCAGGATCTCGAGCTTCACGGCTAGCCGACCTTCTCGACGAAGACGCGGATGGTTCCGCCGCAGGACAGCCCGACATTCCAGGCGGTCTCGTCGGCGACGCCAAACTCCAGCATCCTCGGTTTGCCACTCTGGATCACATCCATGGCCTCGGTGACCACGGCGCCCTCGACGCAGCCGCCGGAGACCGAGCCCAAGAACGTGCCCTCGTCGTTGATGACGAGGCTCGAGCCCGCCGGGCGCGGCGCCGAGCCCCAGGTCTCGACGACCGTCGCCAGGGCGACGCCACGGCCCGCCTTCTGCCAGTCCTCTGCCGCCTTCAGGATATCCTCGTCGCGATCGAGCATGGGTGGCCTCTCAAGCTGCGGAGCGGATCAGGCTGCGGTGTTGCGGCGGCAGCGGCCGGGAGAGCGTCGTGATCAGCTCCTGGATCGAACTCAAATTATGTACCGGGCGGAATTCGTCAACGTGCGGGAGCATCATTTTGATGCCCTGCGCCTTGGCCTCGAAGCCGCCGAACCGCAAGAGCGGGTTGAGCCAGATCAGCCGCCGGCAGGAACGGTGCAGCCGGTCCATCTCGAAGGCAAGCTTGGAATCGGCCTCCCGCTCCAGCCCGTCGGAGATCAACAGCACGATGGCGCCCTGGCTCAGCACGCGGCGCGCCCACAATTTGTTGAAGTTGTGCAGCGAGGCCGAGATCCGGGTGCCGCCGGCCCAGTCTTCGACCGAAGCCGAGCAGCTCGCCAGCGCCTCGTCGGGATCGCGCTGGCGCAGCGCACGGCTGACATTGGTGAGACGGGTGCCGAACAGGAACACCGAGACGCGCTTGCGGGCATCGGTGATGGCGTGGAGGAAATGGAGGAACAGGCGGGTGTACTCGCTCATCGAGCCGGAAATATCGAGCAGCGCCACGATCGGCGCCGGCTTCTCGATCCGTCCGAGGCGACGGATGTCGATGATGTCGCCGCCGGTGCGCAAGGATGCACGCAGCGTGCGGCGGAGGTCGAGGCGAAGCCCGCGCGGATTGGGCAGGTAGCGGCGCGTCAAGAGCTCGGCCTGCGGCAGGTGCATGCGATCGATGGCGCGCAGCGCCTCGGCAATTTCCGCCGCGCTCATTTGCGCAAAATCCTTCTTCTGAAGGATTTCCTTGTCCGAGACCGACAGGCGCAGATCCTGCTCCTGGTGCTGCTGCGTCTCCGTCATGCGCGGCTGCGACATCGCCTCCTGCACGCGGCGCGAGCCGGCCTTCGGCTTCTTCTTGGCCTCGTCCGGCAGCGGCACTGAATCCAGCATGTGCTTCCACTCCTCGGAGGCGCGGAAGAACAGGTTGAAGGCCTGGCTGAAGATCAGCGCGTGCTCATGGCGCTTGACGAAGATCGCCTCCAGCGTGGTGAAGACGTCGGCGCGGTTGCCGATCTCGATCACCTGCAGCGCGTTCATGGCATCGATGACGGCACCCGGCCCCACCGGCATGCCCGCCGCGCGCAGCGCGCGGGCGAAGCCGACGATATTGTCGGCGAATTGCTCGGTTTGCTCCGGGGCAAGGTGGTTGATGGCCATGGGTCCACACTCTCCGCCGTCATTCCGGGGCGCGCCCTCTTGGGCGCGAGCCCGGAATCCATTTACCCGCAATCCCTGCGGCCCGATGGATTCCGGGCTCGCGACTTCGTCGCGCCCCGGAATGACGAGCTCAATTCGACGCGGGGCTAGTTCTCGCTCGTCGCTTCCTTCAGCACCTTCTGCAAGGCGTCGCCCTGCATCCGGGTGATGTCGTCCTGATATTTGAGCAGCGCGCCCAGCGTATCGCCGACCACTTGCGGGGTCAGCGAGCGGGCGTCGAGCTCGGACAAAGCGGTGGCCCAGTCGATGGTCTCGGCAACGCCCGGCGACTTGTAGAAGTCCTGGTTGCGCAGCGCCTGCACGAAGCGCACGACCTGCTGCGACAGCTTTGCGGAGATGCCGGGCACGCGCGACTTGACGATCGCGAGCTCCCGCTCGGCGGCGGGATAATCCACCCAGTGATAGAGGCAGCGCCGCTTCAGCGCGTCGTGAATCTCGCGGGTACGGTTGGAGGTGATGATGACGATCGGCGGGTGTGGCGCCTTCACGGTGCCGAATTCCGGGATCGTCACCTGGAAGTCGCTGAGAATTTCGAGCAGGTAAGCCTCGAATGCCTCGTCGGCCCGGTCGAGCTCGTCGATCAGCAGCACAGGCGGGCCGGCGACGTCCGGCTCCAGCGCCTGGAGCAGCGGCCGCTTGATCATGTAGCGGTCGGCGAAGATGTCGCTCGAGAGCTGGTCGCGATCGGTGTCGCCGGCGGCTTCCGCCATCCGGATCGCGATCATCTGCGCCGCGCTGTTCCACTCGTAGACCGCCGAGGAGACGTCGAGGCCTTCATAGCATTGCAGGCGGATCAGCTTCCGCCCCAGCGCCGCCGCAAGCACCTTGGCTATTTCGGTCTTGCCGACGCCGGCTTCGCCTTCCAGGAACAGCGGCCGGCCCATGCGCAGCGAAAGGTACGTCACCGTCGCCAGCGATCGCTCGGCGAGATAGCCGCGCGAGGTCAGGAGTTCGAGCATCGCATCGACCGATGCCGGCATGGCACTGGAAGTATTGGCCACTGAAGTCATGAAACGCCAGTCTCGGTTGCGCCCTCACAGGGCAGGCATCGGGCCCGTCGGTGACCCGCTCATTCCTTGGCGTTGGCCGCATCGACGGCGCGCCGTGTCAGCACGCCGATGAGATGCGCGCGGTATTCGGCGCTGCCGTGGATGTCGCTGTTGAGGCCTTCCGCCGGCACGTTGATGCCATCGAGCACCTTGGACGAGAAGCGCTTCTTGAGGGCTTCCTCGAACGCCTCGACGCGGAACACGCCCTCGGAGCCGGCGCCGGTCACGGCGACCCGCACGTCCGACGGACGCCGCGCCACGAACACGCCGACCAGCGCATAACGCGAGGCCTGGTTGCGGAACTTGATGTAGGCCGCCTTCTTCGGCAGCGGGAACAGCACCTTGGTGATGATCTCGTCGGCTTCGAGCGCGGTCGTGAACAGGCCCTGGAAATATTCTTCGGCCTTGAGGCGGCGTTTGTTGGTGACGATGGTCGCGCCCAGCGCGAGCACCGCGGCCGGATAGTCCGCGGTCGGATCGTTGTTGGCGAGCGAGCCGCCGATCGTGCCCTTGTGGCGCACCGCCGGATCGCCGATCTGGCTGGCGAGATTGGCCAGCGCCGGGATCGCCTCACCGACGATCGCGGAGGCCGCGACCTCGGCGTGCTTGGCGGTGGCGCCGATCACCAGCGAGCGGCCCTTCATCTCGATCGTGTTGAGCCCCTCGATATGGGAGAGGTCGACCAGATGCGGGGGGCTCGCCAGGCGCTGCTTCATGACGGGAATCAGCGTGTGGCCGCCGGCGATCACCTTGGCGTCCTCGTTCTTCACCAGGAGGTTGGCGGCCTGCCGAACGGTCCCGGGGCGATGATATTTGAATTCGTACATCTGAATGTCCTGATCGCGGGATGCGCGTTACGCGAGGTCGGATTTCGCCATCGCCTTGGCGCCGGCGGAGATCGAGGCGACGATGTTCTGGTAGCCGGTGCAGCGGCAGAGATTGCCTTCCAGTTCTTCCCGGATCGTATGGTCGTCGAGCTCGTGGCCCTTGCGATGCACGATGTCGATCGCGGTCATGATCATGCCCGGCGTGCAGAAGCCGCACTGGAGGCCATGGTGCTCGCGGAAGGCTTCCTGCATCGGATGCAGCGGCGCGCCGTCGGCGGCCAGCCCCTCGATCGTCTTGACCTCGTGGCCGTCGGCCATCACCGCAAGCGTGGTGCAGGACTTCACGGCCTTGCCGTCGAGATGCACGACACAGGCGCCGCACTGCGAGGTGTCGCAGCCGACATGGGTGCCGGTCAGGCGCAGATTCTCGCGCAGGAACTGCACCAGCAGGGTGCGGGGATCGACGTTGGCCGTGACAGGATTGCCGTTCACGATGAGGGAGATTTTTGCCATAAGTACTCTCTATCAGCGCCCCGACGGGTCCCATCGAAGCGGTTCTTATAATTATTCCAACCCATCATATGGGCCATTATGCCCCGGGGCAACATCGCCCCGGACGCAAGGCGCCATGCCGAAGGCGATGACCTTCAGCTCTGTACGGCCTTGGCGAAGTTCGCGAAAAACTCGTCGGCGAGCTTCTTGGCGGCGCCGTTGATGAGGCGCTGGCCGAGCTGCGCCAACTTGCCGCCGATCTGCGCCTCGACGTCGTAGGAAAGCAGCGTGCCGCCGTCCTTCTCCGCCAGCTTGACCGCCGCGCCGCCCTTGGCGAAGCCGGCAACCCCGCCCTCGCCCTCACCGGAGATCTTGTAGCCGTTCGGCGGGTCGAGATCAGACAGCGTGACCTTGCCCTTGAAGCGCGCCGACACCGGCCCGACCTTCATTTTCGCCGTTGCGCGAAAGCCGCCGTCGTCGGTCTTCTCGAGCTCTTCGCAGCCGGGGATGCAGGCCTTCAGCACCTCGGGATCGTTGAGCTTGGCCCACACGGCCTCGCGCGGCGCCGCAAGCTGGACTTCGCCGTTCATCGTCATGGCCATGAGGGTGCCTCCCGGATCGCGCAACTATAGTGCTGATCAAGTAACGCAGGGACGCGACAAAGGAAAGGGCGGCGACCGGTCACGTGCAATGCACATTCGCAACTGCAAAATGGCGTATGCAGGCGGTTGGGGATTGGCATGGCCGGGCCATGATGATTAGGTCGCGCGCAACATGAGTACGTCCCTCTCCCCCCTGCTCGCACCGATGCTGTCGAGCGCCGCCATGCGCGCGGTCTGCGACGACCGGTCGACCTTGCAGAACATGCTTGATTTCGAGGCAGCCCTGGCACGCGCCGAGGCCGCCACGAATGTGATTCCGACATCCGCCGTGGGACCGATCGAGGCCGCCTGCAAGGCCGATTCCTTTGACATGGCCGCGCTGGCAGAGGCCGCCACACGATCGGGCAATCTTGCGATTCCCCTGGTCAAGACCCTGACCGCCAATGTCGGCAAGGCCGACAAAGAGGCCGCGCGCTACGTGCATTGGGGCGCCACCAGCCAGGATGTCATCGACACCGCGACCATGCTCACGCTTCGCGCCGGCATCGATGCGCTGGACGCCGACCTTGGCCGCGCCATCAAGGGCTTTGCCACACTGGCGCGCAGCCATCGCAACACTGCGATGGTGGCACGGACCTGGCTCCAGCACGCGCTGCCGATGCCGTTCGGCCTCAAGGCCGCTGGATATGCCTCAAGCCTCGCCCGCGCCCGTTGCCGGCTGCGGCGGCTCCGCCGCGAGGGCCTCGCGTTGCAATTCGGCGGCGCCGCCGGCACGCTCGCGGCCCTCGGCGACAACGGCCTGGCCGTGGCGGAACGCCTCGCGCGGGAGCTCGACCTGGCGCTGCCGGAAGCGCCCTGGCACACCCATCGCGACCGGATCGCGGAGGCCGCTTCCTGTTTCGCCATTCTGGCTGGAAGTTGCGGCAAGATCGCGCGCGATGTCTCGCTGATGATGCAGACCGACGTCGCCGAAGCGTTCGAACCGGCCGGCGAAGGCCGCGGCGGCTCCTCGACCATGCCGCACAAGCGCAACCCGGTCGCCGCCGCGAGCGCCCTGGGCGCCGCCACGATGGCCCCGCAGCTCGCCGCGACGATCTTCGCGGCGCAAGTGCAGGACCACGAGCGCAGCGCCGGTCCCTGGCATGCGGAATGGCCGACGCTGCCGCAATTGATGCTGGTCACTTCGGGCGCGCTTTCCGCCATCGTCGACATCGCGGAAGGCCTCGACGTCGACGCCGCGCGCATGCGCAGCAATCTCGACGCGACGCATGGGCTGATCATGGCGGAGGCGGTCACGTTCGCGCTGGCGGAGAAGATCGGCAAGAGCGATGCGCACCACCTCGTCGAGACCGCCAGCAAGCGCGCGGTCGCCGAGAAGAAGCATCTGCGCGAGGTGCTGTTGGCCGATTCGCAGGTCAATGCGCAGCTTTCGCCGGAAAAAATTGCGGCATTGTTCGAGCCGATGGCCTATCAAGGGGCTTCCCAGGCCCTGATCGACCGGCTGCTCGACAGCCTCGACCGCGAATAAGAACCGCAGATACGACGGAGACGCCGCATGCCGATGATCGATGCCGACGGATGCCTGCTCAACGTCTCCGTCGAGGGCCGCGACGGCGGGCCGACCTTGATGCTGTCCAACTCGCTCGGCTGCACGCTTCAGATGTGGGAGCCGCAGATGAAGGCGCTCACGCAGTTGTTCCGCGTCATCCGCTACGACCGCCGCGGCCATGGCAAGTCCAGCGTGCCGCCCGGCCCCTATACGATGGAGCGCTTCGGCCGCGACGTGCTGGCGATCCTCGACGACCTCAACATCGAGAAGGTGCATTGGTGCGGCCTGTCGATGGGCGGCATGGTCGGGCAATGGCTCGGCGCCAACGCGCCGGAACGCTTCGGCAAGCTCATCCTCGCCAACACCTCCTGCTATTATGCCGAGCCGACCAGATGGCTGGAGCGCATCGACGCCGTGAAGAAGGGCGGCATCGCCGCGGTCGCCGATGCCGTGATCGCAGGCTGGCTGACGCAGGATTTTCGCGAGCGCGAGCCTGACATCACCGCGCGGATGAAGTCGATGCTGCTCGCCTCGCCTGTCGAAGGTTATCTCGCCTGCTGCGAGGCGCTGTCGACGCTGGACCAGCGCGAGCTGCTTGCCAAGATCAAGAGTCCGACGCTGGTGATCGCCGGCCGCCACGACATGGCGACGCCGATCTCGGCGGGCGAATTGATCCGCTCGAAGATTCCCGGCGCCAGCATGACCATCATCGACGCCGCGCACATTTCCAATGTCGAGCAGCCGCACGCGTTTACCGACGCGGTGGTGGGATTTTTGACGCAGCGCTAGCCGCAGAACGCCGTCATTGCGAGCGTAGCGAAGCAATCCAGAGATCTCTCCGCGGAGACATTCTGGATTGCTTCGTCGCTACGCTCCTCGCAATGACGGAGAGGAGGAAGAATGGACGACCAGAAGCGCCGCGATGCCGGCATGAACGTTCGCCGCAAGGTGCTGGGCAATGCCTGGGTCGACAAGTCGATCGCGAACCGCAACGCCTTCAACACCGACTTCCAGGACATGATCACGCGCTATGCCTGGGGCGAGATCTGGACGCGGCCGCATTTCGACGAGCGAACGCGGCGGGTGCTGGTGATCGGCACCATGGTCGCGCTCGGACAATGGGACGAATTCCGCCTGCACGTGCGGGCGGCGCTTGCCGAAGGCGGCTTCACGCCCGACGACATCAAGGAAATCCTGCTGCAGCAGGCGATCTATTGCGGCGTGCCGGCCGTGAACCACGCCGTCAAGGAAGCCTCAGCGATTGTGCAGGAGCTCGGCCTGCTCAAGCCCTAGGGGTGCTGCGGTCTCGACGGTCTTCTGAACAGTCCTGGGCGCGGCATCGGGCCGCTCGATCACCACCACGATGGCGGCGCCGAGCAGGAGCAGCAGCTCGGTGGCGTGCAGCCGGAGCGCCGCCATCTCGCCGACCTTCGAAGCCATGATCATGCTGGCAAACGAGATCAGGCTGCCGATCGCCAGGGCGATGCCGAGCGCCTCGTCGCTGCCGCCGTTCCTGCGGATGCGAGGAATGCAGAGCAGCACGAGATAGATCGCAAAGAACGCCACGACCGTCAGCCGGCCCAGCGCCAGCAGCCAGGCGGCGCGCACCGTGTCCATGCCGGCCATCTGGAGATGGTCGCTGAGATACAGCGCAACCGCGACGCTCGGCCGCTCGTAGAGGCCGTGCACCGGTGCGACAATGATATTGAAGGCGACCAGGGCCCAGGCCGGGATGAAATGGGCCGCGAGCAGCGCGCCGTTGACCGAGCCGATCCGCCAATTCCTGAACATGCAGCTTCCCGCTTCGCCTGCCTTCGCCTTCGATCGAAGGCTTTGCGGGGAGCTAACTCGCATCGTACCGTGGCGGCAATTTAAACCCTTTGTTTACCTTAACTGGCCTCGCAGAGGTCGTCATTGCGGGGCAGTCGAAGCCGAAATCTCGAGATTCCGGGTTCGGCTCTGCGAGCCGCCCCGGAACGACGACGCTAGAAGGCCAACAAAAAAGGCCCCGCCTTTCGGCGGGGCCCCTCGTCGCCCTCTTATTATTCCTCGGCTATCAAGCGCACTATTCCTGGTCGCGCTGGCCGCCCTGCTGGCCGGGGCGATCGCCCTGGCGCATCGGATCGTTCTGCTGCTGCTGTCCGGGTTTCTGACCACCGCCCTGCTGCTGCCCGGGGCGCTGCTGGCCGGGGTTCTGACTCTGTTGGCCCGGATTCTGGTTCTGCTGCTTCGTCATTCGGGGAACTCCCTTGTTGGACGTCAGAGACGAGACAACGGTCGCCCCCCAGTTAGGTTGCCGGCGGAACCCGGTTTCTCGCACCTGCGGAACCCGGAACGCCAAATGAGCTCTGTACAAGACCTCCTGCCGCCGCGTGAGGTGTTGCAGCCATCAGTTCCCTGCTGTTACAAAACGTGCAGAATGCTAGCGGCTGCCGGGGCCCAAGAAAACCACCCTCCAACCCACTCTCCCAAGAGCTCGCTTTGAGCCCGCGTCAGGTTTGAGTACGGCAAGCCCATGGATTATTTCGCCCAGCAGCTCATCAACGGTCTCGTCCTAGGCTCGATCTACGGCCTGATCGCCATCGGCTATACGATGGTCTACGGCATCGTCGGCATGATCAACTTCGCCCATGGCGACGTCTTCATGATCGGCGGCTTCATCGCGCTGATCACCTTCCTTCTTCTGGTCTCGACCGGCCTGACCGCGGTCCCGGTGATCCTGCTCATCGTAATCCTGGTCTCGATGGCGATCACGGCCCTGTATGGCTGGACCATCGAGCGCATTGCTTACCGTCCGCTGCGCCACTCCTTCCGCCTCGCCCCGATGCTGTCGGCGATCGGCATGTCCTTCGTGCTGACCAACTATTCGCAGGTGGCGCAAGGCGCGCGGGTGAAGCCAGTGCCGCCCGTGATCACCGGCGGCTACACGCTGCACGAGAGCGCCGACGGCTTCGTGATCCAGCTCTCCAACATCCAGATCGTGGTCGTCATCACCACGATCGTGCTGCTGGCGATCTTCACCTGGCTGGTGTCGCGCACCCGGCTGGGGCGCGACATGCGTGCCTGCGAGCAGGACCAGACCATGGCGGCGCTGCTCGGCGTCGACGTCGACCGCACCATCTCCATGACCTTCGTGATCGGCGCTGCGCTCGCCGCGGTCGCGGGCCTGATGTACCTGCTGTATTACGGTCTCGTCGACTTCTTCATGGGCTTCGTCGCCGGCATCAAGGCGTTCACCGCCGCCGTGCTCGGCGGCATCGGCTCGCTGCCCGGCGCCATGCTCGGCGGCCTCGCGATCGGCCTGATCGAGACGTTCTGGTCGGCCTATTTCTCGGTCGAATACAAGGACGTCGCGGCGTTCTCGATCCTCATCGTGGTGCTGATCTTCATGCCGACCGGCCTGCTCGGTCGCCCCGAAGTCGAAAAAGTCTGACGGTCGCGCGTGGCAACTTCCTCACCCATGACTGCCAAACCTGCAACGGGCATCACCTCCATCCTGAAGACGGCTTTCGTCAACGCCCTGATCGCGCTGGTGCTGTTCTCGTTGATGGTCGGTATCCGCACCGAGGCGGGCTCCGACGGCCAGCTCACCTACTGGACGCGCTTCGGCGAACTCGCCTCCCTCGTCGGGGCGGTGTTCGGCGGCTCGATCGTGATCGAGCTGCTACGGCAATGGATCGGCCCGACCGGTGCCGAGAAGCTGGTGCCGCCGGCGGTGCAGAGCGGCATGTCCTTTATCGGCCGCTACCTCGCGCCGGCACTTCTGATCTTTACGGTGCTGGTGCCCGTCATCTTCTATGACCAGCGTTACATCCTCGACCTCGCCATCCTCGTGCTCACCTATGTGATGCTGGGCTGGGGGTTGAACGTCGTGGTCGGGCTCGCAGGCCTGCTCGATCTCGGCTACGTCGCCTTCTATGCGGTCGGTGCCTATTCCTACGGGCTGCTTGCGACCAATTTCGGCTGGTCGTTCTGGATCTGCCTGCCACTCGCCGGCATCCTCGCGGCGTTCTGGGGCGTGCTTCTCGGCTTCCCCGTGCTGCGCCTGCGCGGCGACTATCTCGCCATCGTGACGCTGGCCTTCGGCGAGATCATCCGCCTCGTCATCATCAACTGGCAGGAGCTCACCGGCGGCCCCAACGGCGTCTCGGGCATTCCCCGCCCCTCCTTCTTCGGCATCCCGCTTGACAACAGCGACGACGGCCTCGCCGCCAAGCTCGGCATCGAATATTCGCCGACGCACCGCATCATCTTCCTGTTCTACCTGATCCTGGCGCTTGCGCTGCTCACCAACTGGGCGACGATCCGCCTGCGCCGCCTCCCCATCGGTCGGGCCTGGGAGGCCTTGCGCGAGGACGAGGTCGCCTGCCGCGCGCTCGGCATCAACACCACGACCACCAAGCTGACAGCGTTCGCGACGGGGGCCATGTTCGGCGGCTTTGCCGGCGCGTTCTTCGCCACCCGCCAGGGCTTCATCAGCCCGGAATCCTTTACCTTCCAGGAATCGGCGCTGGTGCTCGCCATCGTCGTTCTCGGTGGCATGGGCTCGCAGCTCGGCGTGGCGCTTGCCGCGCTCGCCATGATCGGCGGCTTCGAATTGTTCCGCGGCCTCGAGACCTACCGCATGCTGGTGTTCGGCATGTCCATGGTACTGATCATGATCTGGCGGCCGCGTGGCCTCGTCGGCCACCGCGCGCCCACCGTCTATCTGACCAAGGCGAAAGCGATCTCCTCCGACCTCGTCAAGGAAGGGCACGGATGAGCGGCGACAAGATTCTCAGCATCGACCGGCTCGCCATGCGATTCGGCGGCATCGTTGCCGTGCAGGACCTGTCTTTCGCCGCCGAGCGGAAGAAGATCACCGCGCTGATCGGGCCGAACGGCGCCGGCAAGACCACCGTGTTCAACTGCATCACCGGCTTCTACAAACCGAGCGGCGGGGCCATCCGCCTCACGCACGACGACGGCACGACGGTCGCGCTGGAGCGGCTGAGCGATTTCCGCATCGCCAAGCAGGCCAAGGTCGCACGCACCTTCCAGAACATCCGGCTGTTTCCGGGCATGACCGCGCTGGAGAACCTGATGGTGGCGCAGCACAACGCGCTGATGCGCGCCTCCGGATTCACCCTCCTCGGGCTGCTCGGCGTTCCGACCTATCGTGACGCCGAAAAGCGCGCCATCGACCTCGCCACCGACTGGCTCAAGCGGGTCAACCTGATCGACCGCGCCGACGATGCCGCCGGCAATTTCGCCTATGGCGACCAGCGCCGGCTCGAGATCGCGCGCGCAATGTGCACAGAGCCCGCGCTTCTGTGCCTGGACGAGCCCGCCGCCGGCCTCAACGCGCGCGAGAGCGCGGCCTTGAGCGAGCTTTTGCTCTCGATCCGCGACGAGCTCGGCACCTCGATCCTCCTGATCGAGCACGATATGTCGGTGGTGATGGAGATTTCCGACCACATCGTGGTGATGGACCATGGCGTCAAGATCGCGGAAGGCACGCCGCGCGAGGTCCGCGACGATCCCAAGGTGATCGCGGCCTATCTCGGCGCCGACGAGGAAGAGGCGGCAGCCGTGATGGAGGGCGGAGCGTGACAACCTCTCCTCTGCTCGCGATCCAGGGCTTGCGCGCCGCCTACGGCAAGATCGAGGCGCTGAAGGGCGTCGACGTCGCGATCAATGCCGGCGAGATCGTGGCGCTGATCGGCGCCAACGGCGCCGGCAAGTCGACGCTGATGATGACGATCTTCGGCAAGCCGCGCGCCCGGGCCGGCCAGATCCTGTACGAAGGCCGCGACATCACCAACGTCCCCACCCACGAGATCGCGCATTTGCGCATCGCGCAATCGCCGGAGGGCCGCCGCATCTTCCCGCGCATGAGCGTGGCGGAAAACCTCCAGATGGGGGCGGACGCCACCGAATGCACCGAGGCCGAACGCGAGGCGACGCTCCAGCGCGTCTTCACGCTGTTTCCACGGCTGAAGGAGCGCTATGACCAGCGCGGCGGAACCCTCTCCGGCGGCGAGCAGCAGATGCTGGCGATCGGCCGGGCCCTGATGAGCCGTCCGCGCCTGCTCCTGCTCGACGAGCCCTCGCTGGGCCTCGCGCCGCTGATCGCGCGCCAGATCTTCGATGCGATCCGCACCCTGAACCGGCAGGACGGCCTGACCGTCCTGATCGTCGAGCAGAACGCCAACCATGCCCTCAAGCTCGCCCATCGCGGCTACGTCATGGTCAATGGCCTGATCACGCTGGCCGGCACCGGCGCCGAATTGTTGCAGCGCCCTGAGATTCGCGCCGCCTATCTGGAAGGCGGCCGGCACGGCTGACCGAGCCATGCGCGGCCCCGCGTGCGGCCGAATGGGGCGAGATATCTGCGCCAATGCCCGTATTTTGCCGGTGACTTCTCCCGAAATTCATTCAAGAATGGCGCCGGTTTGGACCGGGCATGCCCGGCAACTTCCACAGGCGACCACCCGCGAGGTATCTCATGAAATCACTGAAGCTCATCGGTCTGGCATTCGGCGTATCGATCGCGCTGTCGAGCGCGGCGTTCGCGCAGGATGTCACCATCGCAGTCGCAGGTCCGATGACCGGCGGCGAGTCCGCCTTCGGCCGCCAGATGAAGAACGGCGCCGAAATGGCCGTGGCCGATATCAACGCCGCCGGCGGCGTCAACGGCAAGAAGCTCGCGCTTTCCGTCGAGGACGACGCTTGCGACCCGAAGCAGGCGCGCTCGATCGCCGAAAAGATCGCCGGCGCGAAAATCCCGTTCGTGGCCGGGCACTATTGCTCGTCGTCGTCGATCCCGGCTTCTGAAGCTTATGCCGACGGCAACGTGCTCCAGATCACGCCGGCCTCGACCAACCCGCTCTTCACCGAGCGCAAGCTCTGGAACGTGGCGCGCGTCTGCGGCCGTGACGATCAGCAGGGCCTGATCGCGGCGCAGTACATCGCCAAGAACTACAAGGGCAAGAACATCGCGATCCTCAACGACAAGACCACCTACGGCAAGGGTCTTGCGGACGAGACCAAGAAGGCGCTCAACAAGGCCGGCGTCACCGAGAAGATGTATGAGTCCTACAACAAGGGCGACAAGGACTTCAACGCGATCGTCTCGCGCCTGAAGCGCGACAACATCGACCTCGTCTATGTCGGCGGTTACCATCAGGAGAGCGGCCTGATCCTGCGTCAGATGCGCGACCAGGGCCTCAAGACCGTGCTGATGGCCGGCGACGCGCTCGCCGACAAGGAGTACGCCTCCATCACCGGCCCGGCCGGCGAAGGCACGCTGTTCACCTTCGGCCCCGATCCGCGCAACAAGCCGACCGCGAAGAAGATCGTCGAGGCTTTCAAGGCCAAGAACATCGATCCGGAGGGCTACACCCTCTACACCTACGCGGCGATGCAGGTGTGGTCGCAGGCGGCCAAGAAGGCCGGCACCACCGATGCCAAGAAGGTCATGGAGGCGATGAAGGCCGGCAAGTGGGACACCGTGATCGGCCCGATCGAGTATGACGCCAAGGGCGACATCAAGCTGCTCGATTACGTCGTCTACAAGTGGGACGCCAAGGGCGGCTACGCCCAGATCACGGGCAGCGGCACCTGAACGCGGCTCCGAGGCTCAAACCTCGCATGCAATCCTCACCAACGCCCCGGCTTGACCGGGGCGTTTTTGTTTTTGCGGCAGGATCAGACGGCTGCGGGCAGCTCGCCGGCGGCCGCGGTCTGGGCCTTCCGAAGCGCTTGCAGGAGATCGTTCGGCCGAAACGGCTTTTGCAGGCAGATCACGTTGGCGAGGTGGGGCGACGCTTCCATGAAGTCCAGCGCCGTCATTCCGGACACCGCGACGATGGGGATCCCCGGCGCACGCTCGCGCAGGGCCGCGATGACGTCGATCCCGCTGGTATCGCCAAGGAAAATATCGACAATCGCTGCGTCAAAGCGGCCTTCCGCGAAGGTTTTCAGCCCGGCCGCGCCGCTGTCGGCCTCGGCAACCTCGTAATGGTTGACCCGTAGCACGATCGCGACCATCGCGCTCACGTCCTTCTGGTCGTCGATGATGAGAACGCGAGGCATGGGAACAACTCCCGCAGATCGATCAAATCGTATGATTCAAACCTGGAACCCGGCACCGTGGCAGGGCATTATGACACCGCGCAGTAAAGCGCATCTTACCCGATCCCTATTCCGCGTTCCCACCCACATTAAGTAAACTGTAACCTTCGGTTGAGTCGTCGCTGCATCAGTTCACGACCCGTGCCCGGAACGGGCTACCGTGGAGGTCAAGACTGCCCGATCTTGGAACTGCGGAGATGCTCAAAACGGGTCTGCACGAGATGAACGCGCCTACGATCGACCGAAGCACATTTCTTTCTACTCTGCCGGCCACGTCAACCGATCGGACCGCGGCATTGTGGATCGTCGGCATCTCGTCGATCCTGTTCGCATTGGCCGTTCCGTTCGCAAGTATCGCGCTGCCGCCGGTCCCGGCCTTCGTCGCGAGTTATCAATCAGCCCTGGCCGTGAGCGACATCATAACGGCAGTGCTGCTGCTATCGCAGTTTTCGGTGTTGCGGACCCGTGCGCTGCTGTGGCTGTCGACCGGCTATCTCTTCACCGCCGCCGCGGCGCTGGTCCACGCCCTCACCTTCCCCGGCCTGTTCACCCCGACCGGGCTGTTTGGCGCGGGCAGCCAGACCACCGTCTGGCTCTACATGATCTGGCACGGCGTCTTCCCGCTGTTCGTGCTCGGCTATGCCTGGCAGAAGGAAAAGGACGGCGGCCCCAGGATCCAGGGTCCGACCAGCACCGCGATCTGCGCCATCGCGCTCGGCGTCGTCGCGGCCATCGGTGCCTTTACCTGGATCGTCACCGCCCAGCACGATCTGCTGCCGGTTCTGCTCCGCGACGGCCGTTACACGGCGACCATGATCGGGGTCGTGTCCTTCGTGTGGTCGCTGAGCTTCGCGGCGCTCGTTTCGCTGTGGTTCCGCCGCCCGCATTCGGTGATCGACGTCTGGCTCATGGTCGTGATGTGCGCATGGCTGTTCGACGTCGCGCTGTCCGCGATCGTCAACGTCGCGCGCTTCGATCTCGGTTTCTACGCCGGCCGTCTCTACGGCCTCTGCGCGTCGAGCTTCGTGCTTGCGGTGCTGCTGATCGAGAACGTCCGCCTTCAGGTGCACACCGTCGGCCTCGTCGGGAAGTTGCGCCAGCAATCGGCCTCGGAACGCGACTATTACGGCAAGCGCCTCGCGCTGTACGGCGCCGTCGTCGAATCCTCCAACGATGCCATCATCACCAAGACGCTCGACGGCATCATCACCGGCTGGAACAAGGCCGCCGAGCATCTGTTCGGCTATTCCGCCGCGGAGGCCGTCGGACGGTCGATCGACATCATCGTGCCGCCGGACCGCAAGCACGAAGTCAGGAGCATCCTCAACCGGATCGCCAGCAACGAGTCGATCGCCCAGCACGAGACGGTGCGGATTCGGAAGGATGGCCGCCCGCTCGACGTCGTCCTGAATGTTTCGCCATTGAGATCGGACCACGGAGAGATCATCGGCGCCTCCAAGATCGCCCATGACATCACGGAGGAGAAAGAGGCGCGCGAGAAGCTGCGCCGCGAGACCGAGGAGCGCCAGCGCATCTTCGAGACCTCGCAGGACCTGATCCTGGTCACCGACGGTTTCGGCAATTTCGTCCAGGTCAGCCCGAGCGTGAAGAACATCCTCGGCTTCAACCCGGAAGACATGATCGGGCACAGCGCGACCGAGTTCATCCATCCTGACGACCTCGAGAAGACGCGGGAGGAGATGCGGGCGGCGCGGCGCGGCGCGGTCAAGCGCAGCTTCGAGGCGCGCTACTACCACTACGACGGTCACGAGGTCACGCTGAACTGGATGGGCACCTGGTCCGAACCGGTGAAGCGCCATTTCTTCATCGGCCGGGATCTCACGGAGAAGCAGGCCGCCGAAGCCCAGTTCCGGCATGTCCAGAAGATGGACTCCATCGGCCAGTTGACCGGTGGTGTCGCCCACGATTTCAATAACGTACTGACCGTCATCACCGGCACGATCGGCATCCTGGCCGACGCGGTCGCCGATCGCCCCGAGCTGGCTGCGATCACCAAGCTGATCGACGATGCCGCCGAGCGCGGCGCGCAGCTGACCAAGCATCTGCTGGCCTTCGCCCGCAAGCAGCCGCTCCAGCCTCGCGAGATCGACGTCAACGCGCTGGCGCTCGAAGCCGCCAAGCTGTTGCACCCCACCCTGGGCGAGCAGATCACCATCGTGCCGCAGCTCACCGAGGACGCCTGGCCGACGCTGGTCGATCCCGGCCAGTTGTCCACCGCGATCCTCAACCTCGCGCTGAACGCCCGTGACGCCATGCCCGAGGGCGGCACGCTGGTGCTGGAGACCCGCAACATCTTCCTCGACGACGGCTATGCCAGCATGAACCCCGACGTCGCCGCCGGCAATTACGTGATGATCGCGGTCAGCGACACCGGCTCCGGAATCCCGCCGGAGCTGATCGACCGCGTGTTCGATCCCTTCTTCACCACCAAGGAGGTCGGCAAGGGCACCGGGCTGGGCTTGAGCATGGTGTTCGGCTTCGTCAAGCAGTCCGGCGGCCACATCAAGATCTACAGCGAGCAAGGCCATGGCACGAGCGTGAAGATCTACCTGCCGCGCTCGAGCGGCGTGCAGGAGAGCGAGTTCGAGGCGCTGCAGAATGCGCCCGTCACCGGCGGCAACGAGAAGATCCTGATCGTCGAGGACGATGCGCTGGTGCGGCAATATGTGGTGACCCAGGTCAAGAGCCTCGGCTATACCGCGCTCGAGGCCGCCAACGGCGCCGAGGCCCTGACCATCCTCGACAACGACAAGACCATCGACCTGCTCTTCACCGACATCATCATGCCGGGCAACATGAACGGCCGTCAGCTGGCCGACGAAGCAGGCCGCCGCCGCCCCGATCTGAAGACGCTTTTCACCTCGGGCTATACCGAGAATGCCATCGTCCATCACGGCCGGCTCGATTCCGGCGTGCTGCTGCTGGCGAAGCCCTACCGCAAGACCGAACTTGCCAAGATGCTCAGGACGGCACTGGCGAGTTGAGCCTGCGGCATCCCTGCGCTATCGCAAGGCGAGCTCCTTTCAGCGCACGAGGCCACCTTGAAGAATCTGCTCACCGACATTGCAGGGGTCCGCGTCGGCCATGCCGAGGATGCCAAAGTCGCCACCGGCACCACCGCGATCATCTTCGATTCCCCCGCGGTCGCGGCGATCGACGTGCGCGGCGGCGGTCCCGGCACGCGCGAGGACGCCCTGCTCGATCTCGCCAACACCGTCGAGCGGGTCGATGCGATCGCGCTGTCCGGCGGTTCCGCCTTCGGTCTCGATGCCGGCGGCGGCGTCCAGGCCTGGCTCGCCGAGCAGGGGCGCGGCTTCAGGGTTCGCGAAGCCCTGATCCCGATCGTGCCGGGCGCGATCCTGTTCGATCTGCTCAACGGCGGTGACAAGGCCTGGGGACGCTTCTCGCCCTATCGCGACCTCGGCTACGCCGCGGCCGCTGCCGCCGGCACCGACTTCGCACTCGGCAGCGTCGGCGCCGGCTTAGGGGCCACCACCGCGACATTCAAGGGCGGGCTCGGCTCGGCTTCGGCGGTGACACCTGATGGCGTGAAGGTCGCCGCGATCGTCGCCGTCAACGCGGTGGGCAGCGTTACCGTCGGCGACGGGCCGTGGTTCTGGGCGGCGCCGTTCGAGATCGGCGGCGAATTCGGCGGCCGCGGCCTGCCCGACACATTCACCGACGACATGCTCCGCATGCGCATCAAGGGCGGTCCGGCGGCGAGCGCGCGGGAAAACACCACGATCGGCGCGGTCGTCACCGACGCGGTGCTGACCAAACCTCAGGCCAAGCGGCTGGCGATGATCGCGCACACCGGCTTCGCCCGCGCCATCTATCCGGTGCACGCACCGACCGATGGCGACGTGCTGTTCGCGGCGGCGACCGGCGAGAAGCCGATCGAGCCGCTGGTCGGCCTCACCGAGCTCGGCACCGTCGCCGCCAACGTGGTCGCGCGCGCGATCGGCCGCGCCGTGTACAGCGCGACCGCGCTGCCGTTCCCGGGGGCGCAGCCGGCGTGGCAGGACCGATTCGGCTAGAAACGAAACGGCTGATACGGCGTTACCCTGGCGGCTCCCAGGTGTACTGCCATGCCGTCTTACGTGATCCGGTTCTTCCGCTATGCGCCCGACACGCGGGAGCTGAAGGTGACTTTCGTCAGCGGTCGCCTCTATGTCTACGAGGACGTTCCGCCCGAGGTCGCCGCAGCGTTCCGGGACGCGCGCTCAAAGGGCGCGTTCTTCAACCACGTAATCCGTGACCGCTATGTCTATCGTGACATCACGAACGAATATGCCGGCTGATCCGGATGCCGGTCAGACGCTCATCGACATCGACGAACCGGCCGCCGCCGAAGAGCCCTGGCCTTGGCCGCCTTGCTGCTGCATCAACTGCGCAAACAGATCATAGGCCGAATTGCGGGCGCTGGAGGCGCCCGGCACCGTCGTCGACATCTTGAAGCCGTCGGCATAGGTAACGGTGGTGGTGGTCGAGCCGTCGGCAGCGGTCGTCGTCGTCGAGGTCGATCCGCCGCCGGACTTCGACGAGGAATCCGATCCATCGCCGGAGCCGCCGGCACCTTGCGCCTGATGGTGGCCGTGGTGACCGCTCCTCAGGGCCTTCGACATCTCGTCGAGACTGACGTCGCCGTCGGAGTTCGCATCCAGCTTGGAGAACACGTCGTCGGCCTGCGCGAGGTTGGTCCCGCCTGCGCCCAGCGCGTCCTCGAACTCGGACTTGGTGATGTTGCCGTCGCCATCCGCATCGATCTGCGAGAACAGATCCTTGAGCGCAGCATCCCGGCCTTTCGACGTCGAGGTCGACGAAGTCGAGGTCGCCTCGCTGCTGCCGTCGGACGATTGGCTCTGCGCGGCGATCAGCGCGCTCATCGTTTCCGGCGAAATCTGCGCGCAATTGCCCGAGTTGACCGACGAGGTCGCGCCGCTGGTCGTAACGCTGCTACCGCTGTCGATCGCGAACGGATTGGTCGCGCTCTGCGCCGATCCCGTCTTGTGCGTCGAAGAGGACGATTTCGAGTTTGTCAGCGACTGAATCGCGTCGAGCGCACTCGATACGGCCCCGACGGCCCCAAGGGCAAACAACATTGCACAACTCCAACCGATGCGGCATGCCGCCGCCAATGTTCTGCAGGCGATGTCAGCAAGCGTCGTGCCAGCGCAAAAAGGTCAATGAAATCCGGCTCCGCCGCGCCTTGGACGGCCGGGGAACACCGGCAATTCGTGCCGGTCGCGGCAGAATTTTCCGCCCACAGCAAGCACGCCTGCCCTGCATTGCCCGCCATGGAGGCCCATGTTAGGCGAGGCCCATCTTTCACGGCCGCCACCGGAAACCGCCATGACCCAAGCCTTCACCCCACGCCCCCTGGCCATCGCGCCCTCGATCCTGGCTTCGGATTTCTCCAGGCTCGGCGAGGAGGTGCGCGCCGTGGACGCCGCCGGCGCCGACTGGATCCATCTCGACGTGATGGACGGTCACTTCGTTCCCAACATTTCCTACGGTCCCGACATCATCAAGGCAATGCGCCCGCACACGAAGAAGGTGTTCGACGCGCATCTGATGATCTCGCCGTGTGACCCCTATCTCGAGGCCTTTGCGAAAGCCGGCTGCGACCACATCACCGTGCATGCGGAGGCCGGCCCCCATCTGCACCGCTCGCTGCAGGCGATCCGCGCGCTCGGCAAGAAGGCCGGGGTCTCGCTCAATCCAGGCACGCCGGTCAGCGCGCTCGAATACGTGCTCGATCTCGTCGACCTCGTGCTGGTGATGTCGGTCAATCCCGGCTTCGGCGGCCAGGCCTTCATTCCCTCCACGATCGGAAAGATCCGCGACATCCGCGCGATGACGGCGGGACGCCCGATCGACATCGAGGTCGACGGCGGGGTCGGCCCCGATGTCGCCGGCGCGCTGGCTGCGGCCGGCGCCAACGCCTTCGTCGCCGGCACATCCGTATTCCGGGGCGGCACGCAGGATGCCTACAAAGCCAACATCGCCGCGATCCGCAACGCGGCGCTAGGAGCCCGCGGCGAAGCGATTTGAGCTGCATCAGGACGCCGGCGGACCGTAGAAAAATCTGCGGCTCTGACGGGTATTGCAATGCGCAATGCCTGAAATTGCAGTCTTGATCCGTACTCATCCGGGCTTCACTGATTCGCGCAAATCACCGCAAGTGATTCCTGCCTGCTTTTGACGGGAGGACATCATGACGGCGATCCTGCTCTGGACTGGCGTAGCGTTGTGGTTGGCGTTCAATGCGGCGATTGCGGCCCGCAGCCTGCATGTGGCGCGACCGGTGAAGGCCAAGACCCCTGCCCGCGTCTTCCAGCTTCATCGTCGTCGGGGTTGAGCGCCATGCAGATCACGCTCGTGAAGCGCCAGCCGAAGCGCAGGTGCCGGATCCCGCGCCGCCCACATCCGGGTCTTGATTATTTCTTCGGCCGCCTCGAGCGCACCGATGGGGCGATGGACGGCGACGTCAGGCTCGACACGACGGACCTCGATCATTCGTTGGCCTCGCAGCACCGACACTGACACTTCTTTTTTTGGATTTACCCATGAAACCGCACTGCCCGAACTGCCTGAAGGAAATGACCAAGGCATCCGCGTCGCGTAACCTGTTCAATTGCGAGCCCTGCCGCGAGATCATTCAGTATTTCGGCGGCAGCGCGGATCACGGCGAGCCCGGCCCGCAATTCTCCTGGCCGATCCGCCGCAAGCGGGTCGCTCAGTCCGCCCACGCCTGATCCCCCCGTTCAAGTCGGCAGGCAGCCTAAGCCGGTGCTGCGCCCGGTGCTTCGCCGGCATCGGTCTCGCCGGCGTCGCCAGCCATCCGCGGCGGCCGCACCACCGTGACGGTGCACCTGGCTTCCGAAGCGACCTTGGCCGATACGCTGCCGAGCAGCGCGCGCCTGAATGAGTCTTGCCGCGCTCCGATGATGACGTGGTCGACCTGGTTGACCTCGGCGAACTCCAGGATCGCGGCGGCGGGATCGACCGCCTCCAGCACATGAGCCGTCAGCCGGCTCTCATCCAATTTGAGCGGCGTCGCCCAATGCCGGAGTGCCACCAGGCGGTCGATATGCTTGTTGGACCCCTGCTCGTCCAAGGTACGGTCGACCGCGATCCGGCTCAGCTTGAGCACGTTGACGCAGGCGAGCCGCGCTGACGGCAGGGTGGCGAGGATGCGCTCGGTGGTCACGCGCAGCGCCTCGTTGAGCTCCGGTGCGCCTTCCACCGTATCGAGCGCGACAGCGAGGATCGGGCTCGATGCGATCTGGGCGGCGACATCCGATTTCGCGCGCGGCGCCATGACGCCCAGATTGAACCGGCGACGCCAGGCGACGCTGAGCGGGTCGCGTTTGACCCGCTCCGAGCGCGTGGTGAGCTTGACCTGGTCGGGATGGGTGAGATCGAAGGCGAGCTGGGACGCCGTCGGATAGCGCCACACCGGCTCGATCTCGAGACACCGCAGCACCACCTCCTGGAGCCAGGGCGGATAGTCGGCGCGAAGCTTGCGCGGCGGATGCGGATCGCGCCACAGCCGGCGCCGCATCGCGCGCAGCGTCTCGCCCTCGCCGAACGGCCGCTCGCCGGTGGTGAAGAAATACAGCAGCACGCCGAGCGAAAACAGGTCGCTGCGCGGATCGTCGCGCACGCCCGACAGCCGCTCGGGCGCCATGTAGGGCGCGGTGCCGTAAGGCAGGCGGAACTCCGCCTGCAACAGATCCGGCAGGTGGTTGTGGTGCGACAGGCCGTAATCAATCAGCACGGCCTCGCCGCTCTCGCGGAACATGATGCTGCTCGGCTTGATGTCGTGATGGATCACGTTCTGCCGGTGTAGATCGGCCAGCGCGCTCGCGATCCTGGCGACGAGCTGCCGCGCTTCGTCATAGGGCAACGGCAGCTCGGGCAGCCGCTTGTAGAGCGTGGCGCCACCGATGCGCTCGATCACGACATAGGCCTGGTGCGCGAAATCGCCGGTGCCGAAACAGGTCGGGACGTGCGGGCCCGCAAGCCGCGGCAGGATCATCATCTCCATCTCGAAGGAGACGATCGCGGCGGGGTCCTCGCCCTCCGAGACCCGCGGGATCTTCATCAGCAGCGGCACGTCGATGCCGGGATGGGTGACGGTCCACAGCGTTGCCATGCCGCCGGCATGAACGCATTCGCCGATGGTGTAGCCATCGATCACCGCGCCGGATTTGACCAGAGGCTTCGGCATTGCCTTCAGCGCCCCTGCGAGAGCCGGTCGGCGAGCCAATGCGGCAGACCGTTGTCGCGAATTCTGCCCGCCGCGGTCGCGACGTCATAGGGCGCGCGGCAATAGGTGATCTGGCACGATTCGGTATCGAACAAGACGAAAGCTGCCGACGGATCGCCGTCGCGGGGCTGGCCGACCGAGCCGAGCACGGCGAGCCATTGCCGTCCGCGCAAGAGCTGCACCGGGACGTCGGTCTTCGGCACGAAGCTCGTCATCTTCGCCGTCACCGACATCGAATAGAGCGCGGGACGATGGACATGGCCGCAGAACGTGACATGGGCCGGTGTCGCGATCAGGCTCTTGGCGGCCTCCACCGTCGAGCGGACATAGTGCCAGCGCTGGGGGTGTGAGGCTTCCGAATGCACAAAGAGCCGATCGCCGTCCTCGACCAGCATCGGCAATTCGGTCAGGAACCGCCGCTGCGCGGTGTCGAGCCGGCCGCGGGTCCATTCGATCGCGACCTGCGCCTCGGCGTTCATCGTCTCTGCGGAGGAATTGACCGCCTGGTCGTGATTGCCGCGCACGGCGACAGCACCTTGGGCAACGAGCTCCATCGCGGTATCCACAACCCATTCCGGATCGGCGCCATAGCCGACGAAATCGCCGAGCAGGACGAATTGCTCCGCGCCCTTCGCACGGGCGACCAACAGGCAGGCCTCGAAGGCCTGCCTGTTGCCATGGATATCCGAAAAGACAGCTAGGAGCACACACCCTCCACCCTCGAATTCTTATTGAAGGCCGACAGGGCCAAATTGAGGGAGGTCAAGAAGATGCGCCAGCGCCGCGCGGATTACCAGCGCCCTGCGGGCGATGGTGACGAGCCTATTGCTCGTCCTTCGGGGGCATTCGGGGCGGCGGCAGCGGGGTGAACACGGCGCCTTGCGCACCGGCCGGCGGAGCGATGAACTCGCCGGTCGAGGAATCGCCGCCGGTCGTCTCCAAGATCGTCTTGGGCGTCACATATTCGCGGACCATGTCGATGATGCTTCCATCGCCGCCGCCGAAATCGGCGGCGCGGCCGCCTTGCGGATGTCCGAGCGCGATCTCGTTCTCCGCGGCATGGGTCTTGTCGGCGAGCCTGTCGTTGTAGGGCACGCGGAAGGCCCGCGGGATGCCGCTCGGGCGATTGTCCTCGTCGAGCTGCTCGACCCAGAGATAGATCGAGCCGGGATCGCCCTGAAGCGAATGCGGCTCGACGATGCGGGCCTTCAGCAGCTTGAAGGTCGCCGGCAGCCGGTCGGAACTGGCCCAGCCGAGCAGCCCGCGCATCTCGGTGAAGCTGACGACATAGAAGGCGCTGGTCACGATCACCGCGACCGCCTTCAGCGACCAGTGCAGGCGCGCATAGACCAGCACGACCAGCAGCAGCGCGCCGATCACGGCGTAGGCGACCGACAGCGTCAGGATGACTGTCTGCAGATCAGTCACGGCGTATCCTCATAGGATTCCTGCTCACTCCTGTCCGCGGGTCGAGATCGGCGCCGTTGCGCCAGCCGCTGCGGAACGTCTCCAGCAGCGATTTCGGCCGCTGGTCCACGTTGACGACCTTGCCCTCGTCATCGATCCGGAACCGGACCGCGGTCTTCTCGTCGCCGGTGTGATCGAGCGTGAACTTGTTGTCGAACACCACCTGCGCCGTCGGATTGAGCTTCTGCACCTTCACATTGGCCGTGACGGGCTCGCCGGTCGTCGCCACGAAATGCGAGATGTTGACGGTGTATTCGCCGGCGAGGATGCCGCGCACCGTGACGATCTCCTCGCGGATCGGCGAGGCGATCTTCTTGCCGGCGACCATGATGAAGTCGTTGGCCCCGCCGCGGTCGTCGCGGTCGAGGGTGAGGAAGCCGGCCTCGCGGTGGCGGTACCAGGCGATGTTGCCGGCGGGATCCTGCACGAACAGGTCGAGATCGTCGGGGTGATTGTCCGGCCAGTCCAACGTGATCATGAACTCGGCCTTGGAGTCGATCTTGCCCTCCTTGGCGTCCGGAGAGACCGCGAGCAGCGCCAGGAAGAACAGGAACGCGATCACCTGGAGCGCCTTGAACAGCATCACGCCCAGGGGGTCGAACGGCTCCTCGCGCGGATAGAGACCGAAATCATCCATCATGGCGGGGTGGCGCCCTTGATTGCCGCGCCCTTGCGCTCGAGCACCGGCGTCACATAGGTCTCGGTCAGCACCACCGCATCCGAGAACACGCGCTGGGTCGCCGCATCCAGCATGTAATACTGGATGCGGACCAGGATCGAGCCGACGAGGCCGGCGAGCGTCGTGTACATCGCGACCGCCATGCCGTCGCTCATCAGCCCCATCGAGGAGCGCATCGCGACCTTGTCGGCGGCATCGAGCCCCGCGATCGGTGCCAGCATGATGATGAAGCCGATGATAGTGCCGAGCAGGCCGAGCTTCATCAGCGTGTCCGAGACGAAGGCGCCGAACCCGTTGGAGCCGCGCAGCCGATCGGCGAGCGTTCGCAGCAGCAGCGTCTGATCCACCGGGCGATAATCCTGCGCCGCGGCCTTGGTCACCAGGCTTTCGATGTGATCCCGCACCAGCCCGCGCGGCAACGCCGCCGCACGCGCATCGAGCACCTTGCCGCCATCGGGGGCCGCGAGCGCCGCCCGGCAACGCCGCGCCGCCGCGCCCTCTCGCGCGATCGCCCGCGTGCGCAGGAAGCAATGGCCGCAGGTGACGACGTAGAGCAGCGCGATGACGCTGGAGATGTAGGTGCGGTCAGAGGTCAGCATCAGATGGATCAAACCGAACCGCCACAGCAGCACGACGGCGAAGATCGAGAGCCCGGTGAAGATCATCCAGAACAGCAGCGCGCTGCGCTCGGACGGGTCGGTCGCGGCCGACGCGATCGGTCCAATCGTCATCGAACTCATGCTGCAACGCTCCTCGGGCCGCAACGATTGGCCCATCAAGATTTCCACCCGATTAGATCAAAGCGGCCGTATCAGGTCCAAAGACCCATGCCCAATCCGGCTTGGGAAATTTGCCCGAGCTGCAATCCCTGCCGAACCCCGCAATTGGCAAGGCGCGGCGGCGTTGTTAGGCTGACCTTATCAAACGTCGAGGGTGATCGCATGCGCCTCGTGCTTCAGCTTGTCGCCCGTCTGCTGCTCATCGTGGCCCTGTGCCTTGGCGCGGCAACCATTTGGGCCACGTTCGATGCCTATCGCAGCGTCGATCGGTCGACCGCAGCCTCGGCGCAGCGGGTCGCGCAGGCGCTTCAGGCGCTTTATTGGCGCGAGCTTTTGTTGCGTAGCAGCAGGGCCCGCGAGCATATCCTGCCCGTTCCGGACTGGCGCACCCTGGAGACCATGAAGCTGATCGCGCCCGGCGTCTGCGTCGAGTTCCAGCCCGCCGCGGCATTCGAGAAGCCGCTCTGCGGCCAGAGCGAGGGGCTGGGCAAGACTCCGCCGCGCTGGTTCGCCGCCGTCGTGCCGATTTTCCTCGGCAGCCACGCCGAGGTGGTGCGGCCCGTCAGTCCCCGCGCCGCTTCCGCCGGCACGGTGGTCGCGACGCCGGATGCCGCCGCCGCGATCTCGCTCGCCTGGGAGTACATCCTCAACGTGATCGATGTGGCGCTGTTGATGGCGGCGGCGATCGCACTGCTGGCATCGCTCGCGATCGCGCATGCGCTGGCCCCGGCGCGCGCGATCGTGACGGCGCTGCAACGCATGGCGCGCGGACAATATCGCACCAGACTGCCGCGCTTCCGCTCGATGGAGCTGGCGATGATCGGCGGCGCCGTCGAGGAGCTCGGCGACCGCCTGGAGGAAGCCACCGAGCAGCGCGCCGCGCTGACGCGGCGCCTGATCGAGATCCGCGAGGACGAGCGCCGCGCCCTCGCCCGCGAGCTGCACGACGAGTTCGGGCAGAATCTGTCCGCCATTCTCGCCTTCGCCAACACGATCGAGACGGCGAGCAAGAAGGGAAACGCCGACATCGGCATCGCACAGGATGCGCGCATGATCTCGCAGGCCACCCATCACCTGATGGCCTCGCTCCGCGATGCGCTGAAGCGCCTGCGCAATCCTCTGCCCGAGGAGCTCGGGCTCGAGGCGAGCCTCGTCAATCTCGTCGACAGCTGGCGCTCGCAGAGCGCGGCGCGGCCGACGATCCGGCTCGACCTCAGAGGCGACCTGACGGACGTGCGGGGAGCGGCCGCCACCACCGCCTATCGCGTGGCGCAGGAATGCCTGACCAACGCGCTGCGTCACAGCGCGGCCCGCGAGATTTCCTTGCGCATCGAACGCCGGACCGGCGACGACAACGCGCTGCTGATCCGGGTCGAGGACGACGGCGGCGGCGATGCGGCGCGCGTCGCACAGTCGGCCGGCTTCGGCCTGACCGGCATCCGCGAGCGCGTCAATGCGGCCGGCGGATCGCTCTCGATCCTGCCTGCCCGCGGCGGCCTCAGCGTCGCCGCCACCATCCCGCTCGCCGCGTGAGGCCGACATGAGCGAGGTGGCAGCAACAGGCATCTCCGTGCTGCTGGTCGACGACCATCCGATCGTCCGGCAAGGCTACCGGCGCGTGCTGGAAAGCCAGGGCGATCTGCATGTCGTGGCGGAAGCCGACAACGCCGCGGACGCCTATGGCGCCTTCAAGGCGCATGACCCCGACGTCGTGGTGCTCGACATCTCGATGCCGGGCGCGAGCGGGCTGGAGGCGATCCGCAACATCCGCGCGCGCAGCCCGCGGGCGCGGATCCTCGTCTTTACCATGCACAACGAGGCCGTGCTGGTGAAAGCCGCCTTCAGCGCCGGCGCCAGCGGCTTCGTTACCAAGAGCAGCGAGCCGTCCGCCGTGGTCGGTGCCATCCGGGCCGTCGCCCGCGGCGAACGTGCCATGAGCGACGACATCGCGCATGTCCTCGCCGAGGACAGCCTGTCGTCGGGTTCAGTGCTGGATCAGTTGGGGGAACGCGAGATCGAGATCCTGCGCCAGTTCGCCGGCGGCGCCACCACCGAGCAGATCGCGGCGCATCTCAATCTCAGTGTGAAGACGGTGCAGAACTATCACTACCTGATCAAGACCAAGACCGGCGCACGCACGGATGCGCAGCTGGTGCGGCTTGCCGCGACGTGCGGTCTGACGAGGATCTAGCAGCAGAGCTGCCGCACCGGTTTGGCCCCCGAAGCTTCTCAATCTGCCGAACGAAATTGGAACGGAGACCATCCGGCTCCGGTTAACCCGGCAATGAAGGAGTACAGGGTCATGAGTAAGGGTCATCACAAGTCAGTCGACCATCCCCCCATTATCACGGTAGGCGAGCTGATCGACGAACTCTGCCGCCTGCCCGACACCGCCGCCGTCCACTTCCGCTGCCCGATGCTCGATCAGGAGCTGACATTCTACCGTCTTCGAAAGCGGTCAAAAGACGCCGTCGAGATCGCGGTCAATGTATATCCGGAGAGTCCGCCGGTCGTGCCATCGTCCGATCCTGCCCTCCAAGCGCGAAGACATTCGGCTTCATCGCCCTTGCTTCAAAACGGCGCCCTTCTTCACAAGGCGAGAGGTTGATCGGCCGCACCGCGAATTGAATGAGTCCTGCGGCTTTAGGCCGCCTTCAGACCGCGCAGCAGCAGCGCCAGCGTCGCGTCGACGCGCGCGGGAAGGTCGGCATCCTTCCACTCCTCGGCATGAGCCGGATGGTGGAAACGGACGGTCGCATCGAAGATCGCGCGCGCCGTGATCTTCGTGTCGGCGACGTCAAACACGCCCTGCTTCACGCCGTCGCCCAGGATCGCCGCGATCTGGTCGATCATGGTGTCCTTGTGACACTTCACGGCCGCACAGGCCTCGCGCGCCAGCGTCAGGTAGGTCTCGAACATTTCCGGGTCGTCGAGCACGCGCGAACGCTTGGCAGCGAACAGCGTGCGCAGCCAGCGCGCGAGCCTGTCCGGCGCCGGGCCCTGCTCCTCGACGATGGCGCGCAACGGCGTGTCGATGCGGTCCAGCCAGCGCTTGGCGACGGCCTCGCGCAGCGAGGCCTTGCTCGGGAAATGGCGGTAGACGCTGCCGTGGCTCACATCGAGCGCACGGGCCACGTCGACCACGGTGGCCTTGGCAAGTCCAAACCGCCTGAGCACGTCCTCGGTAACGTCGAGGATCCGCTCCGGCGTCAAGACAACAGCTTCATTCATGCCAGCACCATGTTCCCGTTCGGGCTCAGTTTCCCGGCAGTAGGGCTGCTTCCGAAGCGCCCTGGCCGGTCGTTTCGGAAAGCCTATGCCCTAATGAGGCAGTTTTGCAGCCTGCGCCGCGATCTGGCGCGCCACCAGCAAATTGAGCCAATGCCCAATCACGCCGGTCAGATTGAGGATTTCGGTCGTCATTGTCTTAAGTCTCCATTCGTCCGCGGGTCCCGGTTCTTCAATTCGCCCTCCGATCCGCTTCGGATGTCGGGCTCGCCGGGGCTTGTCGCGGGACGCCCAATCGGAGCGTCCGGGAACGGATATACACGTCTCGCTGACAGATTTCAATATCTGTCAGTCAATGATCCGTGATTGACAGTTAATTTTTGCGGCCGGGGCAGCCATCCCTGCGGGCCAGTCCGGTGGATAGCTCGGCGATGCCCCCTCTCCCGCGGGCCAGATCGTTTGTTTCGCCCTCTCCGCTCTGTTAAATCACGGCGTAAAAAGCATTTTGGCCGGCGCCGCCTCCTCAGGATCGCCCGCCCACCTTCCTGGAGCCGCCCAATGATCCCCCGCTATACTCGTCCCGAAATGGCCTCGATCTGGGAGCCGCAGACCCGGTTCAAGATCTGGTTCGAGATCGAGGCGCACGCGGCGGACGCGCTCGCCGAGCTCGGAACCATCCCCAAGGAGGCCGCCAAGACGGTCTGGGCCAAGGCCAGGAATGCCACCTTCGACGTCGCCCGCATCGACGAGATCGAGCGCGAGACCAAGCACGACGTCATCGCCTTCCTCACCCACCTCGCCGAGATCGTCGGGCCCGAGGCGCGCTTCGTGCACCAGGGCATGACCTCCTCCGACGTGCTCGACACCTGCCTCAACGTCCAGCTCACCCGTGCCGCGGACCTCTTGCTCGCCGACCTCGACAAGGTGCTGGCTGCGCTGAAGAAGCGCGCTTTCGAGCACAAGATGACGCCGACCATCGGCCGCAGCCACGGCATCCATGCCGAGCCGGTGACCTTCGGCCTCAAGCTCGCTTACGCCTATGCCGAGTTCACCCGCGCCAAGGAGCGCCTGATCGCCGCACGGAAAGAGGTCGCGACCTGCGCCATCTCCGGCGCGGTCGGCACCTTCGCGCAGATCGATCCGCGGGTCGAAGAGCACGTTGCGAAAGCCATGGGCCTCGTCCCCGAGCCGATCTCGACCCAGGTGATCCCGCGCGACCGCCACGCGATGTACTTCTCGACCCTCGGCGTGATCGCCTCCTCGATCGAGCGAATCGCGGTCGAGATCCGCCATATGCAGCGCACCGAGGTGCTGGAGGCCGAAGAGTTCTTCTCCGAGGGGCAGAAGGGCTCCTCCGCCATGCCGCACAAGCGCAACCCGGTGCTGTCGGAGAACCTCACCGGGCTCTCCCGCATGGTGCGCGCCTATGTGACGCCGGCGCTGGAGAACGTCGTGCTCTGGCACGAGCGCGACATCTCGCACTCCTCGGCCGAGCGCATGATGGGCCCGGATGCGACCGTCACGCTCGACTTCGCGCTGGTGCGCCTCGCCGGCCTGATCGACAAGCTGCTGGTGTACCCCGCCAACATGCAGAAGAACCTCGACCGCCTCGGCGGCCTCGTGCATTCGCAGCGCGTGCTGCTGGCGCTGACGCAGAAGGGCGCGAGCCGCGAGGATTCCTACAAGCTGGTGCAGCGCAACGCCATGCCGGTCTGGCGCGGCGAAGGCGACTTCCTCCAGCTTTTGAAGCAGGACGCCGAGGTGAAGAAGTATCTCTCGGACGCCGAGCTCGAGGAGCAGTTCGACCTCGGCTATCACCTCAAGCACGTCGATACGATCTTCAAGCGCGTGTTCGGCGAGAGCTGATCGTCGCCTTCGTAGCCCGGGTGAGCGCAGCGATACCCGGGAAAACTCTCGCGAAAGATCCCGGATGTCGCTCCGCTCATCCGGGCTACAACCAACAAAACGGATCCCCCATGCCCATCGTCAACCGCGTTGCCGCCCTCTCCGACGAAATGGCCGCCTGGCGCCATGACTTCCACGAGAACCCCGAGCTGCTCTACGAAGTCCACCGCACCGCCGGCATCGTCGCCGACAAGCTGCGCGAGTTCGGCTGCGACGAGGTGGTGACCGGCATCGGCCGCACCGGCGTGGTCGGCGTGATCCGCGGCCGCAAATCCGCCTCCGGCAAGACCATTGGCCTGCGCGCCGACATGGACGCGTTGCCGATCATGGAGACGTCGGGCGTGCCCTATGCGTCGAAGGTCCCCGGCAAGATGCATGCCTGCGGCCATGACGGCCACACCGCGATGCTGCTCGGCGCCGCAAAGTACCTCACCGAGACGCGCAATTTCGATGGCACCGCGGTCGTGATCTTCCAGCCCGCCGAGGAAGGCGGCGGCGGCGGCAAGGCCATGGTCGAGGACGGGCTGATGACGCGCTGGAACATCCAGGAGGTCTACGGCATGCACAACATGCCGGGCCTGCCGGAGGGGCATTTCGCAACCACGCCCGGCGCGATGCTGGCCTCCTCCGACAACATTCAGATCACCGTCCACGGCAAGGGCGGCCACGCCGGCGCCGGTCCGCACAAATCCGTCGACAGCGTGCTGATCGGCTCGCAGATCGTGGGTGCGCTACAATCGATCGTGGCGCGCAACGTCGATCCGTTGAAGTCGGCGGTCATCTCGATCACGCAATTCCACTCCGGCACGGCCTTCAACATCATCCCCGAGATCGCCGAACTCGGCGGCACCGTGCGCACGCTCGATCCCGAGGTGCGCGATCTCGTCGAGCGCCGCATCGGCGAAGTCGCCGAGAGCGTCGCCCGCGCCTATGGCGGCTCGGCCGAGACCAAATACACGCGGATGTATCCGGTGACCATGAACCATGCCCGCGAGGCCGGCCTTGCCGCCGACGTCGCCCGCGACATCGTCGGCGCCGATCGCGTCAACGACAAGTTCATCCCGATGATGGGCGCCGAGGACTTCTCCTTCATGCTGGAGGCGCGTCCCGGCGCGATGGTGCTGGTCGGCATGGGCGACGGCAACGAGTGCCACCACCCGGCCTATGTCTTCAACGACAACATTTTGGGCCACGGCGCCTCGTTCTGGGCACGACTGGTCGAGACGCGAATGCCGGCGAGCTAAAGCAATGATCCGGAAAAGTGCGCAGCGGTTTTCCGAAAAGATCATGCTCAAACATCAACCTAAAGCGCGATGACGATTCATCCCAATCGCATCGCGCTTTAGGGGAAGCCTTCGGCGAGCCAAGCCCGGCTGGTCAGTTGCAGATCTCGCCAGTGATCTTCACGACCCCACTCCCTGGACTGGGCACCGTACCAAGGCGGCAACCCTTTGCGACCGGTCTGCAGCCGGCTTGATTGCAGATCATCTGACCGGACGCTTGCGACTTCGGTGCCGCAGATTCCGCCTCTTTCCGGTCCTGATCGCGCCTCCTCGGGTCCTCGCGCGTCGCGACCGGCTTCTTCTCCTGGATCTTCTCGCATTCGTTGTCGTCGCCGACGCGATAGCCCGGGCGGCAAGCGATCTTCACGCATTGGTCACCGTCGGCCTTGAAGCCGAAATTGCACACCAGCGGACAGACCCGTCCCGGCTTCGCCTTGAGCGCATCGAGCGCGTCGATACTGGCGAGCTTCACGTCGAACTGGGTGCCGGCATATTTGTTGAAGAGCGTCAGCGAACGCTGCGCGGCCGACGTCCACTCGCCCTCTGCGGCGGACGTCAGGCAGCCGACGCGGCGCAGCTCGCTCTGTACGGACTTGCTGAGGTCAGTCGCGGACAATGTCGCGGTTGCCCCAGCCGAGAGCGCGGCGACTTTCTTGCTCTCGACCTCGGGTATCTGCCTGTCAGGTGCCGGTTTTGCCGCTTGCTCGGACTTCTCGGCGGCCTGCCGGGCAGCCAGCTCGGCCTTGGCTTTTTCCGCCGCCTGCTTTTCGGCCAAGGCTTTCGCCGCCGCCGCCTCAGCCAGCTTACGCTGGTGCTCGGCTGCTTCGGCCTTCGCCTGCTCGATCTGCTTCTGTTTCTCTGCCGCGATGCGCGCCTCTTCGGCGGCCTTGGCCGCAGCAGCCGCCTTCTCCTGCTCGGCCTTCTGGGCTCGCTCGGCGATGAGCCTCGCCTTTTCCTGCTCGGCTGTCTTCGCTTTTTGTTCAGCGGCAGCGCGCGTCTCTTCGGCGCCGATCTTGTTCAACTGGCCCTTGGCGAGGTTGGCGTAGAAGCCGTCCGGATACGCCGCCAGAAAGGCTTCCCAGGCATCGCGCGTGGCCAGTTGGAGCGCGAGCTCATAGTCCCTGCGCACGGCCTCCTGCGGGTTAGCCTGGGGACCGGTTGGGGCTTGCTTCGCGACGAGGGGCACGTCGTCGCCGCCGAGCGAGCCGTACACATAAGGCTCCTGCTTGTAGCCCGTGCCCTTGAGCACGTCGTCGCGCACGAAACCGAAGGCCTTGCGCAGGTCAAGTCCCGGCTTCGGCAGGTGCTCGACCAGTGCGGCGGCGAACGGGCTGTTTCTGGAATCGCCGTCGGAGGCGGTCGATCCCGCCTTAGCCGCGAAGGCAATCATGGTGTTAGGGCTGGTCGGCTCGACCTTGGCGAGGCCGCGTCCGATCGCGCGCGAGGCCAGCGTGCGCTTCATCGACTTCGCGAATGGATTGTCGCGGCACGCGTCCAGGATGATCAGACGCAGTTGCTTGGCGGGCTCGACCGCAAAGAGCGCACGCTCGACCGGAATAGTCTCGTCGAGAACGTCGCCGTCGGTCTCCAGCGTCGCGTCGGTCGGAATGAGATAGTTGGTTCCGTCGAGCTCGATGCCGTGCCCGGCGTAATAAATTACCGCCATGTCGGCATCGCGCGTCCTGCCCGCGAACTCGCGCAACATCCGCCGCATCTCGCTGGCATTGAGATCCAGCCTGACATCGACGGAATCGAAGCCAGCCTTCTTGAACATGCCTCCAACCAGGGTGGCATCGTTCGCAGGGTTGCCGAGCTTGGGTGCGCTCTTGTAGGCGGAATTTCCGATGACGAGCGCCACCCGCCGGTCGGCATGCGCCGGTCCGCAGGCAAAGCCCATCGCCAACATCAACAAAACAAATAGCCGAAGCGGAATCACTTGCGTCCCCCAGGATGCAATTCCATGAGACTATTCGCTAGCGTCGCCGATTTCCAATCCTTCTTATGTGATATCCATCACATAAAGGCCCCCGACTTCGATATGGATAACGTGCCGATGCGTCCCCTTCCTGTCCGATTTCAGTAAGCCAAATGGGCGCTACACCTGCACCACCTCGTGCCGCATCACGAACGGCGCGAGCAGAGCGTGCACCTCGCCCGCAATCGTCTCGCGCTGATCCGGCGGCACACCAGCAAGCGTCACAGTCGCGATCGAGCCGTGACTGCCATGGGCGCCGACCTTGACCCTGCAATCGATGCCGCGCTCGACCAGCGGCGCCAGCACCTTGGTGAACACGCGCTCGGCCGCGTCCCAGCGCAGCTGCGGCTTGAACACCTTGCCGACTCCCGTCACCGGCATCGGATCGATCGGAATGACCTGCACTG
The DNA here is from genome assembly GCF_056429085.1 of Bradyrhizobium sp. CFUWI. NCBI lineage: Bacteria > Pseudomonadati > Pseudomonadota > Alphaproteobacteria > Hyphomicrobiales > Nitrobacteraceae > Bradyrhizobium > Bradyrhizobium sp. CFUWI. The sequence goes on from NZ_JBWJZE010000009.1 coordinate 139,823, forward strand.
GAACGGCGGCGCGCTCCGGCGTGCGCTCGCGAACCCACGATTCCAACTCGCCCGGCTCGACCTTGGTGCCCGGCTTCAGCTGCACGTATCCCACGGGCAATTCGCCGGCATAGGCGTCGGGCTGGCCGACCACGGCGGCGAAGCCGACGGCGGGATGGCGGAACATGATCTCCTCGATCGGCGCCGGGTCGATGTTGTGGCCGCCGCGGATCACGAGGTCCTTGGCGCGGCCGGTGATCCAGAGATAGCCGTCAGCATCGAGCCGACCGAGATCGCCGGAATTGACCCAGACCTCGTCGATGAAGGCGCCCTTGTTGTGCTCGTCGTTGAGATAGCCGCCGAACACGCCGGGCCCGGCCATGATGACGACGCCGATCTCGTCCGGCTTGCAGTCGCGGATCAGGCGGCCGTTGGCGTCCAGCTGCACGATGCGCACGCGCGAATAAGGCATCGGCAAGCCGACCGAGCCGAGCCGGATCGGTCGTGACGGATAAGCCAGCGTGTGCACGCTCGAGGTCTCGGTCATGCCGTAGACCTCGACCACCGGCAGCTTCAGCTTGTCCTGGATCGCCGAGCCGACAGCAACGGGGATCGCCGAGCCGCCGCCGGCGGCATATTTCAGGCTGGAGATATCCGCATTGCCAGGCGGCACCGCGAGTGTCGCGGCCAGCACCGTCGGCACGCTCGACAGCGCCTCGGGCTTGAAGCGCTCGACCAGTCCCCAGATGTTCTTCACCGCATTCGGATTGCGCCAGCCGCTCGGCGACAGCACGACCAGCGAGCCTCCGCTCGACAGCATCGTCAGCACCTGCGTCAAGGAGCCCCCGACGTGAAACAGCGGCATGCCGAACAGCAGATTGGCGCCGGGCTTTCCCTTCAGCAGCAGATTGAGCGCCCAGGCCTGATAGACTTGGTTGGCATGGGTGTGCCGCACCAGCTTCGGCGTGCCGGTGGTGCCGCCGGTGTGGAAATAGGCGGCGATGTCACGGCCGGCAATCTTGCGCCCGCTGACGAGCCGGTCGGACGGCTGCTGCTTGATGAGGTCCCCAAAGGCGAAGATGCCCTTGTCGGGATCGCCGCCGCCGAACACCTGCACGATCGCCTTGAGGTGCTTGAGCTGGGGGCGGATCTGCTCGACCTTCTGCCAGATGTCGGTGCCCGGCATCGGCCCGAGCGCCACCAGGATCTTGGTGTTCGCAGCTTCCAGGATTTCCGCGATCTGGTGCGGCTCGAGCAGCGGATTGACCGGATTGGCGATGCCGGCGGCCTCCGCGCCGAACAGCGTCACGAAGGCATCGGGCACCAGCGGCAGCATGAAGCTGATGACGTCGTCCTTTTCCGCGCCGAGCGCGTGAAACATGTTGGCGGCCTGCGTGACGCGCGCGATGAAATCGCGGTACGTGACCACGACCGGCGTGTCGGCGGGATCGGCGTTCTGCAGGAACTGGATCGCCGCGCCGTCGGGGTTGCGCTCAGCACCCAGCTTGATGGCGTCATAGGTGCTCTCGGCCGCAACGCGCTCTGCGTAAGGGACCTGTTCGAAGGCGCGGACGTCCGCGTCCGTCAAAAGCTCCGGATAGTCGTTGCCGATAAGCCGATCGAGCGCATGGATGCCCGCCATGGAATTCCGTCCTCCCTCAGATGCATGTCCCTCGCCCGCTGTCTTTTGACATTTTGTTCGGCGAGGCCTCGACCGATCGCCGGTCGAGCGAGCGCAGAATGATGGATGATTTGCCGTTCGTCCATGGCCTACTCGCCGCGGCGGCCGCCTCGATCGACACCGGAATTGAACCTCCACACCCAATTCCGGGACCAAGAACTGGCGTCGGATTCGCCGGCCAGCGTCCTGCCGCAAGACTTGAGGTGATCATGCCCATGCATCGGAGCAACTTCATCACCAGGCTGCGCGTAGCGCTCGCCATGGCAGCGGCGATCGCCATGCCGGGTGCGGCGTCGGCCGACGCCCAGCTCGACAAGATGCGAGCCAAGGTCGCGGCCTTCATCGCCGAGAAGATGGAGAAGCTGGGCGGATCGCGCATCGTCTACAGGGTGGACACCGACGGCTTGCGCGAGGCAGTCGTCGCGGAGCTGCGCGACGACGTCTACAAGGCCCTGCGCGAGGGCCGGATCGCCTTCTCCGGACTCGCGATCCGCGACGGCCGCGTCGAGGTGAATATCCCCGACGCGAAGGGCCGCGAACAGCTTACACGCAAGCTCGCTTCGGCAGCGGAGGGCTTGCCCACGCACGCGCTCGCCGTCACCGGCAGTGGCGACGGGCTGATCAGGCTGGCGCCGACCGAGGCTGCATCCGCCGCGCGGCTGCACGAGCTGGTCGACGATTGCATCGCCATGATCGAGCAGCGCCTCAAGGACGCCGGCGTCACGCTCGCCAGCGTCCAACCCGAGGGGACAGATCGCATTCGCATCTTCCTGCCCGGCATGACGGAGCCCGAGCGCATCACCGCGATCTTCGCCAGGAAGGTCAAGGTCAGCTTCCGCCAGGTCGACCTCTCGATGCCCGCCGAGCAGGCGCAGCGGGGCGCGCCGCCGGACGGTACGGAAGTTCTGCTCGGCTTCAAGGACAACAAACCCTATCTCGTCGCCAAGCACAGCGCGCTCGACGGGGACGACATCAGCTATGCGGGTCCGGGATTTGCAAGCGGCACGAAAGAGCCCGTCGCCTCGTTCCGTTTCAACGGCCGCGGCACGCGGCGCTTTGCCCACATCACCAGCGAGAACGTCGGCAAACCCTTCGCCATCGTGCTCGACGACAAGGTCGTCTCGGCTCCCGAGATCCGCGAGCCGATCACCGGCGGCTCCGGCCAGATCTCCGGAAACCTGACACTGGAAGAAGCCAACAGCATCGCCATGATGCTGCGGGCCGCTTCGCTGCCGGGGCGCCTTGGGCTCGTCGAGCAGCAGGTCGTGCAGCCCGCCGCCAAGCCGTAAGGCGAAGATCGTCCGGCGCCCCCGCCTGGGGCATGCAGCCGCCTCCGCGACGCCGGCCCCTGCCCGAATCACGGCGCGCCACAGCCTGGTGGGCACCAACGGGCAATTGCCGAAAGCCCCGATCGGGCTAGAATTTGCCTCTTGCGACATGGCGGCCGAAGGCTTCATTTCAGCCGGCCGTCGTGCGATTTCGGCTATAGGTGTCGAGCACACGACCAGGACTGAAGGCCTTACGCGGGGTTAGTACCATGCCGTCCGGCAGCGCAGACATTTCCTCGATCCTTGACCGCATTCTCGACGCGGCCACGGACAATCTCAGGATCGCGAAGATCCTGGTTCAGATGGGCCTCGATCCCAACAACGTCACCTACGACGCGATCTTCGACCGCCTGCTGGAGATCTTCGTCAGCAACATCACGCTGGCCAATATGTTCGCCGTGGTCGGGGCGGTCTTCTTTGTCGCCACGCTCTTGATGCGGACGATGGTGCCGCTGCGCGTCGCCAACATGATCGGCTGCGCGTTCTTTGCCATCTTCGGCGCGCTCTCCGCCAACGTCGCAACATTCCTGCTCTATCTGCTGATGCTTCCGATCAACGCCCTGCGCCTCCGGCAGATGCTCAAGCTGGTCAAGAAGGCGCGCCATGCCGCCGAAGGCGACATGTCGATCGAATGGCTCAAGCCGTTCATGACCGAGCGCAAATATCGCCGCGGCGACACGCTGTTCAAGCTGCGCGATCCCGCAAAGGAGATGTTCCTCACGGTCACCGGCAAGTTCCTGGTCAAGGAGATCAACGTCGAGATCGGGCCCGGAGCGCTGATGGGCGAGCTCGGCTTCCTCACGCCGGACAACCGGCGCACCGGCACGGTCGAATGTATCGAGGACGGCCAGGTGCTGACGATCACCTATGACCGGCTGCTCGAGATCTACTTCCAGGATCCGCAGTTCGGCTATTACTTCCTGGTGCTGACCAGCCAGCGCCTCCTGCAGAACATCGATCGCTTGCAGAAGCAGCTGGCTACGGAACGGGCAGCCACGACGAACAGGATCGCGTGAACGCGGCCCGCGCCGGGCCGCGTCATGTCGGCCCCCGGGACTTCTGCGGATGCCGCCGTCCGCGCTCCCTGCCTCCCTTCCAATGGCGCCGAGCAGCCACGCCGCAAAACCGCCCCAAAAACCGAATGGTAACCATGGCGCCTTAAGGTGACGACGTGACCCATTCTCCGACGATCCTGGTGTTCGATTCCGGCCTTGGCGGGCTCACGGTGCTCCGTGAGGTCGTGGCCGCGCGCTCCGAGGCGCACTATGTCTACGTCGCCGACGACGCCTTCTTCCCCTACGGCCATCACAGCGAGGACGAGATCATCGCCCGCGTCGTGCCGCTGATGGGGGAGCTGATCGGCACGCATGACCCTGATATCGTCGTCATCGCCTGCAATACCGCGTCCACCCTGGTCCTGTCGCACTTGCGCGCCGCTTATTCCGTGCCCTTCGTCGGCACCGTGCCGGCGATCAAGCCGGCCTGCGCGCAGTCGAGGACCCGCCGCGTCTCGGTGCTCGGCACCAAGGGTACGGTGAGGCGTGAATACACCAAGGCGCTGATCCGCGATTTCGCGCAAGGCTGCGAGGTGACGCTGGTCGGCTCGCCCGAACTCGCCTCGCTCGCCGAGGCCGCGCTGGGCGGCGCTTCCGTCAGCGACGGCGACATCCTTGCCGAGCTCACTCCCTGCTTCGTCGGCGATACCGAGGATGCCGGCGCGCGCACCGACACCGTCGTGCTCGCCTGCACGCATTATCCGCTGCTGCTTGACCGGCTGAAGCGGCTGGCACCCTGGCCGGTCGACTGGATCGATCCCGCGCCGGCGATCGCCCGGCGCGTTTCCGATTTGCTCGGTCCGCGCAGCGGAGAGGTCGCGCAGTCCGGCGCCGAGATGATCTTTACCTCGAACCGCGTGCACGGCCTTTCGGCCACGCTGACGCCGTTCTTCGGCGGACGCGCGCTGGCCTGACTTTCCGCCACGGTGTCGCGCTGCTACGTTTTGCCGTCGTCACCCAGCCGCAGGTCTTTCGATGTCGGTCCCGTCCACGCCACTCAACCGTCTCCGCCAGCTCTGGCGCGAGGGGCGCCCCGCCTTCGGTGCGATCGCGACCATCCCGAGCGTGCAGATGGTGCAGATCATGGCGCGCTCGCTCGATTGGATCATTGTCGATCTCGAGCACGGCCCGATCGGATTGACCGAAGCACATGCGATGATCGCCGCAACCACGGGCACGCCGTGCACGCCCCTGGTGCGGATCGCGGCGAACGAGCCGTGGCTTGCGAAGGCGCCGATGGACATCGGTGCCTTCGGCATCAACTTCCCGATGATCACCAGCCGCGCGGACGCCGAAAAGGCGGTGCGCAGCGTGCGCTATCCGCCGCGTGGCGATCGGCTCTGGGGCCCCTTCCACGCCCCGTTCCGGTGGGGCCAGTCGATGCCGGACTACATGGCCAGCGCCGACGACGAGATGATCTGCATGGTCACCATCGAGCATGTCGACGCCGTCAACCGCATCGACGAGATCATGGCGACGCCCGGCATCGACGTCGCGGTGATCGGCCCCGGCGATCTCGCCACGTCCATCAACAAGCGCGGCCAGATGGACGACCCGGAGCTGCTGGCGTTGATCGCACGCGCGGAGGCCGGCATCCTCAGAAGCGGCGTGCCGATCGGCGGCGTCGCCCGCACCGCCGACCAGGCCAACGCCCTGATCGACCGCGGCTACCGCGCCATCGCGCTCGGCTTCGACTGGTCGCTATTCCAGCGCGGCATCATGGCGGCGTTCGAGGGGATCAGGCGCTGAGTGAGTCCAAACGACCCAGGAAAATTAGTAAGCCATTGAAAACAATTTGTATTTTCACTCCGAATAGGCGGCAGCCGCCTTCGCTGCCGTGCGCCGAACCGACTAGCCCCAACAGGGTTGGTTCGTGCTAGAGCAGACAGCGAGCGGGAAACGCGCTCGCTGCACATATTTTCATCCGCGGGAACCGAAAGACCGATGCGCGGGAAAGCCAAGAACATTTCGCTGCCGCGCCGGCTGATTTGCGATCTGATGCGCGCCTCGATGGACGTGCCATTCGTTTCGCTGTCCCGCTCGCTCAATGTCCGCCCCCTGCTGGAGGCCCGCGCAGGCGCGCTAGCGCCCGCGGGCTGGGCCGCGATGTTCGTCAAGGCCTTCGCCCTGATCGCCAGGGACGAGCCGATCCTGCGCACCGTCTACGCCAAATGGCCCCGTCCCATGCTCTACGAGCTGCCCAGGAGCGTGGCGCTGGTAGCTGTGGCCCGGGTCGAGGATGGCGAGGAATGCGTGATGCCGCAGCGAATCGCGGCGCCCGAGGCCATGGCGCTGGTCGCGGTCGATGCGGAGATCCGGCGCGCCAAGACGGCGCCGTTCAACGACGTCCCGATGTTCCGCAAGATCATGCGGGCGACCCGCCTGCCGCTGCCGCTGCGCCGCCTGTCCTGGGCGATCGGCCTGAATTTCGGCCGGCAGCGCGGCAATTGGTTCGGCAGCTTCGCGGTCAGCTCGGTGGCCGCCTATGGCGGCGGCGAGCTCCATCCGATCACGCCGGGCCCCTTCATCGTCAGCTATGGGGTGGTCGAGCCCGACCAGACCATCCACGTCGTGATCCGCTGGGATCACCGGGTTACCGACGGCGCTCCGATCGCCCGGGTCCTGACCCGGCTGGAACAGGTGCTGAACACTGAAATCGCTGCCGAATTGCGGGCCGGTCCCAAGTCCATCCGGGCGGTTGGCGGTTAAGGCCCGTCATCCCGGGGCGGCGCGGAGCACCGAACCCGGATCTCGAGGTTCTCAGGTGCGCAGTTGCACACTAGCGTTCGCCCTGTGGGCGCCCGGAATGACCGGGGTGACATTGACAGGACGCCCCAAACTCCCCTAAAAGCCGCCTGCTCGCGGGCCGATTTCGGCCCGCGAAGCGTTTCGCGACCCGTGGTCCACTCCCTTAAGCTTTGGGGATCGGACCTGTCGGTGCCGGGCCCAGGTCCGTCACACAGGAGGGCGCGTTTCCTCAAACCATGCAACCGAAGAGGACGCGATGACTAAGCGCAGTGAGGCGAAGTACAAGATCGATCGCCGTATGGGCCAGAACATCTGGGGCCGCCCGAAGAGCCCCGTGAACCGTCGTGAGTACGGCCCCGGTCAGCACGGCCAGCGCCGCAAGGGCAAGCTCTCCGACTTCGGCGTGCAGCTGCGCGCCAAGCAGAAGCTGAAGGGCTACTACGCCAACATCAGCGAGCGCCAGTTCCACGGCATCTATGTCGAGGCGAGCCGCCTCAAGGGTGACACCGGCGAGAACCTGATCGGCCTGCTCGAGCGTCGTCTCGACGCGGTCGTGTACCGCGCCAAGTTCGTCTCCACGATCTTCGCCGCACGCCAGTTCATCAACCACGGCCACATCAAGGTGAACGGCCGCAAGGTCAACATCTCGAGCTACCAGCTCAAGGTCGGCGACGTCGTCGAGGTCAAGGAAGCTTCCAAGCAGCTCGCCCACGTGCTCGAAGCCAGCCAGCTCCCCGAGCGCGACACGCCCGACTATCTCGAAGTCGACCACGGCAAGATGACCGCCAAGTACATCCGCATCCCCGGCCTCGCCGACGTGCCGTTCCCGGTGCAGATGGAGCCCCATCTGGTCGTCGAATTCTATTCGCGCTGATCATTTCGGCAGAACGACATTCAAAGGCCCCGGTTTTCCGGGGCCTTTTCATTTTTGGGCGGCCACTCGCCTGTTTCAGCCGGTCCGTGCTATGCTCGCACCTAGCGGAGTTGACCATGACGCGTCTTCTGGAAGAGGCTTTCAGCAAGGTTTCCAGCCTGCCCGATTCAGAGCAGGACGAGCTGGCGCGAGCCCTGCTCGAGCTCGCCGGCATCGATCAACCTCCTATCCAGTTAACGGCGGCGGAAGACGCAGATCTCGCCGAGGCCGAAGCTGAAATCGCCCGCGGCGAGTTGGCCAGCGCCGACGAAGTCCGAGCGATGTGGGCCAAGCACGGACTGTGAAGGTCCGCTACACCAAGCGGGCGCTCGCCCAAATCGACGAAGTTCTGACCTACATCGATTCGCGTTCTCCCCAAGGAGCCAATCACGTGCGCGACCGCCTCGTCGCACTCATCACGCTGCTTGGGGATCACCCGTACGCAGGCCGGCAGACCACTCGTGCATACGTCCGTCGCTTGCCGGTCAACCCTTATCCCTATCTGATCGATTATCGTGTGACCGAGACAGAAATCGTTATTATGCGGTTTCGTCACGCCGCGCGGCGTCCACCCAGAGCTCGCTGACCGCGAGCAGATGCATTTCCCTCAGGGAGCAAGTTGATGCTCTACACCCCTCCCCCTGTCGATCCCAAGGCGCCGCCGGTGCGCATCAATCTGCTCTCGGACACGCAGACGAAACCAACGGCCGGGATGCGCGAGGCGATGGCGCGCGCGGAGGTCGGTGACGAGCAGGTCGGCGACGATCCGACCGTGAACGCGCTGTGCGAGCGCGTGGCCGATCTGCTCGGCAAGGAGGCGGCGGTCTACATGCCCTCGGGCACGATGTGCAACGTCACCGCGACGCTGGTGCATTGCCGCCCCGGCGACGAGATCCTCGCCCACGAGACCGCGCACATCATCGCCCGCGAAGGCGGCGCTCATGCCGCGCTCGGCGGCTTCCAGGTCACGCAGCTCAAGGGCGAGGGCGGCCAGTTCACGCCTGAGACGCTCCGGAAGGCCCTGCATCCGCGCACGCGCTACCAGCCGCCGCAGACCGTCGTCAGCGTCGAGCAGACCGCCAATATCGGCGGCGGCACGATCTGGAAGAAGGCAGCTCTCGACGAGATCGTGACGATCGCCAGGCAGCACGGCCTCGTCACACACATGGACGGCGCGCGCCTGCTCAACGCCACCGTGGCCAGCGGCGTCTCCCCGCGCGACATGACGGCGGGCTGGGACTCCGCCTGGATCGATTTCTCCAAGGGGCTGGGCGCGCCGATCGGCGGCGTGCTCGCGGGCTCGCGCGCCTTCATCGATGCGGTCTGGCAATGGAAGCAGCGCCTCGGCGGCTCGATGCGCCAGGCCGGTATCTGCGCCGCCGCCTGCATCTACGCGCTCGACCATCACGTCGATCGGCTCGCCGACGACCACGCCAATGCGCGCGCGCTCGCCCGCGGTCTGTCGCAGATCGCAGGCATCGAGGTCCAGGAGCCCGAGACCAATCTCGTGTTCTTTAGGCCCGACGGCGCCGGCATTGCCGGCGACAAGATGGTCGCGGCGCTGCGCCAGCGCGGCGTCACGCTTGCGATGATGGACGGCCGCATCCGCGCCTGCACGCATCTCGACGTCGATGCAGGCCAGATCGAGGAGACGATCGGATACGTCCGCGAGATCGTGCGCGGCGCGTAGTCAGCGTCCCATCGCCTCGTAGACCAGCCGCTTCAGCTCGTCCTGGATCGGGCCCCGCTGCGAGGGCGACTGCATCATGCAGATCACGAACATGTCGTCGGCGGGATCGATGAAGAAGAAGGTGCCGCCGACGCCGTCCCAGCGATATTCGCCTGCGGGCAGCGGCGGCTTCGCGCGCGTGCGCACGGCAAAGCCAAGACCAAAGCTGCTATCGGGGCCCGGAAAATAGAATTCCGGATTCTTCGCGATCCCGCCGTCGAGCTGGTCCGACGCCATCAGCGCTACGGTCTCGCGCTTGAGATAGCGGCGGCCTTCGAGCTCGCCGCCATTGAGCAGCATCTGTGCAAAACGTGCATAGTCGCCGATGGTGCCGACCATGCCCGCACCACCGGATTCCCAGCGACGCGGCGCGGTCGCCTCGATGATGCCGGCGACGGGACGATCGAACCAGTCGCCGGGCAAAGCTTCTGCGATCAGCGGTCGCCTGGCATCGTCGGCGACGAAGAACGCCGTATCCCGCATGCCAAGGGGATCGAGCAGCCGCTCCTTCTCGAACTGATAGAGCGACCGGCCCGATGCCGACTCGATCACCCGGCCCAGCACGTCCGTCGAATGGCCATAGTTCCACAGCGTCCCCGGTTGCTCGGCCAGCGGCAATCGCGCGAGCCGCTCGGCGAATTGCGCATTGTCGGGATCGCCGTCGAACAGGCCGGCTTCCGCATAGAGCCTGCGGACGGAACTGCTGCCATAGAAGCCATAGGTGATGCCGGACGTATGCCGGAGCAGATCGCGCACCGTGATCGGTCGCGCCAGCGGCTGGAGGGCCAGCTTGCCATCTGCTTGCGGGACGCCGACCTGCACATCGGCGAAGGCCGGAATGTGTCTCGCGACGGGGTCATCGAGAGCGAGCTTGCCGTCGTCGACCAGCATCATCGCCGCCACCGAGGTGATCGGCTTCGACATCGAGTAGAGGCGGAAGATGGTGTCGTCCGTCATCGGCTGCGCCGTTGCGACGTTGCGCTGGCCGAATTTGCGGTAGAGTGCCGGCTTGCCGTGCTGCTGGATCAGAAGGATTGCTCCGGGGATCCTGCCGGCGGCGACCGCATCGTCGAGGAACGCACTGACGCGTGCAAGTCCCGCAGCCGAGAAACTGCGGGCAGCCGGCGCTTCGGCACGGAGATGGCTCGCCGCGCCCGCCAGCAAGACAAAGGCGGCGGCGAGGACGATCCGAACGAACGCCTCACTTCTCCATGGCTTCATAGACCAGCTGCTTCAAGGTCCGCTGCACGCGCTGGCGCTCGCTCGGGGTCTGCTCCAGCAGCACGAAGAACATGTCCTGCTTGGGGTCGATCACGAAGTAGCAGCCGGAGGCGCCGTCCCACTTGAGTTCGCCGAGGTTGCCGGGGGGCGGCGGCTTGGCGTTGCCGGGATCGGTACGGACCGCAAGTCCGAGACCGAAGCCGAAACCGTCCCCGGGAAAATAGAAAAAGTCGCGATCGACGCCGGAGCCGGGGCCGACCTGATCGGTCGCCATCAGCTTGAACGTCTCCGGTTTGAGAATGGTCTTGCCGTCGAGGCTGCCGCCGTTGAGCAGCATCTGCGCGAACCGCCGATAGTCCGCCATGGTCGTCACCATGCCGCCGCTGGCAAACATGATCTTCTTGGCCACGGTCGGATCGTTGATGCGGCCGACCCGGAAATCGCTGTCGTTCGGCAGCGGCTGCGCCAGCAGCTTCTGCTTTTCGGGATCGGTGACGAAGAAGCCGGTATCGACCATGCCGAGCGGATCGAGCAGCTTCTCACGCATGATGTCGATCAGCGGCTTGCCGGCGGCGACCTCCATCACGCGCGCCAGGACGTCGGTGGAATGACCGTATTGCCAGAGCGCGCCCGGCTGGTTGTGCAGCGGCAGTCTGGCGATGCGCTCGGCGAACTCGGCGAGGTCGAAATCGCCGGCATAGATGTTGGCCTCGCGATAGGCCTTGCGGACCAGGCTGTCGCCATAGAAGCCATAGGTGATGCCCGAGGTGTGCGTCATCAGATCGTGCACCGTCATCGGCCGATTGGGCGGCACCAGTTCGAGCGACTTGGTGCCGTCCCCGGCCTTCTTCTCGACGCCGACCTTCACATTGGCGAAGGATGGGATGTATTTCGAGACGGGATCATCCAGCTTGATCTTGCCGTCCTCGACCAATTGCATCGCGACCACAGCGGTGATCGCCTTGGTCATCGAGAACAGGCGGAAGATGGTCTTGTCGGTGATCGGCGCCTTGCTGACCACGTCCTGCACGCCGAAGGCTTCATGATAGACTGGCTTGCCGTGCTGCTGGATCAGGACGGTTGCACCGGCGATCTTTCCGGTCGCGACCTCGTTCTTGAAGAACTCGGTGATCCGCGCGAGCTTGTCCTGATTGAAATGCGCGCCGGCCGGAATCTCGTAAGTGCCCTCGGCACGCGCCAGCGACATCGCGCCGAGCGACACGAGCGCGCCGCAAACCAGCGCACGCAGCCCAAACTGTGAAATCATATCCCCTCCCCGGAACATGGTCCGGCGGAGTGTACCGGTCGCCTCAGTCGGCACAAGGGCCGGCGTATCGCGCAAGTGCCTCGGCATGGAGTTTGGCGCTTGGCTCCGCGAAGCAGCAGAACACGACCCGGGTCACGGACGGCGCAGCAGTGAGGCTTTCGATCGTCGTGCGCACGGCGATGCCGGCCGCCCGGTCGGCGGGAAAACGGAAAATGCCGGTCGAAATCGCCGGGAATGCCACCGAGGTCAGCCTGTGCTTCCCGCACAGCTCCATGGAACGGCGATAGCAGGAGGCGAGCAGATCGTCCTCGCCGATCGTGCCGCCATTCCAGACCGGCCCGACGGTTTGGATCACGTGGGCGGCCTTGAGCCGGTAGCCTTTGGTGATCTTGGCATCACCGGTCTTGCAGCCGTGCAGCATGCGGCATTCGGCGAGCAGATCGGGCCCGGCGGCCCGATGGATCGCGCCGTCCACACCGCCTCCGCCGAGGAGCGACATGTTGGCCGCGTTGACGATGGCGTCAACGCAGAGCGTGGTGATGTCGGCAACGATGACCTCGAGCTCGGCGCCGCCGATCCGGCGAGCCAGCTCCGTCATTTATCAGGCCGCGACGACGACGCCCTTCTCGGAGAGAAGCTGCTGCAATTCGCCGGCCTGGAACATCTCGCGGACGATGTCGCAGCCCCCGACGAACTCGCCCTTCACATAGAGCTGCGGAATGGTCGGCCAGTTCGAATATTCCTTGATTCCGTTGCGGAGCTCGGCGGATTCGAGCACGTTGAGGCCCTTATAGCCGACGCCGATATGGTCGAGGATCTGGACGACCTGGCCCGAGAAACCGCACTGCGGAAATTGCGGCGTACCCTTCATGAACAGAACCACGTCGTTCGACTTCACTTCGTTGTCGATGAATTCCGCGATGCTCATATCCGTGTCCTTCTGGGGCAGAGCCCTCAACAATATCCCTCGGGTCGGCTCAGCCGATCTAACCCGATACCTTCCTATATATGTAGCCCAAACCGTTGTGCATCCAAAGTAAAATGGCGGCGAGAGGTCCCCCTGCGACCGGTTTCACCCGGGCCGGGTCCATAGGCTGACGACATCAATATCATCGCCGGAGAGGACTTTCATACCGTAACGGAGCCCCTATCTAGGACGAACGTCGGTTGTGGAACCGGGTAACGCCAACAACGTTCTCTTGTCCTGTCTGGAGAAAAACGTGACGAAACAAGCCTCCGCCACGGCCGCCGCCCCGCTTTCGTCACTGTCCGGTCCGGGCGGCCTCGCCCAGAGGCTGCAGGACGCGTTCATTGCCGTCCGCAATGAGACCGAGCGCCGGGCCGCGCCGCTCTCGCCGGAGGACCAGCAGATCCAGTCCATGCCCGATGCGAGCCCGACGAAATGGCATCGGGCGCATACCACCTGGTTCTGGGAGCAATTCCTGCTCGGCGAGCACGCCGCAGGGTATCGGCCCTTCCACCCCGATTTCGCGTTCCTGTTCAATTCCTATTACGTCAGCGCCGGCCCGCGTCATGCGCGCAATCATCGCGGCGACATCACCCGTCCCAGCGCCGATCAGGTCGGCGCCTATCGCAAATATGTCGATGCGGCCGTCCTCAAATTCTTCCGGGAGACCGGCGCGGACAAGCTTCGCGAGATCGCGCCGCTGGTCGAGGTCGGGCTGAACCATGAGCAGCAGCATCAGGAATTGATGTTCACCGACATCCTGCACGCATTTGCGCAGAACCCGGTCTATCCGGCCTACGACCCGGACTGGCGCTTTCCCTCCGCGATGCGCACCGGCGATGAATGGCTGCAACTCAACGAGGGCATCCACACCGTCGGCCATGTCGACGATAGTTTCCATTTCGACAATGAGAAGCCCGCGCATCGCGCCCTCGTTGGCCCGGTCAAGCTGGCGCGCAATCTCGTCACCAATGGCGAGTGGCTCGCCTTCATGCGCGACGGCGGTTACCGGACCGCGACGTTGTGGCTGATGGACGGCTTTGCCGCGGCCAGCAGGGACGACTGGCAGGCCCCGGGCCATTGGCGCGAGGTCGATGGCGCATGGCAGGTCATGACGCTCGCCGGCCTCAAGCCGGTCGATCCCGAAGCGCCGGTCTGCCACGTCAGCTATTACGAGGCCGATGCCTTCGCGCGCTGGGCCGGAAAGCATCTGCCGACCGAAATGGAATGGGAGGTCGCAGCGCGCACAGGCCAGCTCAACGACGCCTTCGGCATCGTCTGGCAATGGACCCGGTCTTCGTATTCGCCATATCCCGGCTACCGCGCCGTCGAAGGCGCGCTCGGCGAGTACAACGGCAAGTTCATGGTCAACCAATTGGTGCTGCGCGGCTCCTCGCTTGCAACTCCGGAGGGCCATAGCCGTATCACGTATCGGAACTTCTTCTATCCGCACCACCGCTGGCAGTTCACGGGACTGCGGCTCGCCGACTACGAGTAGAGCATGATCCGGAAAAGTGTGCAGCGGTTTTCCGAAAACATCATGCTCAAAGAAACAGAACCTGAGGTGCGACCTCGTCGCGCTTTGGGTTCATCCGACGACAAATGCGCGCCGGACAGCGCGTTCAGGAGAGTATCATGAATGTGCACGCCAGCGCTTTGGCCGAAGCCCATCTTCCCGACGAGCAGACCACCGCCTTCGCCCGCGAAGCTATCGAGGACCTCTCGCAGCAGCCGAAAAAGCTGTCGCCGAAATATTTCTACGACGCGACCGGCTCGGAGCTGTTCGAGGCGATCACGAAGCTGCCGGAATATTATCCGACGCGCACCGAGCTTGCGATCCTGAAGGAGCGCGGCAGCGAGATCGCAAAGATCATTCCGGAGCATGCCGCCCTGGTCGAGTTCGGCGCCGGCGCGACCACCAAGGTTCGCCTGTTGCTGAACCATTGCAAGTTCGCGGCCTACGTGCCCGTCGACATCTCCGGCGACTTCCTGAAGGCGCAGGCCAACGGCCTGAAACGGGATTTCCCCTCGCTCGGCATCTATCCGGTTGCGGCCGATTTCACCACGCCGTTCGAGCTGCCCAGGCAGGTCGCGTCCATGCCCAAGGTCGGATTCTTCCCGGGCTCGACCATCGGCAATTTCGAGCCGCAGGAAGCCCAGGCCTTCCTGAAAAGCGCCCGCAAGATTCTGGGCCGGGGCGCGCAGATGATCATCGGCGCCGATCTCGAGAAGGACGAGCGTGTGCTCTATGATGCCTACAACGATGCCGCCGGCGTCACCGCGCGCTTCAACCTCAACGTTCTCGTGCGCATCAACCGCGAGCTCGGCGGCAATTTCGATCTGTCCGCCTTCACCCATCGCGCGATCTACAATCGCGAGCGCCATCGCATCGAGATGCACCTGATCAGCAAGAAGAGCCAGACCGTGCGACTGCTCGGCACCAGCTTCTCGTTCAAGCCGGGCGAGAGCATCCACACCGAGAACAGCTACAAATACAGCCTCGAGCGTTTTGCCGCGCTGGCGCAGGGCGCCGGCTGGCGGGTGCGCGAAAGCTGGACGGATGCGGCCAAGATGTTCTCGGTGCATGCGCTGGAGGTGGCGGAGTAAGCTCCTCCGCGCCTACTCCTCCGGCGCCGACCCCAGCGATACCGACTCCCAGACGGCCACCACGATCATGATGACGCTGGTCGCGACCGACAGCCAGAGCGGCGAGAGATCGGCGGCGAACCACCACAGCACCAGCAGCAGCATGATGCCGATGCCGTGCGAGAGTTGCAGAAAGCCGCGGATCGCGTGCTTGAACAGGATCGTGCCGACCAGGAACACCAGCGGACCGCCGATCGTGCTCACGATCGTGCGCATATCGGAATGGCCGGTGGGGTGCTTCAGCACCAGTTCGTCCGAGACCGCGGTCAGGATGATGCCGGCAATGATCGGCATGTGCAGATAGGTGTAGGCGAGCCGCGCCAGCCGGCCGGATTCGGCGGACTTCGAGATGCGCGCGGCGCCGGCCTCCGCGCCCTTGTGGAAATAGACCCACCACATCGCGATGGCGCCGACCAGCGCGGAGACGAAGGCCAGGATGTTGGCCGCACTCCATTCCAGCTCGGCAAAGGTCGCCCCGTTGACGACGACGGCTTCGCCGAGCGCGATGATGACGAAGAGCGAGCAGCGCTCGGCCATGTGGCCGCCTTCGACGGCCCAGGCCTCGATTGAGGAGAAGCCCAGCTTCGGCACCCAGAAGCGGACCGCGGGCGAGATGTATTCGATCGTCAGGGCGGCGATCCAAAACCACAGACGGGCCTCGTCATGGGCAAGGCCCCCGAGGATCCAGAACACCGCGGAGATACAGAGCCAGGTCAGGATGCGGATGGCGTTGTGGCGCACCGCCGTCCGATGCTGCGGCGTTGCCAACAGCCAGAACGCCGTACGCCCCACTTGCATGGCTGCGTAGGCGATCGCAAACCACAGGCCCCGCCCTTCGAAGGCGGTCGGGATCGTCGTCGACAGCACGAGGCCGCCCAGCATCATCGCGAAGAGCAGGATGCGGACCGGCGTCAGCTCGGGATCGAGCCAGTTGGTGACCCAGGCGGTGAAGACCCACACCCACCACATCGCCAGAAACAGCACGGTGACATGCACCGCGCCGATTGGCGTGAAGTGGTGCAGCAGCGTGTGCGACACCTGCGTGACCGCGAAGACGAAGACGAGATCGAAGAACAGCTCGGCATTGGTGACGCGGCTGTGCTGGTTCGGCGTGATCACGCGAAACATCGCGCCGCGCGGATTGTCCGCAGCCATCATCCGTCCCCCTGTGGCGCTGGTCAGATCAGGTGGCCCGCCAGATCAGGTGCCGGGTACGCCGGTTTGCAGCGCCAGCGCGTGCAGGACGCCGCCCATCTGGCCGCGCAGGGACTGATACACGATCTGGTGCTGCTGGACGCGGGACTTGCCGCGGAAGGATTCCGAGATCACGGTCGCGGCATAATGGTCGCCGTCGCCGGCGAGGTCACGGATGGTCACCTCGGCATCGGGGATCGCTGCCTTGATCATCGCCTCGATATCGTGGGCGTCCATGGGCATTCGGGTGGTGCTCCTTTGCTTCTGTCGGTCTCGGCTCGAATCGCTGCCGGGGTCCCCTCGCCGGCAGGACCAAACTTAGCGTGAACGGCCTTCTAGGTCACGCATTCCTGCACTATATCCCTGATCCCATCAGGATAAAGGCACGACAAAGTGCCGCGCGCGGCAGATCGATCGAAAAGGCGTGACATATGAAGCTTCCAGGGCCCGACCACCCCATCACCATCACCCAAAATCCCCGGCGCGTCCGCGTGACCGCGGGCGACATCGTGATCGCCGAGACTGCCAAGGCGCTGACGCTGAAGGAGGCCAGATATCCGGCGGTGCAATATGTGCCGCGGGAGGACACCAACATGGCCCTGCTGGAGCGCACCGAGCGCACCACCCATTGCCCCTACAAGGGCGATGCCAATTATTACAGCATCAAGGCCAACGGCAAGACGCTCGAGAACGCGATCTGGACCTACGAGACGCCCTTCCCCGCGATGACGGAGATCTCGGGCCGTCTCGCCTTCTACCCGGACAAGGTGAAGATCGAGGAAGTGGGGTAATTTTGGACGCCGTCATTCCGGGGCGATGCGAAGCATCGCGCCCGGAGTCTCGAGAGTCCGGGATCGGTCCTGCGGACCGCCCCGGAATGACGAAAGGAAAAGCTACGCCCTGAAGATCGTCAGCCCGAGGATCAGCAGCACCAGGAAGATCACGACGAAGACGTAGAACAGGAAGCGGGCGACATCGGCGGAGGCGGCAGAGATGCCGGTGAAGCCGAGCACGCCGGCGACGATCGAGATCAGCAGGAAAATCAGCGCCCATTTCAGGATCGTCATCGCCAGCTCCGCAATCGGCGGCCGCTCGCCTGCGGCCCCTCCACGCTTTGTTCGCAGACGCTAACTTCGCGGAGCAAAACTGGTTCCTAGTCTTGCTCTGGGCCGAGAGGCCTGCTGAAACGAGGCTTGCTGAAAACAGTTGCCGGCGGCACAGTCCCGCGGGGAGCACGAGCGCGGGGCAGCCATGATCACGATGTCACATTCAGCGACGATCGGCGCGGAAGCGCACGCCGCACCCACGAGCAAGGTGCGCAATTTGGCGATTGATCGCGTCCGCACCTTCCTCACTCTCGTGGTGCTGCTGCATCACGCCGTGATCCCCTATACTTATTTCGGTCATACCGATCCGAGTTATTTCTTCGGCTTCGACATGATCGTGCTCGCCACCGACAGTTTCTTCATGGCGATGTTCTTCTTCCTGTCGGGGCTGTTCGCCTGGTCCGGCATCGCCCGCAAGGGAGTGCGGAGCTATATGGCAGATCGCCTGCTTCGGCTTGGCTTACCCTTCGCGATCTGCGCCCTTACGGTCATTCCGGTTGCCTACTACGCGATCTCCCTGCGGCAGCATCCCGAGATCGGGTTTGCCGAATTCTGGTGGAATATGGTCACGAAGGGGCCGTGGCCGAGCGGGCCGATCTGGTTCCTGTGGGTCTTGTTCGCCTTCGACCTGGTGGCCTGCCTTTTGTACCGGCTCTCACCCAATCTGCTCGATTCGATCAATCGCCTCTCGCTGCATGGTCGGCGTCGGCCCGCCGTGTTCTTCGCGGTCATGCTGGCCGTCACCGCGGCGTTCTACATTCCCGGACTGGTTCACTACGGACACAGCAGCTGGTTCGAGTTCGGGCCGTTCTCGGTCCAGCACGGACGCGTGATGCTTTACGCGACCTATTTCTTTTTCGGTGCCGGCATCGGCGCTGCGCAAATGGATCGTGGGCTGCTCGCTGTCGACGGCCGCATGGCAAAGGTCAGCTGGGACTGGATGGTCCTGGCGATCGTTCCGTATTGCCTCTTGTGGGGGCTGATCTTGATCAAGCGCGAAATATTGGGCAACCCGTCGCCGTTGCCGGACTGGTATGAAGCGCTCTATGCCATCTGCTTCACTGTCTTCAGCGTGGCCATCATGTTTCTGATCCTGGCCATTTTCCAGAGATTCAAGCAATCAGGCTCAGCCAGGCTGCTCGATCCAATGCACGGCGACGCGTTCGGCATGTTCCTGGTGCACTATCCGATCGCATTGTGGCTGCAATACTGGCTGTTCGACTATGACCTGCCGGCGATCGTCAAGGCCACGATCGGGTTTGTACTGACTGTCGCAGCGAGCTGGGCCCTGACGCGAGCGTTGCGGCAGATCCCGGGCGCGTCGAAGGTGTTGTGAGGCGCGGTCTCTCCACTCGTCATTGCGAGCGCAGCGAAGCAATCCAGAATCCCTCCGCGGAGGTAGTCTGGATTGCTTCGTCGCTTTGCTCCTCGCAATGACGAAATGTGCGGCAGCGCCTTACGCCGCCTTCCCGCCCATGTACTCCGGCAGCCAGCGCTCGAACGAGGCGCGCAGCGCGTCGATCGCCACAGGCGCCTCGCCCGCGATGGCGATCGCATCGCCCCCGGTGGTGCCGATCCGCACACAGGGCACCTCGCAGCCGCGCATCTTGGCCAGCACGAGGCCGGCTTCCGTTTCCGGCACGGTGACGAGATAGCGCGCCTGGTCCTCGCCGAACCAATAGGCCTGCGGCACCAGCGCAGTCGGCGCCGCAAGCAGCTTCGCCCCGATACCGCCCGCCATCGCCATCTCGGCCAGCGCGATCAGGAGACCGCCGTCGGAGAGGTCGTGCACCGCGGTCGCGGTGCCCGCATGGATCATGCCGCGCACGCAATCGCCGTTGCGCTTCTCGGCGGAAAGATCGACCGGCGGCGGTGCGCCCTCCTCGCGGCCGCAGATGTCGCGCAGGTACACCGACTGGCCGAGCCAGCCATGGGTTTCGCCGACCAGGAGGATCGCCTCGCCCTCGGCCTTGAAGGCCAGCGAAGCGGATTTTGTGAAATCGTCGAGCAGGCCGACGCCGCCGATCGAGGGCGTCGGCAGGATCGCACGGCCATTGGTCTCGTTGTAGAGCGAGACGTTGCCGGACACGACCGGGAAGTCTAGCGTGCGACAGGCTTCCGAGATGCCCTTCAGGCAGCCGACGAACTGACCCATGATCTCGGGCCGCTCAGGATTGCCGAAATTGAGATTGTCGGTGATCGCAAGCGGCTTGCCGCCGACCGCGGTGATGTTGCGCCAGGCTTCGGCGACGGCCTGCTTGCCGCCCTCGAACGGATCGGCCTCGCAATAGCGCGGCGTGACGTCGACGGTCAGCGCCAGGCCCTTCGGCCCGTCCTGCACGCGCACCACGGCGGCATCGCCGCCGGGGCGCTGCATGGTGTTGCCGAGGATGACGTGGTCGTACTGCTCCCAGACCCAGCGCTTGGAGCACATGTCGGGCGTGCCGATCAGCCTCTCCAGCGCAGCGCCGAGGCCCATCGGCGCCGGCACCTCGCGCGCATGCACGATCGGCAGCGCGGCCGACGGGACGTGCGGGCGATCATAGACCGGCGCCTCGTCGCCGAGCTCCTTGATCGGCAGATCGGCCATGACGTCGCCGCCATGCTTGACCACGAAACGCTTGCTCGGCGTGGTGTAGCCGACCACGGCAAAGTCGAGGCCCCATTTCTTGAAGATCGCCTCGGCTTCCTTCTCCTTCTCGGGCTTGAGCACCATGAGCATGCGCTCCTGGCTCTCCGAGAGCATCATCTCGTAGGCGCTCATGCCGGTCTCGCGGGTGGGCACCGCGTCGAGATCGAGATCGACGCCGAGGTCGCCCTTGGCGCCCATCTCGACCGCCGAGCAGGTCAGCCCCGCCGCGCCCATGTCCTGGATCGCGATGACGCAGCCCTTCTCCATGATCTCGAGACAGGCTTCCAGCAGCAGTTTCTCGGCGAAGGGATCGCCGACCTGCACGGTCGGACGCTTCTCCTCGGACTTGTCGTCGAACTCGGCCGACGCCATCGAGGCGCCGTGGATGCCGTCGCGCCCGGTCTTGGAGCCCAGATACACGATCGGCATGTTCACGCCGGAGGCCGCCGCATAGAAGATCTTGTCGGCATCGGCGAGGCCGACCGCCATCGCATTGACAAGGATGTTGCCGTCGTAGCGGGTGTGGAAACGCACCTGGCCGCCGACCGTCGGCACGCCAAAGGAATTGCCATAGCCGCCGACGCCTGCAACCACGCCGGCGACGAGGTGCCGCGTCTTGGCATGCTCCGGCGCACCGAAGCTCAGCGCATTGAGGCAGGCGATCGGGCGCGCGCCCATGGTGAAGACGTCGCGCAAGATGCCGCCGACGCCCGTGGTCGCGCCCTGATACGGCTCGATGTAGCTCGGGTGGTTGTGGCTCTCCATCTTGAAGACCACCGCCTGGCCGTCGCCGATGTCGATCACGCCGGCATTCTCGCCCGGGCCCTGGATCACCCAGGGTGCTTTCGTCGGCAGGCCGCGCAGATGGATGCGCGAGGATTTGTACGAGCAGTGCTCGTTCCACATCGCCGAGAAGATGCCGAGCTCGGTGAAGCTCGGCTCCCGCCCGATCAGCTTCAGGATGCGCTCGTACTCGTCGGGCTTGAGCCCGTGGGCGGCAACCAGTTCGGGGGTGATCTTGGGTTCATTCTTCATGGATTCGGGGCTTTCGGCGGCGTTTGGCCGTTCTTAGGAAGATCGGAGGGCCGGGAAAAGCCCTTTATGGCGCATTTTCCCGCTGTCCCACGTTTTGCAGGCACGGACGGCGGGAACAGGAATTGCACGGCGCGGACGGATCGGATTTAAGGGCTAACGACCCGCAATTGAAGGCCCATTTCCTTGCACGAATTGACCAAAGCGCCCCCGCCCCGCCGCCCCGACCTCCACATCGCCACCGAAGGCGAGTTTGTGGGCTGGCGGACCTGGATTCGCGACAGTTTTGAGGCCCATGTCGGCCCCTTCTGGCATCGGATCGAGGCGGACGGCACCGTCCGCAGTGCCTTCCGGGTCGAGAAGAAGCATCTCAACGGCTCCGGGAACGTCCATGGCGGCTGCTACATGGCCTTTGCCGACTATTCCCTGTTTGCGATCGCCACCCATGTCCTGGACAGCCGGGCGGTGACGACCAACTTCGCCTGCGAATTCCTCGACGCGGCACGAGAGGGCGAGCTGATCGAATGCACCGGCGAGGTGACCCGCGCCGGCGGCTCGCTGATCTTCCTGCGCGGCAAGATGATGTCCGGGGAGCGGGTGCTGCTGACCTTTTCCGGCACGATCAAGCGGATGAAGCGGAAGGCGCTCCCTCAGCCAAACGCATAGCTCGGCGCCTTCCCTTTTCGGGCGCGCTCGCCCAGACTTCCGGCAAGCGCTGTCGCGCCGGGGAGCGAGAACAAGGTGCCGGAGAGCACATCGGAGGCGGGGCGCACGGCGGCGTCCGCATCAGCGCCGTTGCCAACCGTCGCCACCCGCGCGCGTAACTGGCGCGACTATACGCTGCTGCTCGCGCTCGCCTGCTGCTGGAGCTCGACTTATCCGCTGACCAAGCTGGCGCTTCCCACCATCCCGCCCATCACCTTCATCTCGGCGCGCTCGCTGATTGCGGCCGCCTTCCTGTTCGCGATCCTGTGGATGCGCGGCATCAAAGTCCCGACCGACGCCAAAGCGTGGAAGCTGTTTGCCACCCAGCAATTGATCAACTCGACCTTCCCGTTCCTGATCATCACCTGGTCGCAGCAATACGTGCCGGCGTCGAACACCGTGGTGCTGGCCTCGACGACGCCGATCTTCGCTTTCCTGATCACCTCGCTGATCACGCGGCACGAGCCGGCGACGCTGCTCAAGCTCGCGGGTGCCATCCTCGGCCTTGCCGGCACGGTTCTCATCGTCGGGCTCGACGCACTGCGTGGCTTTGGCAGCGAGATCGTCGCGGAGATCGCGATCCTGCTCGCCACCATCTCCTTTGCCTGCGCGACGATCTTCGGCCTCCGCCTGTCCGACTACGACCCGATGGTGGTGGCGGCCGGCTCGCTGCTGTTCGGCGGCCTCATCCTGCTGCCGCCCTCGCTGATCATCGACCAGCCCTGGACGCTGCACCCGACCCCGACGGCGCTCGTCGCCACCATCGTCATGGGCATCGTCTCGAGCGCGCTGGGATTGATGCTGTTCTACGTCTGCCTCGGCCGCCTCGGCACGCTGACCACGAACGCGCAAGGCTATTTGCGCATCCCGATCGGCGTCGGCCTCTCCGTGCTGCTGCTCGGCGAGAGCGTGCCGTCGAACCTGGCGCTGGGGCTGCTGCTCGTCATGGCCGGCGTTGCGGCCATGACGGTGCCGGCGGAGCGGCTGAAGCCGTGGTAGCGCGGGTCATCGCGCATTTGCATGACGCGCGGTCAAGCCGGCTGGCGGAGCAATCCGCTCGCCAATTGTCGAAACGCGTCGACCGCCTTGTCCAGGACCTCTTTCGGATCGTCGGCTGCGGCGACCCATAGTGCGGCGCTGAGCGCAGCGCCGTTCAGCAGCCGTCCCGCCGCTTCGACATCAACCGGCTTCACGACCCCTGCTTCGATCAGCGACCGGATCGTTCGCATGGTGATGTCGAGGCAGGCATTCTCGCCCGGCCACTTGGATGGATCGCCGAGGACGGCAGGCCCGTCCAGCAGCATGATGCGCTGAATCTCAGGATCGAGCGCCATCTCGATATAGGCACAGCCCTCTGCAAGCAGGCCCTGCCACAGCGTCGGCGCCTGCTCGCGAATTGCGCGGAGCCGTTCCGCCATTTCGCCGTCGATCTGCTCGACGACGGCCCAGAGCAGCCCCTTCTTGTCTTCGAAGCTGTGATAGAGCGCCCCCCGCGTCAGCCCGACCGAAGCCGTCAGTTCATCCATCGACGCGGCTGCATAACCTTGGGTGGCAAATGCCGCGCGAGCTGCGCGGATCAGCTTGGCCCGGTTTTCAGCCATGCCGGCCGCGCGTTTCCCCTTTGCCATGCCGGTCCCACTTCCCCATTGACATACGCCTCGTATCTGAGCGATACAGCTCACATACGCACCGTATATGAACGACACACAAAGCGCCAGGCGTCGGCTTGCCTGAGTCCGCCCGTTTCCCTGCTCGATAGAAGGATCAAGTACATGCCCCAGCGCGAGGCAATCTTCCCCGCCAACCGCCATGCGCTCTATGAAGCGCATCGTTATTCTGCAGCCATCCGCTCAGGCGACCTGCTCTTCGTTTCAGGCCAGGTTGGCAGTCGCGAGGACGGCTCACCCGAGCCGGAGTTCGAGGACCAGGTCCGGCGAGCCTTTGCGAATTTGCGTGCCGTGCTCGCAGCCGCGGGCTGCACATTGGACGACGTCATCGACGTCACCACGTTCCACACCGATCCGGCGACGCAGATCGAGAAGGTGATGGCCGTTCGCGGCAAGGAGATCGGTGACCCGCCCTATCCGAACTGGACGGCGGTCGGCGTGAATTGGCTGGCCGGCTTTGACTTCGAGATCAAGGTGATCGCCCGGATCCCGTGACATAAGCATTTGCGCCGCCATAGCGCGCACGTCGCGAGGGCGCGCCAATGGCTTGGCGTCGTCCGCCAGCATCCGCCGGGGCTGCTGCTCGTCATGGCCGGCGTTGCGGTCATGACGGTGCCGGCGGAGCGGTTGAAATCCGATGCACCTCTCCCTCAAGCGGAAGAGCGAGGCGAGTCCCGCCACCGCTCATGTCGAGAGCTGCTTCTCGGCAATCGACAGCCACTCGGCCTGCGCCTTGCGGAGATAGTTCGGCGCGCGGCGCATCTGGATCAGCAGCTCGTTGAAGACCATCCGCGCCTCGGCACTGCGGCCGACCGTTTGCAGCAGCAGGCCGTAACGCACCCGCGCCTCGGCGCCGGGAAAATAGCCGGCGAGAGCGTGATATTCCTCGAGGGCCTCGTCGAGACGCCCGACCTCCGTGAGCGCGCGGGCGTAGAGCAGGTGCGCGTCGGCGGAATCGAAATCCGGCCACTGCTTCTGGAGCTCGTCGAGCGTCGCGAGCGCATCGGCGGGGCGCTTGGCGGCAAACTCGGTCTGCGCCTTGCGGAGCGCATAGGCCGGATCGTGGCCCATCGGCAGCTTCAGGATGTGATCATAATGCGCTTCCGCTTCGGCGAACCGGCCGACATTTGCGCACTCCTCGGCCAGCGCCGCGCGATTGGCGATGGTGTCGGCGCCGGTCAGCCGGTCGGACAACTCGCGATAGCGCTTCTCGGGATCGAGACGATTGGCGACACGCTGGCGCGCCTGGCGCGCGCCAGGGCTGGAGAACCATTCGGGAATGAGCTCGACCGCGATATAGGCCAGCGCACCCATCAGAGGCACCATCAGGATGATGAAGGCCCAGGGCCGCAAACGTCCGGTCCGCGAGGCGTGATAGATCAGACTGATATCGAGCAGCAGAACGACCAAAGCGACGGGCATGTGACATCCACGAGCACAACGAAAGCGTCGGCCTCCTGATATCGCAACTGAAGCGATGAAACAACTTTGAGTTGCTTTCACCCTCCAAAATCAGCGAACCGCACGCCGCGCGCCATGACGGCAACGAGGAGTCAGTCGGCCGAAACGCGATGCAGGTTCATGGGATTGCAGCCGAATGCATCTACTGCTTGGCGTCGTCCGCCAGCATCTTGCGGTACTTTTCCACGTCGCGCGTCACGAGCTGCTGCAGCAGCTCCGGCGCGTGCTCGTTGGCATCGGGCGCGACGGTCGACAGGTCGGCAAAGCGCTTCTTCACCGCATCGGTCTCGACGGCGGTGCGCGCGGCGGCGTTCAGCTTGGCGATCACGGCCGGCGGCGTGCCCTTGGGCGCGAACAGGCCGTTCCAGCCCTGCGCCTCGAATTCGGGCAGGCCGGCTTCCGCTGAGGTCGGCAGGTCCGGCAGAGTGGCGAGCCGCACGGTCGAGCCGACCACGAGGCCCTTCACCAGTTTCTCGTTGATCGCTTGCGAGACCGAGGCGGCCGCATCGCAGACGCCGTCGATCTGGCTGCCCACGGCGTCGGTCAGCGCGGGCGCGGCGCCTCGGTAGCCGACCAGCGTCGCATCGATCCCGGCTGAGGTGACGAAGCTCTTGCAGATCAGATAGTTCGACGAGCCGACGCCGGCATGGCCGAGATTGATCTTGCCGGGATTGGCCTTGGCATAGGCGATGAACTCTTTCAGGTCCTTCGCCGGAAAATCCTTGCGCAGCGCGATGATGCCGAACGTCTTCGCCACCATGGCGATCGGCACGAACGATTCAGGCGTGAACGGCAGCTTCGGATAGATCGTGTAGCTCGCAGCATTGGTGCCGGCATTGCCGATCGCGATGGTGTAGCCGTCGGGCTCGGCGCGCGAGGCGCGCGCCAGCGCGGTCGAGCCGCCGGCGCCGGCGACGTTCTCGATCACGATGGTCTGGCCGAGCGCGATGCCCATCTGCTCGGCCACCGCGCGCGCGATCACGTCCGAGGTGCCGCCGGCCGCGAACGGCACGATCATGGTGATCGGACGCTTGGGATAATCCTGGGCGAACGCGGCCGTCGCAAAAGCAACGGCGGCGACAGCGACCGAGAGCCGCTTCAGCATGAACGAAATCACGCGGCCTTTTCCAGATGCTGGACGAGGCCGGCGAACAGGCCGCGGCCGTCGGTGCAGCCCATGATGTCTTCGACGTGATTTTCCGGATGCGGCATCATGCCGAGCACGTTGCCCTTGTCATTGACGATGCCAGCGATCGAATGCGCCGCGCCGTTGATGTTGTTGAAATCGTCGACTTCGCCGGCGGCGGAGCAATAGCGATAGAGCACCCGCCCCTCGCCCTCGAGCCGCTTGATGGTCTCCTCATCCGCCTCGTAATTGCCCTCGCCATGGGCGACCGGCACGCGGATCACCTGCCCGGCATTGTAGCCCCGGGTGAACGGCGTATCGGAGCGCTCGACGCGCAGGTGGACGTCGCGGCAGATGAATTTCAGCCGCGCGTTGCGCATCAGGACACCCGGCAGCAGGCCGGACTCGCAGAGGATCTGAAAACCGTTGCAGACGCCGAGCACGAGGCCGCCCTTGGCCGCATAGTCGCGCACCGCGTCCATCACCGGCGCCCGTGCCGCAATGGCGCCACAGCGTAAATAATCGCCGTAGGAGAAGCCGCCGGGCACCACCACGAGATCGGTGCCAGAAGGCAGTGACGTCTCGGCGTGCCACACCATCGCCGGCTCGCTGCCGGAGATCAGCCTCAGCGCACGCGCCATGTCGCGCTCGCGGTTGATTCCGGGAAAGACGAGGATGGCGGCTTTCATGGCAGAGGTTCCGACGGTGGCGGGAATCGGGCTGGCCAACAGGCCATTTCGCGAAGAGACATAACCATTTGACGGGGATTTTACCAGTGCTAGCCTCGGCAGAGGGCCTTGTACACAGGCCATGCACATCGGTCGGCGACAGCGCCGTTTGCCGATCAATCGCCCGGGATTGAAGCCATGAACGTCCCGTCGCTGCCCACCTCCCCCGCCGAGCCGGTCTCCGCCGAGGGTGTCGTCGCGGCCGGCGCCTATGTCGACGGCCGGCGCGTTGCCAATATCGCGATCAGCGAGGCCTCGAGCTGGCGGGGCAAGCCCGGCCACGTGGTCTGGATCGGCCTGCATGAGCCGGACATGGCGCTGCTCAGCGCGGTGCAGAAGCAGTTCGACCTGCACGAGCTCGCGATCGAGGACGCCAACCACGCCCATCAGCGTCCGAAGATCGAGCAATATGGCGAAGCGCTGTTCATCGTGGCGCGCACCGCGCAATTGATCGAGGGCCGCATCGCCTTCGGCGAGACCCATATCTTCGTCGGCGAAGGTTATCTGGTCTCGGTGCGCCACGGCGCTTCGACGTCGTACACGCCGGTGCGCGAGCGCTGCGAGAGCTGCCCGCGGGCGCTGGCCCGCGGCGAGGACTACATCCTCTACGCCATCCTCGATTTCATCGTCGACAATTACTCGCCCGTGCTCGAGAGCATTCACGACGAGGTCGAGGGCATCGAGGATGACGTGCTGTCCAAGCCGCTCAGCAAGGCGCAGATCGAGCGGCTCTACATGCTGCGCCGCGACCTGCTGCGGCTGCGTAACGCGATCGGACCGCTGGTGGAGGTCTGCCGCCGGCTGGAGCACGACGAGCTGGCGATGGTGCGGCAGGCCATGCAGCCGCTGTTCCGCGACGTCACCGACCACGTCCGCAACATTCAGGAGCGCATCGATTCCATGCGCGAGGTGCTGGCCTTCGCCTTCGAGGCGAGCCTGCTCGTCGGCCAGGCGCAGGAGACCGCGGTGTCCAAGAAGCTCGCCTCCTGGCTCGCGATCATCGCCATCCCGACCGCGCTCGCCGGCATCTACGGCATGAACTTCAAGCACATGCCGGAGCTGGAATGGGAGTACGGCTATTACATGCTGCTCGGCTTGATGCTGACGGCGTGCACCACGCTGTACTTGCGTTTTCGCAGCGTCGGATGGCTGTGAGCAGTCCTGCTCACCCGAGCAGTTCCACGCGATAGTTCTCGATCACGGTGTTCGCCAGCAGCTTGTCCGCGGCGTCCTTCAGCGCGGCTTCCGCCTTGGCCTTGTCTGCGCCGGCGAGCTCGATGTCGAACACCTTGCCCTGGCGGACGCTGGCGACGCCGTCGACGCCGAGCGACTTCAGCGCGCCTTCGATGGCCTTGCCCTGCGGATCGAGGATGCCCGTCTTCAGGGTAACGGTGACACGTGCCTTCACGTCAAGATTCCTCTTCAGCTCTTCACCAGCACCGGGCCGGAGCCCTGCGGACGCTCGTTCTCCATCAGGATGCCGAGGCGCTTTGCAACTTCCGTATAGGCTTCCAACAGACCGCCGAGGTCGCGGCGGAAGCGGTCCTTGTCGAGCTTCTCGTTCGACTTGATGTCCCACAGCCGGCAGCTATCCGGCGAGATCTCGTCGGCGACGATGATGCGCATCATCTCGTTCTCGAACAGGCGGCCGCACTCCATCTTGAAGTCGACGAGGCGGATGCCGATGCCGAGGAAGAGGCCGGTGAGGAAGTCGTTGACGCGGATGGCGAGCGCCATGATGTCGTCGATCTCCTGCGGCGTCGCCCAGCCGAAGGCGGTGATGTGCTCTTCCGACACCATGGGATCGTTGAGCTGGTCGTTCTTGTAGTAGAATTCAATGATCGACCGGGGCAGCTGGGTGCCCTCCTCGATGCCAAGGCGCTGCGACAGCGAGCCGGCGGCGACGTTCCGAACCACCACCTCGAGCGGCACAATCTCGACCTCGCGAATCAACTGCTCGCGCATGTTGAGGCGGCGGATGAAATGGGTCGGCACCCCGATGTCGTTGAGGTGCTGAAACAGGTACTCCGAGATCCGGTTGTTGAGGACACCCTTGCCCTCGATCACCTGATGCTTTTTCGCATTGAACGCGGTGGCGTCGTCCTTGAAGTGCTGGATCAGGGTACCAGGCTCCGGGCCTTCATAGAGAACCTTTGCCTTGCCTTCATAAATGCGACGCCGACGGCTCATGGGGATGTACCGTGTTTTGTTGAAATCCATGTATTTGGTGTGCTCCGATTACCAGGATTTATGACCCACAGCGGAGCTGCCGTGAACGGCCCGGAACCCATCCATAAACCCTTGGAAACAGAACGGGAACCAAGCATTCAGGCAACCTATCCGATTGGCTGTCCGAGCACAATCGATCCGGCCGTCCGGCGCCAACTTATACCGTCTTGCCTGCGGCTTAACGGCCCGTTGTTTTGCCGATTCGTGCTATCTATGTAGGCATGCACCCGGGGCGCCGCAACGGAAGGCTCCCGCACCATTCAGCAGGGGATTTGGAACAAGGCATGAGCGAGTTCGACAAGCGCCAGGAAGGCTTCGAGAAGAAATACGCCCTCGACGAGGAGCAGAAGTTCAGGGCGGAGGCCCGCCGCAACCGGCTGCTCGGGCTGTGGGCGGCTGAAAAGCTCGGCATGTCCGGCGATGCCGCCACGGCCTATGCCAAGGAAGTGGTCGCGTCCGACTTCGAGGAGGCCGGCGATGCCGACGTCGTGCGCAAGCTGGCGGCCGATTTCGCCGCCAAGAACGTCGCCGTCACCGAGCAGGCGATTCGCGCCAAGATGAGCGAGCTGCTGGCGGTCGCGGCCGCCGAGGTGAAGGCGGGGAAATAAGCGCCCGCGCATCCCCCCACACACACCGTCATTCCGGGGCGGCTCGCAGAGCCGAACCCGGAATCTCGAGATTCCGGATCGCCGCTGACGCGGCGTCCGGAATGACCCCAAACCTCACTCTTCCTTGAAACCGTACTCCGGCACATTGCCGCTGGCGCCGTAATATTTGTACGGCAGGAACTTGCCGCTCATGGTGATCTTGACGCGGTCGCCCTTCGGGTTGGCGACGCGCTCGATCCCCATGTCGAAGTCGATCGCGGACATGATGCCGTCGCCGAACTCCTCCTCGATCAGCGCCTTCCAGGCCGGGCCGTTCACCATCACCATCTCGTAAAAGCGGTAGATCAGCGGATCGGTCGGCGGCATCGGCGTGCCGGTGCCGCGCATCGGTACCTCGTTGAGCATCGCGACTTCCGCCTTCGACAGGCCGAACAGCTCGCCGGCATTGGCGGCCTGAGGCTTGGTCAATTTCATCTGGCCGAGGATCGCGCCCGTGATCAGCACCTCGGAATAGCCGCCGATCTTGTCGCAGATGTACTTCCAGCTCCAGCCCTTCTCGCGCTTGATGTCGAGCAGCTTCTCGGTGAGGTCTTCGCGTTTCATGTCTGGGTCTCCTCTTCAGGCAGTGAGTCCGGGACTGGGCCCGGGTATCCAGGTCTGTCTTTGCTCCTCGCCGTTCGAGGCGATCGTCAGCCCGGGCTTGCCGATGTGCACCACCGGCACGTTGCGCGGATCGTGACCGGGTGTCTCGGCCGTGAAGGTCTTGCTGCGCGTCACCAGGAAATCGATGATGTGGTTGCGCAGCGCGTAGTAGAGCGGATGGCGGTGCAGATCGGTGCGGCCGCGATCCCGCGGCAGCGGGTTCTGGACCACCTCGGCGAGCACCGCGCCGGGCCCATTGGTCATCAGGAAGATCTTGTCGGCGAGATAGATCGCCTCGTCGACGTCGTGGGTGATCATGAACGCGGTCTGCCCGGTCTCCAGGCAAATGCGCCGGACCTCGTCCTGCAGCGTGCCGCGCGTCAACGCGTCCAGCGCCGAGAACGGCTCGTCCATCAGCATCATCTTCGGCGTGATCGACAGCGCCCGCGCGATGCCGACACGCTGCTTCATGCCACCCGACAGTTCCGAGGGCCGCTTGTGCTCGGAGCCGGTGAGACCGACGAGATCGATGAAGCTCTGCGCGTGCGCCTTGACCTTGGCACGGTCCCAGCTCCGCCATTTCGAGCTGACGGCGTAGGCGACGTTGCCGAGCACGGTGCGCCAGGGCAGCAGCGCATGGCTTTGGAAAATCACGGCGCGGTCGAGGCTGGTGCCGGAGATCGCCTGGCCGTCGACGATGACCGCGCCCTCGCTCGGCGCATCGAGGCCGGCGAGGATGTTGAGCACCGTGGTCTTGCCGCAGCCGGAATGGCCGATCACGCAAGCGAACTCGCCGCGCGCCATCGACAGCCACAGATTTTCGAACACGGTGGTCGTGGCGCCGCCTGCGCCGGGATAGCGCTTGGCGATCGCTTCGATGGAGATGAACTTGTCGGACACCACGCCTACTCCGGAAACGTGACCATGCGCGTGAAGCGCGCCAGGATCTGGTCGAGCAGCATGCCGACGATCCCGATCAGCAGGATCGCGATGATGACGTTGGTGATCGAGAGGTTATTCCACTCGTTCCAGACGAAATACCCGATGCCGGTGCCGCCGACGAGCATCTCGGCGGCGACGATCACGAGCCAGGCGATACCGATCGAGATGCGCATGCCGGTCAGGATCGTCGGCGCGGCTGCGGGCAGGATCACGGTGAAGGCGCGCCTGACGGTGCCGACCTCGAGCGTGCGCGCGACGTTGATCCATTCCTTGCGCACGCTGGCGACGCCGAACACGGTGTTGAGCAGCATCGGCCAGATCGAGCAGATGAAGATGACGAAGATCGCGGAGATCGAGGAATCCTTGATGGTGTAGAGCGCGAGCGGCATCCAGGCCAGCGGCGAGATCGGCTTCAGCACCTGGATGAAGGGATCGAGCGCCTTGCTGAGCAGCGGCGACATACCGATCAGGAAACCGAGCGGGATCGCGACCAGCACGGCCAGCAGATAGCCGGTGCCGACGCGCGCGATGGAATAAGCGAGCTGGATGCCGAGGCCCTTGTCGTTCGGTCCGTTGTCGTAGAACGGCCGCTTCAGATGCTCCCACAGCTTGGCGCCGACATCGAGCGGCCCGGGCATGGCGGACTTGCCTTGCGTCGCGGTCAGACCCATCAGCTTGGCATATTCGGGGCTCATCGTCGCCGCGGTTCCGGTCGAGCGCGTGGCGAGATGCCAGATCCCGAGAAACGCGGCGAGCAGCGCGATCGAGACGAGGCCCGCGCGGAGACGGAGGGACGATGTGGTCATCTCCCTCTCCCCGCTTGCGGGGAGAGGGTTGGGGTGAGGGGGGCTCTCCGCGAAGGAGGTGAGAATTGGACTCGCGGAGAGCCCCCCTCACCCGATCGCTTCGCGATCGACCTCTCCCCGCAAGCGGGGCGAGGTGAAGAAAGAACGACACAGCTTCTCACGACGCCTTCCTGATCTTGAAGCTCGCCACGTAATCCTCCGGCTTGGCCGGATCGAAAGTCTTGCCCATCACCGCGAACGATTTGTAGGCGCTCGCCGGTGGCGACAGGCCCATCTCGGTCATCAGCTTCTTGGTATCGGTTGCCAGATACACCTGCTCGGCCACGGCCTTGTAGTCGACGTCGCCCTTGATCTGGCCCCAGCGCTTCATCTGCGTCAGCATCCAGACCGCAAAGGACTGCCAGGGGAACGGATCGAAATCGACGCGCTTGGCGTCGGTCTTCACCCCGCCGAGGCCGTCGGCATAGGTGCCGGTCAGGACCTGCTCCAGCACCGTGACCGGCGCGTTGATGTAATTGGCCGGCGCGATCGCTTCCGCGATCTGCTTGCGGTTCTCCGCCTTGGAGGCGTAGGCCGTGGCATCGACGATGGCCCGCGTCAGCGCCGCAAAGCTGTTCGGCGCACTCGTGATGAACTCGCGGCTGGCGGCAAAGCTGCAGCAAGGGTGGCCGTCCCAGATCTCCTTCGACAACAGGTGCATGAAGCCGACGCCGTCATAGATCGCGCGCTGGCAGATGTTGTCGGGCGCCAGGAAACCGTCGATGTTGTCGGCGCGCAAATTCGCCACCATCTCCGGCGGCGGCACCGAGCGCAGCTGCACGTCGGTATCGGGGTCGAGACCGTGTTCGGCGAGATAATAGCGCAAGAGGTAATTGTGCATGGAATAGTCGAAGGGGATGGCGAACTTCATGCCCTTCCAGTCCTTCGGATCGCGCTTGTCCTTGTGCTTGGTCGCGAGCACGATGCCCTGCCCGTTGATGTTCTCGATCGCAGGCACCGCGAACGGAATGGCGTTGGCACCCAGACCGAGCGAGATCGCGATCGGCATCGGCGCCAGCATGTGGGCGGCGTCGTATTCCTTGTTGATGGTCTTGTCGCGGATCACGGCCCAGCCGGCGGTCTTGACCACCTCGACGTTGAGACCGTGCTTGGAATAGAAGCCCATCGGCGCCGCCATGATGATGGGCGTGGCGCAGGTGATCGGGATGAAGCCGACCTTGAGATCCTTCTTCTCGGGGGCGCCTCCTTGCGCAAACACCTCGGTCGCCGTCTTGAGCGGGAAGAACTGCGACAGTGCCGCGAGCGCAGTCGATGCACCGACCGATTTCAGGAAAGCACGCCGCGCCACGTCCTGGGGAAACATCGCGCGCATCACGGCGGAGGCGACCACGCCCTCGTAGCGCTTTTCCTCGCTCTCCACCGGCTCGCAGCGTAGCGCTGCCGCCTGCTCGTGCTCTGCAGCAGAACGATGCTGGCCGCAGGCGCAGCCGGCTCGAAGGTTGCGATCGGGATCAAACGGATTGTCGAACGTGGACATCGGCCCTCCTGCGCGTCGTTGCAGGTGTAATTACGCAAGGAGCATGCCACGGCCATCACAGCGGCCAGTGCCTTGAGGACGCAGCATTTTCAGTCACGCTTGGCCGCTACGAAAACTCGTGATAAACGAGATTTCGTAGTTCAATTACGAGATTTCGCAATGGCAACGACGCCAATGCCGGCCCATGACGATACCGCCGAGGCCCTCGACCCGCGCGTGGCGGCCTTCGAATCCTCGGTCGAGGCCACGCTTCTGGTCGATCCCTATGATGACCTTATCGTTGACGCCAATCCGGCTGCCTGCACCCTGCTCGGTTATGACCGCGTCCTGTTGCGACAGACCAAAGCCAGCGCCCTGCACGCCGGCCAGCTTCCTGCACTCACCGTGTTCACCCAGGCCGTGCTGCACAAGCGCGCCTACTGGACCACGGCGCTGACGCCGCGTCACGCCACGGGCCAGGAGCTCCGCCTCGAATATTCAGGTTGCCTCGTCAGCCATGGCGACCGCACGCTCGTGCTGCTCACCCTGACCGATCTCGAAACGCGCCGCCGCCGCAATGTCGATGCCGCGGCCGAAGACCACATGCGCGGCGGGATCGCCACCTGGCAGCGGGTCGAGCGGGTGTTCCAGGACATCGAGCGCGAGAACCAGCTGATCCTGCGCGCCGCCGGCGAAGGCATCTACGGCGTGAACGCGGAAGGCAAGACCACCTTCGTGAACCCGGCGGCCGAGCGGATGCTGGGCTGGACCGCCGAGGAGCTGGTCGGCAAGGAAATCCACCCGATCGTGCATCATACCCATCACGACGGCCGGCACTATCACAACCATGACTGCCCGATCTACGCGGCGTTCCGCGACGGCGCCGTGCATCAGGTCGACGGCGAGGTGTTTTGGCGCAAGGACGGCTCGCCGGCCTGGGTCGAATACACCTCGACCCCGATCCGCGATCGCGGCGTCGTGGTCGGCGCCGTCGTCGTGTTTCGCGATGTCAGCCAGCGGCGCGAGTCCGACGAGAAGCTGCACGCAGCCCTTGCGGAGGTCGATCGCCTGCGAGAGCGGCTCGAGCTGGAAAATGCCTATCTCCAGGAGGAAATCCGCATCGAGACCAATCCCCGCGGCATCATCGGTGGAAGCGAGGCGATCCAGAAGACGCTGCGCCAGGTCAAGCTGGTGGCGCCGACCACCGCGGCGGTGATGATCACCGGCGAGTCCGGCACCGGCAAGGAGC
Source organism: Bradyrhizobium sp. CFUWI (assembly GCF_056429085.1). Taxonomy (NCBI): domain Bacteria; kingdom Pseudomonadati; phylum Pseudomonadota; class Alphaproteobacteria; order Hyphomicrobiales; family Nitrobacteraceae; genus Bradyrhizobium; species Bradyrhizobium sp. CFUWI. The sequence goes on from NZ_JBWJZE010000009.1 coordinate 175,000, forward strand.
TGATCGCGCGCGCCATCCACGAGGCTTCGGGCCGCAGCGACCGGCCGCTGATCCGGGTCAATTGCGCCGCGATCCCGCGCGAATTGTTCGAGAGCGAGTTCTTCGGCCATGTCCGCGGCGCCTTCACCGGCGCGACGCGCGATCGCATCGGCCGGTTCGAGCTCGCCGACGGCGGCACGCTGTTCCTCGACGAGGTCGGCGAGATCCCGCTCGAATTGCAGGGCAAGCTGCTGCGCGTGCTGCAGGAGGGCCATTTCGAGCGTGTCGGCCAGGAGCGCACGCGCGCCGTCGACGTCCGCGTCATCGCCGCGACCAACCGGGACCTCAAACAGGAGGTGCAGCGCGGCCGCTTCCGCGAGGACCTCTATTTCCGCCTCAACGTGTTCCCGATCGAGACGGTGCCGTTGCGCGAACGGCGCGAGGACATTCCCCTGCTCGCCCAGCATTTCCTGACGCGCGAGAGCAAGGCATTGAAGTCCAACCTGCGCCTGTCGGAAGGCGATGCACGCCGCCTGATGCGCTACGACTGGCCCGGCAACGTCCGCGAATTGCAGAACGTGATCGAGCGCGCCGCGATCCTGTCGCAGAACGGCCGCTTGCGAATCGATCTGCCGGACTCCTCCGGCGCGCAGCCTCGGACCGGCGCGGCACGCCAGACGACCGATGCGCGCCCCGCGATCATGACCTCGTCCGAAATGCGCGATCACGAACGCGCCAACATCCTGGCCGCGCTCGATGCCTGCGCCGGCAAAGTGTTCGGCCCCGGCGGGGCGGCGGAGATGCTGGATATCAAACCGACGACGCTGGCCTCGCGGATCAAGGCGCTTGGGATCGCGCCTCGTCCGCCGCATGCGGCCCATCCTTCGAGACGCCCGCCTTAGGCGGGCGCCTCAGGATGAGGACAGAGTGCGCGGCAACGGAAGCAACAGACACCGATGCCACTTAGCCTCTTCCCGAGGAGACCGCGAAGCGGTCGTCTCGAAGGACGAGGCGCGCGCTCAGGCCGCCTTGGTCGTGACGCCGGATGCAATCGGCAAGCCCTGCTCGATCGGCAGCGACGGATCGCGTGACCATTCGTTCCAGGAGCCGAAATACATCCGTACGTCCTTCACGCCCGCGTTCTTCAGCGCCAGGAACGTGTTCGAGGCACGCGCCCCCTTGAAGCAGTAGAGATAGACCGGTGTCGCCGGCGTGATGCCGACGGTGGCACATTCCGCCAGGATCTCGTCCTTGGACTTGAAGCGCGGGCCTTCGGCAGTCGGCTTCATCATGCGGTACCATTCCAGCCACACCGCACCGGGGATGCGGCCTTTGCGCGGGCAGAAATCCTTGCCGTACGGAGACGAGCTGTCGCCGATCCATTCGTCGACGTCGCGCACGTCGAGGATGGCGATGCCGGGCTTGCCGACTGCGGCGAGCATGGTCTTGGCGTCGATCAGGATCTCGCCGGCCTCCGGCACGATCGCGAACGAGGCCTTCGCCGGCGCCGGCACATCCTTCGTCACCGGTAGACCCGCGGCGGCCCACGCGTCGAAGCCGCCGTGCAGCACCTTCACCTTGGGATAGCCGAGCATGGTGAGCAGATAATAGCCGCGGCAGGACTGGCCGAAGCCGGAATTCATCGACTGCTCGTAGACCACGGCCGTCTCCTTGCCGGAGAGGCCGGCGGCACCGAAGGCGTCGGCGAACTTGGTCTTCAGCTCGCTGATGCCCTCGGGCGTCGAGGTCGCAAGAAAGGTGAAAATCTCATGCACGTTCACGGCACCCGGCAGGTGCCCGGCGGCATAGGCGTCGGGATTGCGGGTGTCGATCACGACACACGGCTCCGTCTTCAAGAGATCGGCAAGTTCGCTGGCAGAGATCAGAACGTCCGTCATTGGCAGCCTCTCCGTTGAGGTTAAGTGGTCTTCTGGGGTGGACTCGTGAAGCTCAGGAATCAGCGAGCATCTTGCGCAGCTGCTTGGTGGCCGGCGTGACGATCGCGACGAAATAGGCCTCGCGCAGGCGCCGCTGCGCGCGGTGGCTCTTCAAATAGCCGCGCGCGCCACAATGCAGCATCGCCGCATGCGCCGCCGCGACGCTGGCTTCGCCGGCGCGCAAGCGCAGCGCGATCACCTTGCGCCAGTAGGTCTCCTCCTCGTTGTAAGGATCGCGAGCCAGCGCCATGGTCTCGGCCTCGATCTCGGCGGCGAGATCGCCGAAATGCACCGGCTGCTGCGGCAGAAAACGGTTGATATGGCCGAGGGGACCATCAACCTCGCCCATGATGTTGATGCAGTCCTTGATGAGGCCGAGCGCCATGCCGGCCTGCAGCAGGATGAAGCCGGCGCGGATCTTCTTGACGAAGGGCCCGGCGGGATCGGCGAGAATCAGCTCGTCCGGCACGAAGACGTCGCGGAACTGAACGCCATAGGTGCCGGTGCCATCCATGGCGAGGAACGGCTTGCACGGCGTCAGCGTGATCGCAGGATCCGAGCAGTCGGCCAGGAACATCACGGTGCCGGGCTCGCCGCTTGCGATGCCGGGCTCGCCGTTTGCGGTGCCCTGATCGTCCTCACGCTCGAAGATGGTGCCGAAATAATGGTCCGGGCCGAGATTGGAGACCCAGGGCAGCGCACCGCGCACGATATAGCCGCCCTCGACCTTGCGCCCCTTCAGCTTGAGCTTCTCGATGCCGAAGAAGCTTTTCATCGGGTTGGAGAGCCCGGTGCCGCCGAGGACGCGGCCGGTCGAGAAGGCATCGCCGAAGCGTTTCGCCAATTTCATATTGGTCGAGTTGGCGGCGTACCAGACCAGCGTGTTCTGGCACCAGGCCATGAAGGCGGTCGCCCCGCAGACCTCGCCGATCGCCGCCATCGCCTGGATGGCGCAGCGCAGATCGGCAGGACCTTCGTGGGGCACGTGACTGCCCCAGGCGCCGACCTCGCCGAACTTCCGCAGCACCTCGACCGGATAGACCGAACCGTCGTCGATGCCGGCGGCGAGCGGGGCGAGCTGCTCCCGCGCGATCCGCGCCACCTCGCCTGCAATGGACGGTGCGGGCTGATCCAGAACGTCGACCCGCGATAAAGCCAGTGAACCCATGATCGTCTCCCGCACCTTGTCCTGATTGCCGCCTGCTAGATGCCGACCTCGAGATTGACCGGCCGGGTGAAGGTGTTGGCGACCGGCGACCATTTCTTCACATGGGCGACCAGGGCGTTGATCTCGTCCTGCGCGATGCCCTCGCATTCCATGTCGACCTTGACGCGCACGTCGGTGAAGCCGACCGGCTTGTCCGAGGTGTCGCCGGTGCCCCAGACCGCGGTGATGTTGAGGTCGCCTTCGAGTTCGAGCTCGAGCTTGTTTACGATCCAGCCGCGGTGCACGGCGTTGGCGTGCAGGCCGACGGCAAGGCAGGAGCCGAGCGCGGCAAGCGAGGCTTCCGATGGATTGGGCGCGGTGTCGTCGCCGAGCAGGCCCGGCGGCTCGTCGACGATGTAGGGCGGCAGGTTGCGGATGTAGTTGGCGTGGCGGAATTTTCCTTCGGCGACCGTCTTGCATTTCAAGGTCTTGACGACCTTCGGGTTGGCCTTGCCGCTCGCAATCAGTTGCTCGAGGCCATTCTTGTCGATGGGCGCAAGGCACCCCGTCAGCACTGTCTTTTGAACGACGGCAGTCATCATCTTCTCCCTGGCAGAAGTGGAAATCGGCAGGATACCGAACGGTCTGTTTCCTTGCATAGGCCGTGCCAAAGGCGGCCGAAAACGAAATGCGAAGCATTGGAGCCGCTTAGCGACGACTGCCTGCGGATTGATCAGCCCCCTCCTGCTCAAAGCCGGAGCAGATGACTGAGCGGATGCGAATCTTTTCAGCGCTGAACAGATGCGGCTTGCTGATGCGATGCAGCTGCGATTAAGTTGCAGCCCATGGCAAAGACGTCATCGAAGAAGAACGCGAACTCGCCCCACGCCGGCGCAGGCGACGACGAATCCGCGCGTGGGCGCCTGCTCAGTGCCGCGACGCATCTGTTCTGCAAGAACGGCATCAACGCCACCGGCATCGATGCGATCATCGAAGAAGCCGGCACCGCGAAGACCACGCTCTACAAATTGTTCGGCTCCAAGACCAATCTCGTCAACGCGGTGCTGGAGAGCGAAGGCAAGCAGTGGCGCGAATGGTTCATCGCCGCCATGGAAGAAGGCGGCGGCGACGCGCAGGCCAAGCTCACGCGCATCTTCCCGGCGCTGAAGAGCTGGTTCGCGGAGGAGCGCTTCTACGGCTGCCCCTTCATCAACGCGGTCGGCGAGCACGACAAGGACGCCAAGCAGTTCCGCAACATCGCGCTGAAGCACAAGAAGATCGTGCTCGGCCACATCGAGAAGCTCGCCGGCGAGCTCGGCTCGAGCGAGCCCGCCGTGCTCGCCCATCAGCTCGGCCTCCTGATCGATGGCGCGATCGTCGCGGCGATGATCTCGCGCGATCCGGGCGTGGCCGACACGGCGGCGCTCACGGCAGGCCCGCTGCTTGGCCAGTCCAAGGCGAAGAAGAAGCGCGCGGCGGATCAGCTGGAGGCGGTGTGATCGCCCCCCATGTAGCCCGCATGAAGCGCAGCGGGATACAGGAGTCCGATTGGGCTCCACTCGCTCACGGGCTACCAAGATTTTGTAGGATGGGCAAAGGCGCATAGCGCCGTGCCCACCATTCCTCCGTGACGGATAGAGATCGTGGGCACGCTCCGCTTTGCCCACCCACCGAAACCTTCGCGCGACGAAACCTACGCGCTCTCCGCCATCATCCCCGCAAGCCGCACCAGCTCCGCCTCGAGATCCCGCTCCACATCGGCCGCCCTGATCTCCAGCACGCGATAGTCCCGTGCCTCCAGCCACGTCCGCCGTCCCGCTCGGTCGGCCGCGATCGCCTCGCCCTCGCCCGGGTTGACCAGCTCGATCGCGATCCGGTGCGGGAAGGAGACGAAGTCCGGGATGTGGCGGCCGACCGGGGTCTGGCGCTTGAACCCGCCTGCGAAGCGGCGGTCGCGGGTCAGCGCCTGCCAGAGCAGGCGTTCGGCGTCGGTCGGATTGCGCCGGAGCAGGCGGGCAAGGCCGCGCACGGTCGAGGCGCTGTCGGAGACGCCGCCGCCCTGCCCGTGCTCGGCGAGAAGCGCGCGCAGTCGCGTCGCCTGCGCGCCGTCGAGCACGCCGCCCTTGGCCGGGCCCTTGCGCCCCTCCGCGATCGCCATCACCACCCCATGCAGGGTGTGCATGTCCTGCTTGGTCGGCTCCATCCGGGCGAAGATGTTGCGCAGGTTCACCAGCATGGTGTCGCGCTTCTCGGCCGGACGCAAAAACTCCACCTTGTCGAGTTCGCGCACGAGGTTGTCGAAGAAGGCCTGCATCTGGTGCTGCGAGGCGCGCTCGGAGCGCTCCGGCATGGCGTGCGGCAGCTCGCCCGACGTTATCCGCTTGAACCATTCATAGCCGACCAGCAGCACGGCCTGGGCGAGGTTGAGCGAGGCAAAGCCCGGATTGACCGGGAAGGTGATGATACGGTTGGAGAGTCCGACCTCCTCGTTGGTCAGCCCCCAGCGCTCGCGGCCGAACAGGATACCGGCCTTGCCTCCCGTGGCGATGTGCCCGGATATTTCGGCGGCTGCCGCTTCCGGCCCGACCACGGGCTTGGCCTGGTCGTGGGGGCGCGCGGTGGTGGCGAACAGCAGATCGAGGTCGGCGACCGCCTCTTCCACCGTGCCGAACAATTCGACCTTCTCCAGAATGTGGTCCGCGCCGGCGGCGGCGCGCTGGGCGGCGATATTGGGCCAGCCGTCCCTGGGGTTGACGATGCGCAGGCGGCTCAGGGCAAAATTGCCCATGGCGCGCGCGGCCATGCCGATGTTTTCGCCGAGCTGCGGCTCGACCAGGATCACGATGGGACCGTCGAGGGAAAGTCCCGCCTTGCTCTTGTCAGTCCCCGACATCTCGCTTCGCTTTCACTCTTGGTCTCAAGGCCTTGGCAAGGCGCTCTCAGGAATTGATTCAAGCCGGCCTTTCAGGCTCGCGTCGGGCCGGCCGGGTTGTCCGCCTGTCGTTTGCCTGTCCTGACAAAATTCTCAAGGGAAATAACGGGTTGGATTCGACTTTTGAATCTCGCCTGAAACCTCACCCCTGCCCGTCCGGCGCGGCCCGGCGCGCTCCCCATCTGTGGGGGCCGGATCGGCTAAAAGTGCATAATCCCTTGGCTTTCGCCCGTCGCGGTCCGGTGCTAAGAGGCGGCGGATATTCACGTTGGCGCCGACGGCGCCGTTCCCAAGAGGGCTTCCCCGATCATGGCAAAAATCAAGGTATCCAATCCCGTCGTCGAGCTCGATGGCGACGAGATGACCCGGATCATCTGGCAGTACATCAAGGACAAGCTGATCAACCCGTTCCTGGATGTCGAACTGCTCTATTTCGACCTGGGCATGGAGCACCGCGACCACACCAACGATCAAGTCACGATCGACGCGGCCGAGGCCATCAAGAAGGTCGGCGTCGGCGTCAAGTGCGCCACCATCACCCCCGATGAAGCCCGGGTGAAGGAGTTCAACCTCAAGCAGATGTGGAAGTCGCCGAACGGCACCATCCGCAACATCCTCGGCGGCGTGATCTTCCGCGAGCCGATCATCTGCAAGAACGTGCCGCGCCTGGTTCCCGGCTGGACCAAGCCGATCATCATCGGCCGCCACGCCTATGGCGACCAGTACCGCGCCACCGACTTCAAGTTCCCGGGCAAGGGCACGCTGTCGATGAAGTTCGTCGGCGAGGACGGCACCGTGATCGAGAAGGAAGTGTTCAAGGCGCCCGGCGCCGGCGTCGCCATGGAGATGTACAATCTCGACGATTCCATCATCGACTTCGCCCGCGCCTCGCTGAACTACGGCCTGCTGCGCAACTACCCGGTCTATCTCTCGACCAAGAACACGATTCTGAAGGTCTATGACGGCCGCTTCAAGGACATCTTCCAGGACATCTACGACCGCGAGTTCAAGAAGGAATTCGAGGCGAAGGGCCTGACCTACGAGCACCGCCTGATCGACGACATGGTGGCCTCGGCGCTGAAATGGTCCGGCGGCTATGTCTGGGCCTGCAAGAACTACGACGGCGACGTGCAGTCCGACACGGTCGCGCAGGGCTACGGCTCGCTCGGTCTGATGACCTCGGTGCTGCTCACCCCCGACGGCAAGACCGTTGAGGCCGAAGCTGCCCACGGCACGGTGACCCGGCACTACCGCGAGCACCAGAAGGGCAAGGAGACCTCGACCAACTCCATCGCCTCGATCTTCGCCTGGACGCGCGGCCTCGCCCACCGCGCCAAGCTCGACAACAATGCCGAACTCGCCAAGTTCGCCAACACGCTGGAGAAGGTCTGCGTCGACACCGTCGAGGCCGGCTACATGACCAAGGACCTCGCGCTCCTGGTCGGCGCCGACCAGCGCTGGCTCTCGACCACCGGCTTCCTCGACAAGGTCGCCGAGAACCTGACGAAAGAGCTGGCGTAAGCCGCCAGCAACTCCGCCCGTCCGGGCCGGAATCACCACGGGCCGCGCCTCAAAGCGCGGCCCGTTTGCTGTTCAGGCCACTCAGCGGTCCGTGTCTTCCTGCTCCGCCTGCGCCAGCTCCGCCAGCGCGAGATCGCCGGTGTCGGCGAGCCTGGCCTTGGCGGTGGTGTGGACGTGGTCGGCGAGCGTCGGCATGCGCGCGATCAGCGCGTGGAAATCCTGGGCGTCGAGCACCAGCAGGCGCGTCTTGCGCGTCGCCGTCACCGTGCCGCTGCGCTTGGTCTTGTGCAATAGCGCGATCTCGCCGAAGAAAGTGCCGTCGCTGAGCCGCACATGCTGGCTCGGCAGCGCGATCTCGACCTCGCCGGCGGTGATGAAATACATCGACGACGCCGCGTCGCCCCGCCGCACCAGGACCTCGCCCTGCTCGACGGTGCGCGCGCGGAGCAGCCGCATGATGTCGGCGATCTCCGCGGCCGACAGATGCGAGAACAGCGGCACCCGCGCCAGCATGCCCCAGGTGACGACGAAGTCGCGCCGCTTCACCTCCTCGGCGAAGGCGGTGGAGATGATCGCGACCGGCAGCGCGATCATGGCGAAGCCGCTGATGATGGCGAAGGTGGAGACGAACTTGCCGAGCGGCGTCACCGGCACGACGTCGCCATAGCCGACGGTGCCGAGCGTCACGATCGCCCACCACATCGCCTGCGGGATGGTGCCGAGCTTGTCCGGCTGCACGTCGCGCTCGATGGCGTAGAGCAGCGAGGCGAAGGTCAAGACCGCGCCGATCAGGATCACGATGCAGCCGATCAGCGCCCGCCGCTCGGCATGCACGGCGGCGAGCAGCGAGCGCATCGCCGGCGAATAGCGGACCAGCTTGAAAAACGGCAGCACGCCGAGCGCCGCCAGCGTCGCGTGCCGGCCGGTGGCCAGAGCGATGGCCGCGGGCAGGAACGCCATGAGGTCGATGATGCCGAGCGCCGAGAAGGCATAGCCAAGCCGGTCGGACAGCGCGGACCCCTTGCGCTGGGTATGGCCGGCCACGGTCCACATCCGCGCGACATATTCCAGCGCGAACACGATCACGGACAGGATGGTGATGGCTTCGAACAGCGTGCCGAACCGCGCGTCCAGCTCCGGCACCGAGGCGAGGACCATCGCGATCACATTGAGCACGATGACGCCGATGATGATCTGGATGAAGCGCGACCCGGCCGAATAGGCCAGCGGGTCGTGCTCCAGCAATTCGTAGAGGCGATCCCTCATGTTGGGATCGCCAAGCCCACGTCCTCGCGGAACGGGGCTCATGGCTTCACGCGCCTGCCATCGCTTTTTCGATGGCCGCCAGCGCCTCGGTCGCCCTCGCCCCGTCGGGGCCGCCGGCCTGCGCCATGTCGGGCCGGCCGCCGCCGCCCTTGCCGCCGAGTGCCTCGGAGGCGACGCGCACCAGGTTGACGGCGTTGAAGCGCGCGGTGAGGTCGGGCGTGACGCCGACCACCACACCGGCCTTGCCGTCCTCGGTGACGCCGACGATCGCGACGACGCCGGAGCCGATCTGCTTCTTGCCGTCGTCGGCAAGGCTCTTGAGATCCTTCATCTCGATGCCCTCGACCGCGCGGGCCATCAGCTTGACGTCGCCGACCTCGCGCACGCCCGAAGCCGCGCCATTGCTGCCGATGGATGCACCGCCGCCCATCGCCAGCTTCTTGCGCGCATCCGACAGCTCGCGCTCGAGCTTCTTGCGCTCCTCCATCAGCGCGGCGATGCGCGCCGGCACGTCGTCGAGGGAGGTGCGCAGCTCGTTCGCCGCGCTCTTCGCCAGCGCCATGGTGTCGTTGGCATGCCTGCGCGCATAATTGCCGGTCAGCGCCTCGATGCGGCGCACGCCGGACGCCACCGCGCTCTCGCTCGTCAGCGTGATCAGGCCGATGTCGCCGGTGCGCTTGACATGGGTGCCGCCGCAGAGCTCGACCGACCAGCCGAGCGCGTTGGCGCCGCGCTCGCGCGCCGTCCTGCCCATCGAGACGACGCGGACCTCGTCGCCGTATTTCTCGCCGAACAGGGCGCGGGCCCCCGCCTCGCGGGCCTCGTCGACGCCCATCACGCGCGTGGTGACCTCGTCGTTCTCCAGCACCACCTCGTTGGCGATGTCCTCGACACGGGCGAGCTCCTCCGCCGTGATCGGCTTCGGATGCACGAAGTCGAAGCGCAGGCGGTCCGGCGCAACCATCGAGCCGCGCTGGGCGATGTGGTCGCCGAGCACCTGGCGCAACGCCTCGTGAATGAGATGCGTCGCCGAGTGATGCGCGCGGATCGAGGAGCGGCGGGAATGATCGACCTCGAGCTGCAGCGCGGTGCCGAGCTTCACTTCGCCCTGCTCGACCTTGCCGATATGGACGAAGAAATCGCCGAGCTTCTTCTGCGTGTCGGTGACGCGGAACTTGATGCCGCCCTCGCCCGTCAGCACGCCGGTGTCGCCGACCTGGCCGCCTGACTCCGCGTAGAACGGCGTCTGGTTCAGCACGATCGCGCCGGTCTCGCCGGCCTTCAGGCTGGTGACCTCGGCGCCGTCCTTGACCAGCGCCGACACCACGCCCTCGGCGCTCTCGGTCTCGTAACCCAGGAATTCGGTGGCCCCGAGCTTCTCGCGCAGCGGGAACCAGATCGCCTCGGAAGCCGCCTCGCCCGAGCCCTTCCAGGACTCGCGCGCCTTGGCCTTCTGGCGCTCCATCGCATCGGTGAACGCGGCCTGGTCGACGCCGATGCCGCGCGACTTCAGCGCGTCCTGCGTCAGGTCGAGCGGGAAGCCGTAGGTGTCGTAGAGCGTGAAGGCGACATCGCCGTCGAACATGTCGCCCTTCTTCAGGCTCGCGCTCTTCTCATCCAGAATGGCGAGGCCGCGCGAAAGCGTCTTGCGGAAGCGGGTTTCTTCCAGCCGCAGCGTTTCCTCGATCAGATTCTCCGCGCGCATCAGGTCGGGATAGGCCTGGCCCATCTCACGCACCAGCGCCCAGACCAGCCGATGCATCAGCGGCTCTTTCGCACCCAGCAGCTGCGCATGGCGCATCGCACGGCGCATGATCCGGCGCAGCACGTAGCCGCGGCCCTCGTTCGAGGGCAGCACGCCGTCCGCGACCAGGAAGGCCGAGGAGCGCAGATGGTCGGCGATGACGCGGAACGAGGCGACATTCTGCTCGGTCGGCCCGCTGCCGAGCGCGGACGAGGTCGCGTCGACCAGATGGCGGAACAGGTCGGTCTCGAACACGCTCTCGACGCCCTGCAGAATGCAGGCCATGCGCTCCAGGCCCATGCCGGTGTCGATCGAGGGACGCGGCAAGCCGACCCGCTCCTCCTTCGTCACCTGCTCGTATTGCATGAACACGAGGTTCCAGAATTCGAGGAAGCGGTCGCCGTCTTCCTCCGGAGAACCGGGAGGCCCGCCCCAGATGTGCTCGCCGCGGTCGATGAAGATCTCCGAGCACGGGCCGCACGGGCCGGTGTCGCCCATCGCCCAGAAATTGTCCGAGGTCGGAATGCGGATGATGCGGTCGTCGGAGAAACCGGCGATCTTCTTCCACAGGCCCGCCGCCTCGTCGTCGGTGTGGTAGACGGTGACGAGCAGCTTGTCCTTCTTGAGCCCGAACTCCTTGGTGATCAGCTTCCAGGCGAGCTCGATCGCCCGCTCCTTGAAGTAGTCGCCGAACGAGAAGTTGCCGAGCATCTCGAAGAAGGTGAGATGGCGCGCGGTGTAGCCGACATTGTCGAGGTCGTTGTGCTTGCCGCCGGCGCGCACGCATTTCTGCGAGGTCGTGGCGCGCTGGTAAGGCCGCTTCTCGACGCCGGTGAAGACGTTCTTGAACTGCACCATGCCGGCATTGGTGAACATCAACGTCGGATCGTTGCGCGGCACGAGTGGCGAGGAGGCCACGATCTCGTGGCCGTTCTCGGCAAAGAAGTTCAGAAAGGTCGACCTGATCTCGTTGACGCCGCTCATGTTCATCCAATCGGGTGTGCTTGGACCCGCTTCTCGCCATCCAAACCGTAACGTTAAGGCTGATATCTGCGGGCCAAAGCGCTTTTAGACAAGGCCAGCTTTCCTGTCCAGAAACTGTGCAAGCAGATCAGAGGGTTGCCGCATCCGCTCAATTCCCGTTGCAATCCCGTTGATAGGACATGCGGACGCGTTGACAGGCTTGGCCGCCCTGTGGTCTGTACCCATCTGTATCGACGGCCACGTCGGGAGAGACCGGCTTTAGGCAGCCGGCGCCGAAGGAGCAACCGCCCCGGAAACTCTCAGGCAAAAGGACCGCGTGGCTTTGACAGCATCTGGAAAGAGGCGCCGACGGGTCTAGGCCCGGACTGCGCCCGCCGACGGGATAATACTCTCAGGCACAGCGACAGATGGGGCTTCGACTGGTTTGTCTCGGGGAATCGTCCCCGGGGAACCGCCGAGGGCCCCTGTGATGCCAGTACCCGACGACCAGAAATCTCTCCGACATACGCCCCTCCACGCCCTGCATGTGTCCCTCGGCGGCAAGATGGTGCCGTTCGCTGGCTATGACATGCCCGTACAGTACCCTGCGGGCGTGCTGAAGGAGCACCTCCATACCCGAGCCTCCGCCGGCCTGTTCGATGTCTCCCATATGGGTCAGATCGCGCTGCGCCCGAAATCGGGCAAGGTCGAGGACGCCGCCCGCGCGCTGGAACGGCTGGTGCCGCAGGACATCGTGGCGATCGCGCCCAACCGGCAGCGCTACGCCCAGTTCACCAATGAAGACGGCGGTATCCTCGACGATCTCATGGTCGCCAATTTCGGCGATCACCTGTTCCTGGTCGTCAATGCCGCCTGCAAGGACGCGGACGAGGCGCATCTGCGGGCGAATCTCTCGGGCGACTGCGTCATCGACCCCCTCGCCGACCGCGCGCTGATCGCGCTGCAGGGCCCGAAGGCCGAAACGGCGCTGGCGACATTATGTGCAGCGGCGCCGTCCATGAAATTCATGGACGCCGGTCCGCATGAGGTCGCCGGCATCAAGTGCTTCGTCTCGCGCTCCGGCTATACCGGCGAGGACGGGTTCGAGATCTCGGCTCCCGCCAGCGATGTCGAACGCCTCGCCAAGATGCTGCTGGACAATCCCGACGTGCTGCCGATCGGCCTCGGGGCCCGCGACAGCCTGCGGCTGGAAGCCGGCCTCTGCCTCTACGGCCACGACATCGACACCGCCACCACGCCGGTCGAGGCCGCCCTGGAATGGTCGGTGCAGAAGAGCCGCCGCAGCGGCGGCGCGCGCGCCGGCGGCTTTCCCGGCGCGGAGAAAATCCTGGCGCATTTCGACAACGGCGCGACCCGCCGCCGCGTCGGCCTGCGTGCCGAGGGCCGTGCGCCGGTGCGCGAGGGCGCGCTGCTGTTTGCCGACGCCGATGCGCGCGAGCCGATCGGACAAGTCACATCGGGCGGCTTCGGCCCGAGCCTGAATGCGCCGGTGGCGATGGGCTACGTGCCCACCAATCTGAGCGCGCTCGGCACCAAGCTGTTCGCCGAGGTGCGCGGCCAGCGACTGCCGCTCGCCGTCGCCGCCATGCCCTTCGTCAAAAACACCTACAAACGCTGAGGACTCGAAATGACCACGACGCTGTACACCTCCGACCACGAATGGCTGGCGATCGACGGCGATGTCGCCACCGTCGGCATCACCGACTACGCCCAGCAGCAGCTCGGCGACGTCGTGTTCGTCGAGCTGCCCAAGATCGGCCGGAGCTTGAAGAAGGCCGAAGCCGCTGCCGTGGTGGAATCGGTGAAGGCAGCCTCCGACGTCTATGCGCCTGTTACAGGCGAAGTGCTCGAGGCCAACGAGGCGCTTGCCGCCGAGCCGGCGCTGGTGAACTCGGATGCGCAGGGCGCGGCCTGGTTCTTCAAGATCAAGATTGCCGACAAGAGCGAGCTCGGCAGCCTCATGGATGAAGCCGCCTACAAGGCGCATACGGCTTAAGATGAAGAGAACGGCCGCCCCATACTCGGTGTCATCGCCCGCGCAGGCGGGCGATCCAGTACGTCGCGGCCCATCGGCTCTATCACGAACGCCTGCGTTTACTGGGTGCCCCGCCTTCGCGGGGCATGACAGCAACTCCTAGCGAGGACCCATGATGACCGCGCACCGCAAGACCAACGGCGACACCGCCGCCAGTTTCGTTCGCCGCCATATCGGCCCCTCGGCGCGCGATGTCACCGCCATGCTCGAAACCGTCAGCGCCAAGAGCGTCGACGCCCTGATGGCGGAAACGCTGCCCGCTTCGATCCGGCAGGCCGCCCCGCTCGATCTCGGCAAGCCGCTCAGCGAGACCGAGGCGATCGCGCATATGGCCGAGCTGGCGCGACAGAACCAGGTCTTCACCTCGCTGATCGGCCAGGGCTATTCCGGCACGATCCTGCCCGCGGTGATCCAGCGCAACATTCTGGAGAATCCGGCCTGGTACACCGCCTACACACCCTACCAGCCCGAGATCAGCCAGGGCCGGCTCGAGGCGCTGCTCAACTTCCAGACCATGATCTGCGACCTCACCGGGCTCGATGTCGCCAACGCCTCGCTGCTCGATGAAGCCACCGCGGCGGCCGAAGCCATGGCGCTGGCGGAGCGGCACTCGCAGGTCAAGGCAAAGGCGTTCTTCGTCGACAAGGACGTGCACCCGCAGACGCTCGCGGTGATGCGCACCCGTGCCGAGCCGCTCGGCTGGAGCCTGATCGTCGGCGACCCCCTCACCGATCTCGACAAGGCGGACGTGCTCGGCGCGCTGCTGCAATATCCGGGCTCATCGGGCGCATTGCGCGACCTCAGGCCTGCGATATCGGCGCTGAAGGCCAAGGGCGCGCTCGCGATTCTCGCCGCCGATCTCTTGGCACTGACGCTGATCGCCTCGCCCGGTGAGCTCGGGGCCGATATCGCGATCGGCTCGGCGCAGCGCTTTGGCGTGCCGATGGGCTATGGCGGACCGCACGCGGCCTATATGGCGGTGCGCGATGCACTGAAGCGCTCGCTGCCCGGCCGCATCGTCGGCCTCTCCGTGGATTCGCGTGGGGCACCGGCCTATCGCCTCGCGCTGCAGACCCGCGAGCAGCACATCCGCCGCGAGAAGGCGACCTCCAACATCTGTACCGCCCAGGTACTGCTCGCCGTGATCGCCTCGATGTACGCGGTCTATCACGGCCCCGAGGGCCTCTCGCAGATCGCGCGCAACGTGCACCGCCGTGCCGCCGTGCTGGCGAGCGGTCTGCGCAAGCTCGGCTTTGCGCCGCAGTCGGAGGCCTTCTTCGACACGCTGAGCGTCGATGCCGGCGCCAGGCGCGCCGAGATCATCGCGCGCGCGGCCGCCGAGAAGATCAATCTCGGCGTCGGTGAAACTGCCTTGCGCATTGCGCTCGACGAGACCACCACGCCGGCGACGGTCGAAGCGGTCTGGCGCGCCTTCGGCGGAACGCTTGCCTATGCCGAGATCGACGCGACCACGCGCGAGGCGCTGCCGGAGACGCTGAAGCGCACCACCGCGTTCCTCACCCATCCGGTGTTCCACGCGCATCGCTCCGAGACCGAGATGCTGCGCTACATGCGCAAGCTCAGCGATCGCGACCTCGCGCTCGACCGCGCGATGATCCCGCTCGGCTCCTGCACCATGAAGCTGAACGCGACCACCGAGATGATGCCGCTGACCTGGCCGGAATTTGCGACGCTGCACCCGTTCGTGCCGCGCGAGCAGGCGAGCGGCTATCACGCGCTGTTCGCGCGGCTGGAGAAGTGGCTGTGCGACATCACCGGCTATGACGCGATCTCGCTGCAGCCGAACTCGGGCGCGCAAGGCGAATATGCCGGGCTTTTGGCAATCCGCGGTTACCATGCCGCGCGCGGAGAGACGCACCGCAAGATCTGCCTGATCCCCTCCTCCGCCCACGGCACCAACCCGGCTTCGGCCGCGATGGTCGGCATGGACGTGGTGGTTGTGTCTTGCGAGAAGAACGGCGACGTCGATGTCAATGACTTGCGCGCCAAGGCCGAGAAGCATTCCAAGGATCTCGCCGCGGTCATGATCACCTATCCCTCGACCCATGGCGTGTTCGAGGAGCATATCCGCGAGATCTGCGACATCGTGCACGGCCATGGCGGCCAGGTCTATCTCGACGGTGCCAACCTCAACGCGCAGGTCGGCCTTTCCAGACCCGGCGATTACGGCGCCGATGTCAGCCATCTCAACCTGCACAAGACCTTTTGCATCCCGCATGGCGGCGGCGGCCCCGGCATGGGCCCGATCGGCGTGAAGGCCCATCTTGCGCCGTTCCTGCCCGGCCATCCCGCGACGAATGCTGAAGCGCCTGTCGGGCCGGTCTCGGCCGCGCCGTTCGGCTCGGCATCGATCCTGACCATCTCCTACATCTACATCCTGATGATGGGCGGCGAAGGCCTGAAGCGCGCGACCGAGATCGCGATCCTCAACGCCAACTACATCGCAGCGCGCCTCGATCCGCACTTCCCGGTGCTCTACAAGAACGCCAAGGGCCGTGTCGCCCATGAGTGCATCGTCGATCCCCGTCCGCTGAAGGTGACGTCCGGCGTCACCGTGGACGACATCGCAAAGCGCCTGATCGATTACGGCTTCCACGCCCCGACCATGAGCTTCCCGGTGCCGGGCACGCTGATGATCGAGCCGACCGAGTCGGAATCGAAGGCCGAGCTGGACCGCTTCTGCGATGCCATGATCGCGATCCGCAAGGAGATCGCCGAGGTCGAGGCCGGCCGCTTCAAGATCGAAGCCTCGCCCTTGCGTCACGCCCCGCACACCGTGCACGACATCGCGGATGACGATTGGAAGCGCGCCTACACCCGCGCTGAAGGCTGCTTCCCCCAGGGCGTCTCGCGCACCGACAAATACTGGAGCCCGGTGGGCCGCGTCGACAACGTCTACGGCGACCGCAACCTGGTGTGCTCCTGCCCGCCGGTGAGCGACTACGCGCAAGCTGCGGAGTGAGCTTCGTAGGGTGGGTTAGCAGGCGGCGGCGCGAAGCGCCGTCCGTCGGCGTAACCCGCCACGTCTGCTTCCGCGGAGACAATGTGGTGGATTACGCCTGCGGCTAATCCACCCTACAACCTGACATAAGGCTCAATCAACAACCGGCTTTCGCGATCCCATCGCCAAAGCCGTTCGTTGGTGAGAAGCGTGCCACCCCACCAGCGACGAATCGGATTATGACGCGGGAAGTCCTCTTGTCCCGCCAGCACCGCCGTCCCGAAATCGGTGAGTGACATCACGGATTGCTTATATTGCGCGAAACGGCGCGCATCGTCATGCATGTCGAGCGTGAATGGCCCCTCGTCGAGCCCGGCTACGGCCGGTACCGGGCATCGCGCGAGCCCGTCGAGCAGGACTCCGACTTCCCAGTAATCGTACACGCGCCGCTCGTTGCGCTTCTGATGACCCGGGAAGACATCGAAGGGCTGCACGCCGCCAGGCGCGATCAACTCCAGCATTCGCATCTCAGTCGCTCCAAGACCGGTGGTCACGCCCGGGAGTTCCTCGAGCAGGTCGAGGGCGCAACGCTCGAGTTGCGGAAGCAGGCTCAAATCCATCTCGATGAGCTCGAACCAAGTCTGCGGCGTGGACGCGCAATAGGCTCGCCATGCCCGACCGGCCAGTTCAACGTGATCCTGCGTAATTCTTGCAATTGGAGGATTCAGCTTCGCAAGTTGCTCCGGCGCGAGATCACCCACGGCAAAGTCCAGACGACGTATCGAGAGCTTGGAAACTGCCGCTTCCTCGGTGCCGCAATAATCGAGCAGCCAGAGCAGAAGCAATTGTGCGTTCGGCTCTGGTCCCATCCACAGTTCGGCCGTGTCGCATTCGGACAACAGATCGATCAGTCCGCGCCCCCTCACCCCAGACCTTTCCAGGAGCCAAACCGGCGTATCGTCGAGCCAGTGCAGGCCATTTGGATGAGCCACGCGCGGGGCGAAGAATGCCTCGCATTCCGTTTCGGAGAGTAGCGGTCCCCCGACCATGCGACGCTCGATCGCAATGACCAGGTCGGCAAGGCCGGCCCGTTGTATGGCGCCGGCGGCGGACGAGTCTGTCGTCACAATAAGCCGCGTCACGTCGGCCTCCTCAGGGCTTCGTCAGGACAGGGCCGTAGCGCCACAGCCGATCGTTGGTCAGATGTGTGCCGCCCCACCAGCGATCGATTGGATTATAACGGCTGAAATCCTCCTGATGGGCCAGTACAGCCTTACCGAATTCGGTCAGCGACAACCGGCTGCGGAGGTAAACCTTGTGCCGGGCTCCGAGATTGCCAAGGTCGATGATGCGTAATTCTTCGCCGAGCCCGGCCACAGCTGGCTTGGGGCCGAGGGCGAGGCCTTCGAGCAAATATCCCAGTTCGACCTCACCCCACACGTAAGTGCCCCGTAGCGAGCGTAGATGGAACAACGCATTCGTGTTTGCATACCAATGGAGCATCTCCAGAAATCGAATCTCGGTCGCACCTAGTCCGGTCAAAGGAGACGGGAGCTCTGCCAGAAGCTCGAGCAAGGCTGGCCGCAGCATCAGCAACGCGCTCAGATCGCGGTGAAGCAGATCGATGCAGGCCTCCGGGGTCGGCCCGCGGTAGGCCGACCATGCCAACTGCGCGATCTCGAACTCCTCCGCACCGACGTCCCCGACGGAAATATGGCGTTCGCCCTCAACGAAATCATAATCGGGACCAAATATCAGGTCGGAGTTCAGCAATCGCAGCCTGAGCTTCAGCGCCAATGCAGGATAGCTGCCGAGGTAATCAAGCAACCAGACCAGTTGCAGCTGGTCGCGGGCAGTCGCTCCAAACCAGAGTTCGATCTCGTCGTAAAGCTCGCAAAATTCAGCCAGCGACAATTTGCGACGCTTGGCGTCGCGGGGCCAGCGGACCCAGTCCGACCAATGTTCGGCATGGCCAAGCTCTGCGGTGTAGGCAGCCAAATAAGCTGAGAGCTTTTCCACCTGCGGGAGCGGTCCCCACTCAAAACTAAAATGGAACGGGATGACGATCTCGGCCAACCCCGATCGAACGAGATCACTCCCGCCGCCCCACCCGGTCAAGATCAGCCGCTTCATCGCACCACCTGATAAACGCAAGGCAAAACGAAAACGGGCACCGAAGACGTCGGCAACTCAACGTCTTCAGCGCCCGCTCCTCGCGAAAAACCTGGCTGTCTAAGATTTACTCGTCCGTCGGCTCCTCGCCGTCGGCGTCGCGCTCGGGCGTGCCGGCCAGGATCTGCTCGGCGATCAGGCCGGAGTTCTGGCGGATCGCGGTTTCGATCTTGGCGGTGATGTCGGGGTTGGCCTTCAAGAACGCTTTCGAGTTCTCGCGGCCCTGGCCGAGCCGCTGGCTGTCATAGGAGAACCAGGCGCCCGATTTCTCGACGATGCCGGCCTTGACGCCGAGGTCGAGGATCTCGCCCATCTTGGAGACGCCCTCGCCGTACATGATGTCGAACTCGACCTGCTTGAACGGGGGGGCCAGCTTGTTCTTGACCACCTTGACGCGCGTGGTGTTGCCGACCACCTCGTCGCGCTCCTTGATCGCGCCGATGCGGCGGATGTCGAGGCGGACGGAGGCGTAGAATTTCAGCGCGTTGCCGCCGGTGGTGGTCTCAGGCGAGCCGTACATCACACCGATCTTCATGCGGATCTGGTTGATGAAGATGACCATGGTGTTGGACTTGTTGATCGAGGCCGTGAGCTTGCGCAGCGCCTGGCTCATCAGACGGGCCTGCAGGCCCGGCAGCGCATCGCCCATCTCGCCTTCGAGCTCGGCCTTCGGCACCAGCGCCGCGACCGAATCGATCACCAGCACGTCCACCGCACCGGAGCGCACCAGCGTGTCGCAGATCTCCAGCGCCTGCTCGCCGGTGTCGGGTTGCGAGATCAGGAGCTCGTCGATGTTGACGCCAAGCTTGCGGGCATAGACCGGGTCGAGCGCGTGCTCGGCGTCGATGAAGGCGCAGATGCCGCCCTTCTTCTGCGCTTCCGCCACCGTATGCAGCGCCAGCGTGGTCTTGCCCGAGGATTCCGGCCCGTAGATCTCGACGATGCGCCCCTTGGGCAGGCCGCCGATGCCGAGCGCGATATCGAGCCCGAGCGAGCCCGACGACACCGCCTCGATGTCCATGGACCGGTCGTTCTTGCCGAGCTTCATCACCGAGCCCTTGCCGAACTGGCGCTCGATCTGGGAGAGCGCGGCAGCCAGAGCTTTACTCTTGTCCATGGAAGATCCTTCGACGATACGCAGGGCAGTGGCGGACATTGGGTCGTGCTCCTTATGGCGAGGATTCGCGTGAGGGACAAACAGTTGCGAGGCGGCGCGGCGATAAAAGCAATGTACCCTATTTGTTCCAGGTTCGCAATATGTTCTTTTTGGAATTTGGCGGCTGGCCGCGCTTCTGCCCCTACCCCCAGGTTGAATTCGGGACGTCCTAATTCCCGGTGGTGGCTCGTCGCAAGCCAGCAGCCCCACAACGTAGATCCTGCATTCTGGCCGGAACGGTGAACGTTCCGCGGACGCGGTTGCGGCCCGATCCTGGTCGACCTTCATCAGCCGGCTCGTGCCTGCGCGTTGTGCGCACAACTGAACAGACGCCGTTCCGTTTATGGATCCTAATCGATCATCACCACGCGCGGGACCGCGGCGACGATCGATGATGAAACCCCGATTGCGCTGCCGCCTTCCGCGCACGGACAGGATCGTGCCATGCTCAAGCGGCGACGCTTCAAGCAACAACTGACCCTTCAAGACCGGCTCTCCGCATGGGTGAAGCAGATCAAGGAGGACGCCGCCAGCCTGCCTCCCGGCCCCGAACGGGACGCCCTCCTCAAGAAGGCGCGCCAGGCCGAGTTGGCAAATCATCTGCACGACTGGGTCAAATCGCCCGGGCTGCAACCGCCGAAATAGCGGCGCGGCCGCAACATCCCGCCCCGACCGAAGCTGACGCGCATCGAAGACGCATGCCTGGTCGTCATAAATTCGCAATCCTGCGGCACCGAACCTTTTCGCGGTCTCAGGCCTTCTCCAGGGCGAGACCGTAACTCTGGGGATCTCAGTCATGACGGACAACGAGCATCGCGAAACAATCGGGCGCAAACCTCTGCCGCAGGCGGCGCATGAGGAGATGATGAAGTTCGAGCGCAAGGAAAACGAGTTCCGCAGGAAGGACCGCGAAGAGCGCGCCAGCGAACTCCATCTTCCCCTGAATGAAATCAAGATCCATTAGAGCCTGAAGGGGGCCGGCTTCGAAACCGACAACGTCCCGCCGGCTGACGCTTTGGTCGCCGGTCGGGATCGACCGACCCGCGCGACGGCGCGACATCGCGGGGAACGGCCCGCATGGCCCCTAGCGAGTCGCGAGCTATAACGGTATCTAAACACCGCACTCAAGCCACTGAAAGAACAACAGAATTTCCATGCGGCCTACTGTGCATGGGGTTGTTTTCCAGTTTTGAGATTGGCGGCAGGCCGTGCCCGCGATCGCCGCAGGACACGAGCACCGGCAGTGCCTGCCTTACAGCAGCGCCAGCAGCACGAGGCCGATCACCAGCACCACGAAGCCAGCCGCTGTCGCGGCGGCGAACGACCGCTCTACGTTATCCATGATGCCACCCCGTAGTCGGCGTGCCACGTTTCCCCCATGACTGCGCCGAACGGTCTGAAATCTTGCCGACCTGTGTGACCGCAGTTGTGCGAACGGATGTCGAAATTGGGACCGGTGCGGGGCCAGTCTGCGGCCTCGGCCACCGGGCGTGGAAACCTGCCGCCTGTCAGGCTGCCGTAAGCGGAGCCGGCTAGGATGATGCGGCTCTGGTGTTGCAGCCCAGCACCTCGGCCTCCAACAACTCTCTGCCCCGCTTGGCTCTCCCCAGGCGGGGCTTTTTCATACCTGGCTGCCGGCTCGCGGATCCCTCTCCTCGCGGGTCAGGCGCAGCGCGAAGGCGCGGATCGCAGGCGCCGCCAGGAGCACGATCGGCAGCATCGCGGCCCAGGCGATCAGCCACGACGCCATCCAGTGACCGACGAAGATCGCCGCGCTGCCCGCGGGCCAGCTGGCGATCCCGGCCGCGATCAGCGAAGTCAGTCCGGACTGGATGATCCCGAAGACGAAATGACTGTAGCGGCGGGGAATGCCGAGCATGACGGACCCATGTTGCTTGCCGTCATCAGGGCAAGCAAGGCACATGCCGCCGCGCGCATCGGCAACGTTGGCAGGAGCCGGTCTGCGTCGCGTATCGCGCGGCGCAACACCCGCAAACGGATGCAGCCCAGGAACTCTGTTCTTGGTCGGAGAACCACGGGGTAACTGTCCGTCAACCAACAGATTTTCCTTGCCGTGGGAATATGATGACGACCAACTTGTTTGCGATCTTGGAAGTGAATCGTGGGAGGTCACCATGAATCACAGGGGCATCGAATTCACCGTCGCCAAGACGGCGATTCCCGGAATCTGGCAATGGCAGTTCCGCATCGGCGATCAGATCAAGACGGGCAAGACCGAGACGAAAATCGATCTGCTCGCGATCCGGCGCGTGCAGCTGCGGATCGATCGGGAGCTGAAGCGATCGGCGGGGCAACGGCCTGAACCGGCCGGATAGCGCCGCGCTGATCGCGCGTGGGGCGTCTGCACTGCACCGGCGGGGGGCTGGCAGGCCCCTCGCCCCGGAATCATCCGTAGCCGCCCGGAATTGATCTGACGCTGGTTTGGGATTGGACTGCGCGCGCCCGTGGCCTTGGGGGCGAGGCCGTCACGCGCGATCGGTGCCAGCCATGCCGCTCTATTTCTTTCGTATCCGGAATGGCCGTTATTCCGGCTGCGCCGACCAGGCGACGGAATTCGCCGATCGCGATTCGGCCTGGAAAGAGATGACCAATGTCTGCGCCGACATGACCGCCGGCATTGCCCGCAAGCTCCAGGAAAATTCCGAATGGCACATGGAGCTGCTGGACGAGGCCAAGGAGCCGATATTCCGGATCCGCATCGTCGCCGAAACGCTCGACTAAAGCGCGATGCGATTAGGATGAATCGTCATCGCGCTTTAGGTTGTTGTTTAAGCATGATCTTTTCGGAAAACCGCTGCGCACTTTTCCGGATCATGCTTTAGCAAGAGCCCCTCGGGCAGGCCGGCTTCAGTCCGCGCTGGGCAGCCGCCGCATGGTGAATTCGATGTCGCCGCCGGGCAGTTCGCGCCAGGTCTCGACCGCGCTCATATAGCCGGCCTTGGGGTAGCGGGCGAAGAAGGCCTGCGCCCGTTCCCGCGCCGCCGCGCGCGGCAGCGTGAAGGTCTCGCGCAGAAAGCCGTCGCCGATCGTTTGGACGGGCTTGCCGGGCGCCTTGCGCCGGCGCGCCATCCGCTCGGCGAGATCCCGCGGACGATCGGCCATGTCCTGCCCTCCTCTACGCGCTACGCTCAGAGGCAAATGTAGGGCGTGGGCCCGCCGAAGAGGAGTCCTGTCCGAAGGCCTGTGCCGCCCCCGGACGAAGCTGTCGTCAGTTGGCGGCCGTGCCGCTCTTGGTCTTCTTCGGCGCGCTGGTTGCGGCCGATGCCTTCGGCGCCGCCGGCTGCTTCGGCGGATCGGCGCGCATGCCGCCCCAGGGATCACTGGACGACTTGGAATCCGGGATTTTCTTCAGCGTTTCCTTGTAGGCCTTCTCGCGCTCGGCCTCGAGCGCCTTCTCCTCCGGCGTCTTGCTCGGGCCGTCCTGCATCAAATTGATATTGGGCAATTGCGCATAGGCAGGTCCCGCCAGCGCTGCCAGCAGCACCGCCGCCATACGGAAAAGCTTCATCGTCTACTCCTTGATCATCCATGAGGCAGGGATCGCCCGCGCCGGGGCCGTTCGGGGCCGCTAGAGCCGATCCGACCGGCAAGATTTGGGCCCATGCAGCCAATCGTCCCAGATCGGGCCGCATCTGGTGCACCCGCTCAGCGCGAGGCCGAGCGCGATCATACAAAAGACGAGGACACACCGACGCAACATCATCCACCCGTTCCCAAGCGAGGCATCATACCGGGCCAAGTCAGGCATTTTCAAGCCGACGGGACCGCCGCGAGACCGGGTGACTTTGCTGCGCCGATGCGCTCACAATGGGACGAAACATCCGGCAATACAGGAGAGCGCGACAGCAATGCAAAGGCAGCCAGACGCCGAATTCGGCCTCCCCGACGCCAGACGCATCCTCGGCGAGGTTTTTGCGCCCTGGGTCCAGGATCTCAACCTCGCGGTCGAGCGCCTCGAGCACGCTCAGCCGGCGGACCAGCCGGACTGGCAGCCGGGCGCGCTTCTGCGCATGCCGTTTTCGGAGCGGTTGTGCCGCAACGGCGGCGTGGTCTGCGGCCAGGCCCTGATGGCGCTTGCCGACACCGCGATGGTGATCGCGATCCTTGCAGCCAATCGCGGCTATCGTCCGATGACGACGGTCGACCAGACCACGCATTTCATGCGCGCGGTGTCCTCGTCGGACGTACTGGCGGACGCGCGCGTGGTGCGGCTCGGGCGCACCATGAGCTTTGGCCGCGTCACGCTGCTCTCGGCGAGCGACAACAAGCCGGCCGCGATGGTGTCCAGCGCGTTCGCGATGCTGCCGGGCTGATCGAAAAAGCGAGAGCCGCGTGAGCGCCAAGCGCAGCGCGGCTCTCCATCACGATCGCATCGAGGCAGCAGACATCGAGGCAGGAGACATGGAGGCAGCAGACCCAGGCGCGACCGCAATCGCGCTTCGGTCCGCGCGCTTCGCGTTACTTGCCGAGCACTTCGTCAGCCGCCGTGACGATGCTGGCTGTCGGATTCTTTCCGCAATAGGCACCAAATTTCTTGGCGTTCGCGATGAACACGTCGGTGTCGATGATCGCGTTGTCCTCGTCGCCCTTGTACCAGCCGTCCATCCAGGTCAGCACGACCTGGATGTTGTCTTCGCCGCTCTCGAGGAACTGCTTGCAGCTCATGGTCGAAAGGTCCCATTTGACGGCGTGGGCGGGCATCGACGACAGCGAGAGCGCAGCGGCGAACAGAAGCGAAAGCGTGGTCTTCATCGGAATCTCCATCGGCGCCGTAACGCCATAAAAGAAAGGCTTGCGGGGGAAATCGGCGGAGAGGCTCTCCGCTCGAACGTCGTAAACGAAGTCTGAAGCGCCGTGCGAGCAGCGCCGATATTGAGTTTAGTTCAAAGTAATTTCTATGCATTACTCCATAATCATCGTGATGGACCGACGCCGATGATCGAGAAACGTACAGCGCAGCGTCACCGTGTTTTCAAGGGTGGAACGATCACCTTCGAAAACAACGGCATCGCCTGCACGGTGCGGAACATGTCGGCCGGCGGCGCGGCGATCGACCTCGACGCTCCCGTCACGTTGCCGCAATCGTTCACGCTCTCGATCGCGCGCGACGAGTTCGTACGGAATTGTCGCACAGTTTGGCGCAGTGACAAGCGCGTCGGCCTCGCCTTTGTGCAATAGCGCGCGCGATGTGAACGAGCGTTCGCATCGCATCCACAAGGCGATGATGATTGCGCGGCACGACGACGGCAACGCCAGCGCGGGCTTGCGGTCGCGGCCGCCTCGTCGTCGATCCCGCAAGTGAGGCGGCGCCGCCGGGCGCCCCGCCTGTTCTATCTCACCTTCTTGGCCGGCTCGCTGGGGCGAGCCCCACCCCAAGGGTCGTATTTGTCCTTCGGCTCGGGAATGCGCTCGAGCGCAGCCTTGTAGGCTTTCTCGTCGACCTTGGGCCCGTTGTCCACCGGCTTGGCCGCGTCCTGGGACGGCCGCCGGCCCTGCGCCTGCGCCGAGGCAGCCGTCAGTGCCAGCACGGCGGCCGCGATGACCAAAATCCTCATCGGTGCAATCCCCTTCGTCTGGGGTACAAACTAGCCCGCAAACGCGGAATAGCAAATGCCGCGGGTTCTAGGGCTTGTGGAGGCCTCAGCAAATCTTGATCGGCAAGGACTTCGCCGGACCGCATTCGTGCCTATCTGTTGGCCCGCAGGGGACTTTCACGGATGTTACGGATCATTGCTCATGCCGCGCTGCTCGCCGGCGCGCTCGCGCTTGGTGCCTGCGGCTTTGCCGACAGCCGCGCGCCGGTGCCTGAGTTCATGCGCATGAAGGAGGCCGAGCAACCGCCACCCGAAGCGCCTCCCGACGTCAAGCGTGTGGTGCGAAGAGATCGATGTGGTTTTCCTCGCCACCTCCTATCCGCGCGAGGTGCACGTCGCCCCGCCCCATCGCGAGCTGCGCGGACCGGGCTGGACCGCCTGCGTCCGCGCGCAGCTCACCTCCGCAACCGGCACCTCGCTGGGCGCCCAGACCTACATCGTGACGATCAACGGCGGGAAGGTCGTGGACCGCCGGCGGGCGGAAGCCGACGACATCTGCGGGACCGAGACATACGAGCCGGTCTAGCGCATGATCCGGAAAAGTGCGCAGCGGTTTTCCGAAAAGAGCATGCTCAAACAACAACCTAAAGCACGATGACGAATCATCCTAATCGCATCGCGCTTCAGGAACCGTCGCCACCCGCCGGTTCCGGGAAAAACGGGCATCGCGGCGGGGAACGATCGCCGCCTCCCCTTCTTGTTACCGCCGAGGGCAGTTTCGAGGAGGACATGATGAAGACATTTGCGATTGCGCTGTTGGCGGGCGTGGGCGCCTTGGCAGCCGTCTCGGGGGCGAAGGCTTCCGATATCTACACGACCAGCGAATACACCAATCCGGATCTCGTTCAGCAGGTGCGGCTCGTCTGCGACGACGCCGGCCGTTGCTATCGCACGCGCAGCGGTTCGCGCGTGATCGTGCGCGATTCCTACAACTACATGCCGCGCGAACGCTATTACGAGCGCCGCACCTATCATCGCGACTGGGATGACGGTCCGCGCGCCGGCGTCGGCATTCGCGCGCCTGGCGTCAGCGTCGGCGTTGGCGTCGACGACCGCTGGTAATCCGCGAAGGCTTGATGGTTCGGGACCGGACGAGACTATTCGCCCGGTCCCGTTCGTATGCCTCTACGAGGTGACCGCCGTCATGCGACGGTCGATTGCTGCTGGAACTGCTCGTACGCCGCGATCGCATCCGCAGCGTACATCAGCGAGGGGCCGCCGCCCATGTAGACGGCCATGCCGAGCGTCTCCTCGATCTCTTCGCGGCTCGCGCCGAGCTTGACCAGCGCCTCGACGTGAAAGCCGATGCAGCCGTCGCAATGTGCGGCGACGCCGAGCGCCAGCGCCATCAGTTCCTTGGTCTTCTTGTCCAGCGCGCCGTCACGCGTGGCGGCCTGGGCGAGTGCGGAAAATCCCTTCATCGTATCGGGAATGTCGCTGCGCAGCTTCTTCAGGTTGGCGGAGATGTTTCTGGTGATGTCGACGTAGTTCTTGTCCATCGGACCCTCGTTAGCTGGATTTGGCGGTGGTCGGAGCCTCGCGCGGCGCGCGCAAGGCGATGTAGATCGCGGGAATCACCAGCACGGTGAGCAGCGTTGACGAGGCCAGCCCGAACAGCAGCGAGATCGCCAATCCCTGGAAGATCGGATCGAGCAGGATGGTCGCGGCCCCGATCATGGCCGCAAGCGCGGTGAGCAGGATCGGCTTGAAGCGGACCGCGCCGGCCTCGAGCACCACCTCGCGCAACGACTTGCCGTCCCCGCCGCTGTGCCTGATGAAGTCGACCAGCAGGATCGAGTTGCGCACGATGATGCCGGCGAGCGCGATGAAGCCAATCATCGAGGTCGCGGTGAACGGCGCACCCAGCAGCCAGTGCCCGATCAGGATGCCGATCAGCGTCAGCGGAATCGGCGTCAGGATGACGAGCGGCAGACGGAAGCTCCTGAACTGGGCGACGACCAGCACGTAGATGCCGAGGATGGCCGCACCGAAGGCGGCACCCATGTCGCGGAAGGTCACCCAGGTGATCTCCCATTCGCCGTCCCACAGCAGCGTCGGGCGCGACTCGTCCGATGGCTGGCCGTGCAGGCTGATCGCAGGCTTCGGCAGCTTGCCCCAGTCATGGGCATCGACACGATCGGCAACCGCGAGCATGCCGTAGAGCGGCGCCTCGAAGCGTCCGGCGAGCTCGGCCATCACCATGTCGGCGAAGCGGCCGTCGCGGCGGAAGATGGTCGGCGAGCCCTCCTCCATGGTCGCCTTGACGACCTGACCGAGCTCGACCACCGTCTTGCTGCCGGGCAAGGTGTTGGCCGGCACCGGCGTCGAGGCCAGCGCCTCGTCCCAGACCAGATCGCGCTTTCCGAGATGCACCGCGATCTCGATCGGGTTGCGGTCCTCGCCGCGATGCGAATAGCCGATCGAGGTGCCGCCGAACAGCGCCTGGATGGTGTCGTAGACGTCGCGCTGCTCGACGCCGAAGAATTCGAGCCGGTCCTGGTCGATCGAGAGCCGCAGCCGTGGCCGCTTCTCGCCGATGGAATCGTCGATGTCGACGATGAAAGGCACTTCCGCGAAGACCTTCTTGAGTTCCGCCGCGACCGCACGGCGCGTGGTCGCATCGGGACCGTAGACCTCGGCGAGCAGCGTCGACAGCACCGGCGGCCCGGGCGGCACTTCGACCACCTTGATGCTGGTGCCCGCGGGCGGATCGAGCGCCTTCAGCTTCTCGCGCAGCTCGAGCGCGATCTCATGGCTGGCGCGCTTGCGCTCGCCGCGCGCAGCCAGGTTGACCTGCACTTCGCCGAGCTCGGGCCTCTGGCGCAAATAATAGTGCCGCACCAGACCGTTGAAATTGAACGGCGCCGGCGTGCCGGCATAGGATTGCAGCGAGGTGACCTCCGGCAATTGCCGCGCGATCGCGGCCGCGCCGAACAGCGTACGCTCGGTCGCCTCCAGGCTCGCGCCTTCCGGCAGGTCGACGACCACGGCGATCTCGGACTTGTTGTCGAACGGCAGAAGCTTGACCGTCACCGACTTGGTCGCAAACAGCGTCATCGACAGCAGCGTCGCGATGCCGACGCCGAGCAGGAAGATCCAGGCCGACCGCTTGCTCCGCACGATCGGCGTGGCGAAACGCCGGTAGAGCCGGCCGAGCCGGCCTTCGTCGTGCTCCGCGTGCGCTGAGACAACCTCGCCCCTCGGCGCGAGCTTGAGCATCAGCCAGGGCGCGACCACCATCGCGACGAAGAACGAGAACAGCATGGCGGCCGACGCGTTCGCCGGGATCGGCGCCATATAGGGGCCCATCAGGCCCGACACGAACAACATCGGCAGCAGCGCGGCGACCACGGTCAGCGTCGCGACGATGGTGGGGTTGCCGACCTCCGCCACCGCCTCGATGGTGGCCTGCAGGCGCGGCCGGCCGTCGCGCATGCCCCAGTGCCGCGCGATGTTCTCGACGACGACGATGGCGTCGTCGACGAGAATGCCGATGGAGAAGATCAGCGCGAACAGGCTGACGCGGTTGATGGTGTAGCCCATGAGGTTGGCGGCGAACATCGTCAGCAGGATCGTCGTGGGAATCACGACGAACGTCACCAGCGCCTCGCGCCAGCCGATCGCGATCGCGATCAGGACGACGATCGAGACGGTCGCAAGGCCGAGGTGGAACAGCAGCTCGTTGGCCTTCTCGTTGGCGGTCTCGCCGTAATCGCGCGTCACCGTCACCCGGACGTCCTCGGGGATCAGGCGCGACTTCAATCCTTCGAGGCGCCCCGCGATATTCTCGGACACGACGACCGCATTGGCGCCGGCCCGCTTGGCCAGCGCCAGGCTGACGGCGGGCGTGCGCGCCCACTGCCCGGCGGCCCCGCGCGAATCCGTCCAGACGCGATGCTCGATGGTGCTCGGACCGACGACGACAGAGGCGACGTCCTTGACGTAGACCGGCCGGCCGTCGCGGCTCGTGATCAGCAATAGTCCGATGTCGGGAATGCCGGACAGCGTCTGCCCCGCCGCGACGCCTCGCACGATGCCGGCATCGCGAACCTGACCGGCCAGGAACGAGCGGTTGGCGTCCTTGACCTTGGCCACGAGCTGCTGAAGCGTGACGCCGAACAGCGACAGCTTCTCCGGATCGGGCTCGACCCGGATCTGTTGCGCGGCGCCGCCGGATATGTAGGTCAGACCGATATCGTCGACCTTCATCAGCTCCGCGCGCAGCTTGTCGGCGAGCTCGTACAGATCCTTGTCGGTCCAGCGGCTGGCAACCTCCGGCTTCGGCGACAGCGTCAACACCGTCACCGCGACGTCATTGATGCCCCGGCCGACGATCAGCGGTTCGGGGATGCCGACGGGAATGCGGTCGAGGTTGGCGCGGATCTTCTCGTGCACCCGCAGGATGGCATCCTCGAACTTGGTGCCGACCAGGAAACGCGCGGTGACCATCACGCGGTCGTCCTCGGTCTGGCTGTAGACGTGTTCGACGCCGTCGATGCCCTTGACGATCGATTCGAGCGGCTTGCTCACCAGCTCCACCGCGTCGGGCGCGCGCAGGCCGTCGGCATTGACGCGGATATCCACCATGGGAACGCTGATCTGCGGCTCCTCCTCGCGGGGGATCGCCACGACGGCGATCAGCCCCACGACCAGCGCCCCGATCAGGAACAGCGGGGTCAGCGGCGAAGCGATGGTCGACCGGGTCAACCGTCCTGACAGTCCGAGATTCACGGCTTCACCAATTGGTCGCCGGCCTGGATGCCCGACAGGATTTCGAGGCCGTCGGGAAGCGAAGGCGTCGGCATGTCGCGGCCGCGCTGCACCGGCACGTCGACCGTCACGTCGCCTTTCCGGAGCCGGACATAGTCGATGCCGAACCGGGTCGTCACATAGCCCGAAGGGATGACCAAAGCCGTCCGCGTTCCCGCGGCGACCCAGACCCGCAAGCGGTCGCCGACGAAATATTCGCCGAGCCCCTCGACGGTCGCATCCGCGATAACGCGCCCCTCCTCGATCTGAGGATAGACGAGGTCGATCACGCCCCATTTCGAGGCCTCTCCCGCCAGCTCCGCGCCATCGACGCGGACCTTGTCGCCGGCCTTGAGGAAGCGCGCGTGGCGCTCCGGCACGCGCAGCCGCAGCTTAAAGTTCTGCTGGGCGACGGTCACGATCGGATCGCCCGCGAGCACGACGGATCCCACGGTGATCAGCCGTTTCAGCACACGCCCGTCCGCCGGCGCGAGCACCTGTCCCTGGTTGAGCTGCTCGTTGATGACGGCACGCTCCGCGGACCTGGCGCGCAGGCCGTTGTCGGCGACGTTGAGCGCGGTGCGCTGCTCGTCCAGCTTGATCCGCGGCAGGATACCGCGCTCGACCAGCCCCTCGGTTCGGGTGAAGTCGAGTTGCGCCTGGTTGGCCTGCGCCTGCAACGCCTCGATCTGGGCGTCCAGCGATTTCATCTGCAGCACGAGTTTCTCGTCACCGATGGTCGCGATCGCCTGGCCGGCGGCGACGCGATCCCCTTCACGGACCTTGAGCTGAGCCACCGTGCCGCCGATGCGTCCGCGCGCGGGCACCACGCTGGTGCTTTCGACCGTGGCGAATACCGCCTTCTCGTCCGCGATCGATTGCCGCGCGACCACGAGTGTTTCGGCTGCCGTCGCGGGTGTTGCAGACCAGCCTATCGCCGCGAAAGCAGCCAGCAGGCCCAAATATCTCGCCATATATCGCATGGGACTCTTCCGTATCACGACCAAAGCATCACCACGCCGCGGCGCAGCTCATTTCATCCGCATCGGAGAGAAGCGTGTTGATCCTGGTCAAGGCGCCCTTCCCCGAACTCTCGTAGGTCTGCTCCTGGCGGACTTCGGTGCGCAGAACGCTTGGTAGAGCGTCTTCAAGACCTCACGCGCCGGTTCGCTGGCGATCGAATAAAAGATCGTCTGCGCCTCGCGTCTGGATGCGACCAGGCCATCCTTGCGAAGGAGCGCAAGATGCTGGGAGACCGTGGAGTCGCGCAGGCTGAGGAACTCGGCCAGCTCGCCGACCGACCGCTCGCCGTCGATCAGCTGACAGATGATGAGCAGACGGTGACGGTTCGAGAGCGCCTTGAGCAGCTCGCTCGCCTGATCCGCCGCCCGCTCCATGACATCGCTATTTATTTTCATACTTGCGTATATACGAAATTACGAATATATAGTCAAGCGCTGCACGACGGCCGGAACTAAATCGGCGGAGCGGCCTGGTCCAACGGAGGATACCCATGGCGGAAGTTGTCGTAATCGGAGCCGGTCTGAGCGGAACGCTGATGGCCTATGAATTGCTGCCCCAGTTGCGAAAGGAGGACCGCCTCAGCGTCATCTCGCAAGGCACGGTCTATCATTTCGTGCCCTCGAATCCGTGGGTGGCCGTCGGCTGGCGCAAGCGCGAAGAGATCGAGATCGATCTCGCCGACGTCATGAAACGCAAGGGCGTGCGGCTGCTGACGCAGGGCGCAAAGCGCGTCCAACCCGGGGAGAACCGTGTCGAGCTCGGTGACGGCACGTCGATCGACTATGATTATCTGGTCGTCGCGACCGGTCCCGAGCTGGCGTTCGACGAGATTCCGGGTCTCGGGCCGCTGGGCCATACCCAGTCGATCTGCCACGTCGATCACGCCGCGCATGCCCGTGACGCCCTGGAGAAGCTCGCGGCCAATCCTGGCCCGGTCGTGATCGGCGCTGTCCAGGGCGCCTCCTGCTTCGGGCCGGCCTACGAGTTCTTGTTCATCCTGGAAACGGAGCTACGCCGGCGGAAGCTGCGCGACCGGGTGCCGATGACGTTCGTCACCTCGGAGCCCTATATCGGCCATCTCGGTCTCGACGGCGTCGGTGATACCAAGGGGCTCCTGGAAAGCGAGATGCGCGAGAAGCACATCAAATGGATCACCAACGCCCGCGTCGACAATGTCGCCCCCGGCGTGATGTCGGTGGAGGAATTTGCCGACGACGGCACGTCTCGCAAGGCTCATGAGCTGCCATTCGCCTATTCGATGATGTTGCCCGCCTTTCGCGGCGTCGAAGCGGTGCGCGGCATCGAGAAGCTGACCAATCCGCGCGGCTTCGTCATCGTCGACAAGCATCAGCAGAACCCGGCCTTTCCCAATATCTTTGCAGTCGGCGTCTGCGTTGCGATCGCGCCGGTCGGCGCGACGCCCGTGCCGGTGGGCGTGCCCAAGACCGGCTTCATGATCGAATCCATGGTGACGGCGACCGCGATCAACATCGGCGCCCTGCTCCACGGCAAGGCGCCGACGGCGCAGCCAACCTGGAACGCGATCTGCCTCGCCGACTTCGGCGATTCCGGCGTCGCCTTCCTCGCGCAGCCGCAGATCCCGCCGCGCAACGTCAATTGGTCCTCCAAGGGCGAATGGGTGCACTTCGCCAAGGTCGCCTTCGAGAAATACTTCCTGCGCAAGATGCGGCGCGGCGAGAGCGAGCCGTTCTACGAGCGATTCCTGCTCGACAGGCTGAACATCGCCAAGATCAAGGAGGTACGAACCGGCACATGAGCACGACACGCCAGATCGTCTGCGGACATTGCGGGCGCATCAACCGCCTGCCCGCCGAGCGCGCACCGGACGGTGCGCGCTGCGGCGCCTGTCACCAGCCGATGTTCACCGGCCAGCCGATCGAGGTGGACGAAG
Organism: Bradyrhizobium sp. CFUWI; assembly: GCF_056429085.1. Lineage (NCBI taxonomy): Bacteria > Pseudomonadati > Pseudomonadota > Alphaproteobacteria > Hyphomicrobiales > Nitrobacteraceae > Bradyrhizobium > Bradyrhizobium sp. CFUWI. The sequence goes on from NZ_JBWJZE010000009.1 coordinate 208,134, forward strand.
CCGCCTTCGGCCGTCACGTCGCCAGCAACGACATTCCCGTGCTCGTCGACGTCTGGGCACCATGGTGCGGACCCTGCCGCGCCATGGCCCCGATGTTCGCGCGCGCGGCGCAACAGCTCGAGCCCGGCGTGCGACTGTTGAAGCTGAATTCAGACAACTCACCCGCCTTGTCGTCGCAGTTGAGCATCAGCGGCATTCCGACGCTGCTGCTGATGCACGGCGGCCGCGAGATCGCCCGCCATTCCGGCGCGATGGATGCGCGCAGCATCGTCGCCTGGACCGAAGCCAACCTGAACCGTTCGTAACGTCGCAAGATCAAAAAAGGAGCCTGCCATGAATGTCGATAAAGCCGTTCTCGCGTTTGCGGGATTCGTCGTCCTGCTCGGTCTCGCACTGGGCACCTATGTGAATGCGTATTGGTATCTGCTGACGGCGTTTGCCGGACTGAACATGCTGCAGGCCTCGTTCACGGGCTTCTGCCCGGCCGCGATCGTGTTCAGGAAGCTGGGCCTGAGCAGCGGCTGCGCGTTCTCCTGAACGCGCGCGGATGCAGCCTGTAATGCGGGGGAATTTGCCATGACCGACGACACCTTCATCGAGGGGCCTCTCTACGAGAAGCGTAGAAAGGTCTATCCGCAGTCGGTCCACGGGCCGTTCCGCCGCATCAAATGGGCGATCCTCTGCGTCACGCTCGGGATCTATTATCTCCTGCCGTTCGTGCGCTGGAATCGCGGGCCCGGCCTGCCCGATCAGGCCGTGCTGATCGATCTGCCGCATCGCCGCTTCTATTTCTTCTTCATCGAGCTGTGGCCGCAGGAGGTGTATTACTTCACCGGCCTGCTCATCCTCGCGGCGATGATGCTGTTTCTGATGAACGCGGTCGCGGGGCGATTGTGGTGCGGTTATCTGTGCCCACAGACGGTGTGGACCGACCTGTTCTATGCGGTCGAGCGCTGGGTCGAGGGCGACCGGCGCGAGCGCATGCAGGGCGACAAGCGCTACTGGACGTTCGACCACATCCGAAAGGTCGCGCTGAAGCATTTTCTCTGGATCATGATCGCCTGGTGGACCGGCGGCGCATGGGTGCTCTATTTCGACGATGCGCCGACGCTGGTGAAGGAGCTCGCGACCTTCCAGGCTCCGTTCATCGCCTATCTCTGGATCGGGATCCTGACTGCAACGACCTATGTTTTCGCCGGCCACGCCCGTGAGCAGATGTGCATCTACATGTGCCCGTGGCCGCGCATCCAGGCGGCCTTGACCGACGAATGGGCGCTCAACGTCACCTATCGCCGCGACCGCGGCGAGCCGCGCATGTCGGTGAAGAAGGCAGAAGCTGCCCGCGCCCATGGCGATTTCGCCGGCGATTGCGTCGATTGCCACCAGTGCATCAATGTCTGCCCAACAGGCGTCGACATCCGACACGGCATCCAGCTCGGCTGCATCCAGTGCGGCCTGTGCATCGACGCCTGCGACAACGTCATGAGCGAGATTGGCCGGCCCAAAGGTCTGATCGGCTATGACACCGACATCAACATGCAGCGCCGTCGCGAGGGCAAGCCGCCGATCTATCGCATCGTCCGCGCGCGGACGGTGATCTACGCCGCGGCGATCGCCATCGTCGGCAGCATCATGCTGTACACGCTGGCCACGCGCGCGACCATGGACGTCAACGTGCTGCACGAGCGCAATCCGCTGTTCGTCCAGCTGTCGGACGGCGGGGTCCGCAACGATTACACCGTGCGCATTCTCAACAAGGGCGCGCAGCGATCGTTCGCGATCGAGGTCTTCGGGCTGCCCGGCGCGGCCATTCGCGTTGCCGGCATCGAGGCCGCGCCCGACGGCAAGCCCGTCGTCGAGGTCGGGCAGGACCAGACCCGCGAGGTCCGGCTGTCGGTGCAGGTCGGGCCCGCCGACCTGCCGAAAGCCTCGCGCGATCTCGAGGTCACGATCACCGATACCGCCGGCGGTGGCCGGGCGAGCGCCCGCGACCATTTCTTGCCCGGTGACAAGTAGGGTCTGGATTGAGCATCCGGCAACGGATGCTCAATGAGACGTTAACATTACCGTTCGAATTGAGACGGCGCGCCAACGGTATTTTCCAATCTTTGCGCTAAGCATGGCCCCGTGACGCAGGCTTTGCCCGCGCATGAACGGGACGAGGGGACGTGGTCGACATCGCGCAGCAGGCAGCGATTCATCCGGCATCCGCAAAGGACGCCGCGGCCGCGCGCGTCCCGCTCACTACGATCGACCCCGGCCAGTGGCGCGCCCTCGCCCAGCGCGCGGTCGAGCCGAACGGTTATTACCTGCCCGCCTGGGCGCTTGCCGTCAGCGCCACCGCGCGGAGCCGCACCAACGCCTCTGCACTGCCTGCATTCGACAAGACTTCGTCGCGGCTGATCGGACTGATGCCGGTGATCTCGCTGTGGCGGGCCTGCAAGATTCCCCTGCCCGCCCTGGTGAGCGCGCACCCCTACGGCACGTTGTGCAGCCCGCTGATCGATCGCGACGCTCCGATCGAGGCAGCCACGCAAGTGTTGCAGGATGCGCGCAAGGCCGGCGCACATGCGCTCGTGCTGAACGACGTCGCGCTCGACGGCGCTGCGATGCATGCGCTCAAGCAGGCCTTGAGCCGCGACGGACTGAAGCCGCGCATCCTGTCCTCCTACCTCCGCGCCAGCCTCGACGCGACCCAGGACGACGAAACGCTGCTGCGCGACGCGCTCGGCAGCAAGAAGCTCAAGGAGCTGCGCCGCCTGCGCCATCGCCTCGAAGAGCACGGCCCCGTTGCGTTCGACGTCGCACGCCGGCCCGACGAGATCGGGCCCGCGCTTGAAACGTTCCTGCAGCTCGAAGCCAGCGGCTGGAAGGGCAAGCGCGGCACCGCGCTGGTCCAGCATGCCGGCGATGCGGCCTTCATCCGCCGCGCCGTGCCGGCGTTGGCGGAAACCGCGCAGTGCGAGATCATCACGCTTCGCGCCGGCACGAGGCCGGTGGCGGCCGGCATCGTGCTGCGCCACCAGGATCGCGCCTTCTTCTTCAAGCTCGGCATCGACGAGCGCTTTGCCAGATATTCGCCGGGCGTGCAGCTCACACTCGAGCTCACCCGCCATCTCTGCGCCGATCCCGCCATCGCCAGCGCGGATTCCACCGCAAGCGCCGACCATCCCATGATCAACCCGATCTGGCGGGGACGTTTCGCGATCGGCGACGTGCTGATCCCGCTGCGGCGGCACGATCCGGTCGTGGCGCTCATTCACGGAGCACTGGTGGGCTTCAACACCGCGCACGAGACCGCGCGACGCCTGGTTCGCCGCCTCCGCAGATAAGCGAACGCTATTCCGCCGCCTGCGCGTTGATCTCCGCCGAGACCTGGCGGATGGCGCGCGCGAGCAGGTTCGGATCCTGCGCGCCGGAGACCGCGTATTTCTGCGCGAAGACATAGGTCGGCACGCCGGAGATACCCTTCTCGGCGGCCTCCTGGGCGTCCGCCGAGACGCGCGCGACGTCCTCGTCGGTGGCAAGGCGCTTGCGCACGTCCTCGGCATCGAGGCCGATATCGGCGGCCGCCTGCACCAGCACGTTCACATCGGTGAGATCGCCGCCGTCGCGGAAATACAGCTCCATCAGGCGCTGCTTCATCTCCGGCGCCTTGCCGATCGCCTCCGCCCACAGGATCAGACGATGGCAGTCGGTGGTGTTGGGCTGACGCGCGACGAGCTCGGGCTTGTAGACGAGGCCCTCCTCGCTTGCGGCCGCAACGACACGCCCCGCAATGCCCTTATAGGCCTCGACCGAGCCGAACTTCTGGGTGAGATAGGCCTCGCGGCTGATGCCCTCGCGCGGCACCCACGGATTGAGGAAGAAGGGGCGGAAATTGAGCTTGACCGGGACATCAGGAACGAGCGCCAGCGCGCTCTCGATCCGGTGCTTGCCGATATAGCACCAGGGGCACACCACGTCGGAGACGACGTCGATCTGGAGCGGTTTCAGCGTGCTCATGTCAGGCGCCTCCTTCGGGCGGGTCACGGGTTCGCCGGAAGATAAGCCGAACCGGAGGAGGCGCAAGGCACCCCTCCTGCATGGCTCACGACTGCACCTCTGCGGTTATTGTGACGGCTCCGGCCCGCCGGGATACTCGCGGTCACGATCAAGCCCCGGGATCAGGAAGGAGACCGCGATGAGCGCCATTTTCAAGCCGGACGGCCGTCGGTTCCGGGCCACGGAGCACGCCGGCGGGCCGTGGTCGCCGGACATGTTGCAGGGTAGCGCCACGACTGCCCTGATGGCCCGCGAGGTCGAGCGTCTTGCCGTCGATTCCGGCTTTGCGGTGCGGCGCCTGACCTTCGATTTGTGGCGACCGGCGGGCCTGTGTGCCTTCACGACCGTCGCCGAATTGCTGCGCGACGGCCGCAAGGCGAAGACCTTGCAGGTGCGGCTGATGGACGGCGAAACCGAGATCGGCCGCTGTACGGCGCTGCTGACCGCGCCGAGCGGAGAATCGCCCGCCGATCCTTTCGCAAGGGCCGCGGCGGTCGACAAGGCGCCCGAGGCGGGTGTGCCGCCGCCGGCCTTCGCACAGAAATGGAGCCGCTATTTCCAGAACGTCACGGTCCGGCTGATCGAGGGCGCGCTGGAGAAGCCGGGACCGGCGGCCGCCTGGATGCGGCTTGATGCCCCGCTGGTCGAGGGCGAGCCGAACACGCCGCTGCTGCAGGCGGTGCAGGCCGCGGACTTTTCCAGCGGCGTGGCGCAGATCGTCGACATGCGCGACTGGACCTTCATCAATCCCGAGATCAGCCTCTATTTTTTCCGCCCGCCGGAGGGCGAATGGATCCTGATCCGCGCCGCCACGCGCGTCGGCGCCAACGGTGCGGGCCTCACCTCGGCGACATTGAGCGACCGCAAGGGGCCGTTTGCCGAGGTGATGCAGGCCATGAGCTTCGAGCGGCGCGACGCCGCGCAAGCTCAGGCGTCCTGAGCCGCGAGCGCGACCAGGGTGGCCTCGGACCCGGCGTCCGCCGGCATGAACATCTCGACGCGAAGCTCCTGCAGCGTCACGTCCTGCGGCGTGCCGAGCGTCAGGACCGCGCCGATCAGGCCGATGCCGACATCGCCCTTGCGCAAGCGCACCTCGCAGAGCGGCCCTGGAACGGCGTGATCCCCGATCCCGACTGCGGGAAGCTCCGGCAGCCGCATCAATTCACGCCAGGTCGATTGCAAGGCCTCATCGAGCGGCGCGGCCATCGCTTCATGGCGCGCCCGCGCCAGCAGCGCCGCCGCGACGCCCGGCCAGTTCTCGACGAACGGCTTGATCTCGTCCGGCGCGAGGAACATCCGCATGTGGTTGAGCGGCCGCTGCATGCGCTCGGCGCCAAGCAGCATGGTCATCAGGCGCGATGCGGCGGCATTGGCCTGCTTCACGTTCCAGCGCCGATCGGTAACGATCGCGGGAAACGGCTCGTGCCGCCGGAGCAGAAGATCGATGGCACGTCGCGCGTCGGCAAGCTCGGGCGCGGCGAGATCGCGCTCGCCAAATTGCCGGGCGAAGCCGCCGGCCTCGAGCAGAGCATTGCGGTCGCGCAGCGACAAATCGAGAGCGGATGCAAGCTGCAGCAGAATGTCCCGGCTTGCTGCCGCCTTGCCGGTCTCGACATAGCTCAGATGCTTGATCGAGATGCCGGCCTCGAACGCCAGGTCCGCCTGGCTCAAGCTGCGTCGCGTGCGCCAGCCGCGCAGGAGATCGCCGACAGGGTTGGCCGGCCGCAAGCGCCGGAACGCGCGTGTATCCATCCCGGGGATTATGCGGGGGCGGCTACCGTCTGTAAACGCCGCTATGACAGCCTGGCCGCCATCTGCTTGAGCCGTTCGGCGGTGCGCTCGTCCGCCGGGAAGAAGGTTTCCAACGCCAGCTCCGACAGCGTGATGTCGACCGGCGTGCCGAATACCATGGTGGTGGAGAAGAAGCTCAGGATCTCGCCCTCGTGGCGCAGCTTGAAGGGGATCGCGACATTGTCGCTCGACAATGGCCCCGCTCGCGCCGGAATCGGATAGCTCTTGAGGTCGTTGTAGAGCTTGATCAGCTCGGGGTCCGCGGTCGCCTCGCATTGCCGGTGCAGCCGCTCCAGGAGGTGCCCGCACCACTCCGCGAGGTTGACCGTACGCGATGCCAGCGCCTCGGGATGGAAGGCGAGCCGCAGCACGTTGACGGGCTGGCCGAGCAACCGCTTGGGAATGCCGTCGAGCAGCGGCGCCACCATGCGGTTGGCCGACACCAGGTTCCAGTGCCGGTCCACTGCGAGCGCGGGATTGGGCTCATGGGCTTTGAGCACGAGATCGATGGCCTGGCGGGCTGATTTCAAGGCAGGATCCTCCAGGGGCCGCTGCTGGAATGCCGGCGCATAGCCGGCCGCGACCAGCAGCACGTTGCGCTCGCGCAAGGGTACGTCGAGGCGTTCGGCGAGCCTCAGCACCATGTCGCGCGAGGGCGCGGCGCGGCCGGTCTCGACGAAGCTTAAGTGACGCGCCGAGATTTCGGCTTCGCCCGCGAGATCGAGCTGGCTCATGCGGCGGCGCTGCCGCCATTCGCGCAAATGGTCGCCGATATGGACCGGTTGGCTGCGTTCGGTACGTGCCGTGGATGCATGTGCGTTCATGACTGAAAATCTAGCATGCAGGTGCCGGCCCTTCCATTACCTGCGAGGTCATGATTTCCGTCCCCTCTTGACTGCGGACGCGCGCACACTCTCTAAACTAATTTCAGGTGCCGGGCGCCGGCGAGCCCGCCGCCGGTCGGGCTTGCGGCAGGCCGGCGCGGTCGACGATCAAATCAGTGAGACCCGCCCCCAGCCACATGCCGCCGAGCACGAGCCAGGCGGTGAGCGCGAAGACCGAGGCGCCGGTCACGCCGGCGCCGACCGCGCAGCCGCCGGCGAGCATCGCGCCGAACCCCATCAGCACCGCGCCGAGCAGGTAACGGCGCATGCCGAGCCCGTCCGAAAATCCTTCCAGCTTCAGCTCACCCGCATGCGCCGCTGCGGCGAATGAGCCGAGGAACACGCCCGGAACAATGCCGAGGTCGAAGCCGAGCCGGAGCTGCGAGCTGTTCAGGACCAGCATCAGCAATTCGGCCGACGGTCCGCTGAAGGTGAGGCTCTTCAACGTCACCGGCGCGAACGAGGCCTGCGACAGCTGGTAGGTGAAGAGCCAGCCGGCCACGACGGCCGCTCCGGCCGCGAGCGCGGCGAGGATCAGCCGGCGCGGCAGCCGGCTGCGAAAGGCGAAGGACAGCCCCGCAATCAGCCACACGCCTCCGAAGGCGAGCTTCTCGGGCGTGCCGGCGCCGAACATCGCCATGATGTCGCGCGACGGGCCGCCGTCGACCAGCCACAGATTGGTCACCCACTCGCGCGCAGGCGACAACAAGCCGCGATAGGAAGCCTGAGCCGTGACCGCGAACACCAGGCCCGACAGCAGCGCCCTGAGATTGCCGTTGGCCGAGAGCACGAGCAGTCGGCTGGCGCAACCGCGCGCCAGGATCATGCCGCAACCGAACATCACCCCACCGGCCAGCGCACCGGAGATGCTGCCCTGCTGCGCAAGCTGGCGCGCCTCGGACACGTCGAGCCAGCCGAGCGCGACCAAACCTTGCGTGCCCACCAGCGCGGCGGCGAAGGTCAACAGCCACACTGCAAGGCGCGGCCCGCCCGCGCCGCGGGAGAATTCGACGGCGGCTGCGCGCAGGCAGAAGCGGCTGCGCTGGGCGAAGAATCCAAAGAGACCTCCGACCAGGAGGCCGCCCAGCCATGAAAGACGGTCTTCCCCCATGAGATCGATGAGTGTCGTCAGCACGGCCGCCTCGGCATTCCCTGGACTTGCCAATCTATCGCGAGGCGCGGCCGTGCTGTATGAGCGAGATCAAGCCCGGCGCGCCGCCCCACGCCCGTTCAGGGACGCAGATCGGCATGTCCCTGCTGTTGCGGCTCGGCGAGCCGCACCACGCGCTACGTGGTCCCGCCTAGCGTGTCTGCTTGATGAACTCGGCGATGCGGTCGGCGACGTCTTCCGCGAACAGGTCGCGGAAGAAATGATCGGCATCCTCGATTGTGTCGAGCTGCACCCTGCCGCCGCTCGAACCGGCCAGCGGCGCGAAGGATGCGGCCACATCCGGCACGACACTATCCTTGGTCGCGGCGAGCACCAGCACTGGCAGCTTCGCGCGCACCACGAGCGCCGCGGTGTCCTGGCCGGCGTCGGCACTGTAGAACGAGGCAAAGGACCGCGCCGTGACCACGGCATTGCGGCAATAGATGAAGCCGGGTACGTCCATCCACTCGCCGCCGCGCCCGGCCGCGACCGCCTTGGTCGCCTGCTCCAGCAACGGCTCGAGCGGCTTGCCATAGGTCTTGGCGTAGGAGGCGCGTAAATCGGCCTCCGCCTTTGCGGTCACCGGCGCCAGCAGCACCGCACCCGCCGCCGCAGGCGTTTCGTTCCCCGCCAGATAGCGTGCAACCTGGTTGCCGCCGCGCGAATGACCGAGCGCGAAGACGAGCCGCGACATGCCTTTCGCACGTGTCACCCAGGCGCCAATCTCGGCAACCGCATCGTCGGTGAGGTAGTCGTGCCGCACCGCACAATCATACATGCCGTTGCGGCGATCGAGCCCCAGCGACAGCGTATGCGCAAGCGAAGCAATACCGCGCTGCTCCAGCGCCTTGGCGAGGACCTGGATGACCTCCATGTCCTTGTGCGCGAGCGTGCCATGGGTCATCACGACGAGCGGTGTGTCCGGCGTCATCGCGTCAGGTGTCCGGAGCGTCGCGAGCGTCGAACGACCGGCGACCGACAGTTCAAGCTCCTGCTCGGCAGCGCTCGCAGGCCCCGCGAGCGCGAGCAAGACCGTCAGCCCCATCAACCATCGCATCGGCGGCGTCTCCTCATGGCCGGACAATTGTCCAGTTCTTTTCGGCAAGATCCATCAGCGCGGCAACCCCGACCTGGGCGACGCTGACGCCTTCGAGCAGCGGAGGCCGCCTGCCCTCCTTCGCCGCCAGCGTCTCCAGCGTGTTGCCGCAGGCGATGAAGCTCACATTGGGCATCGATTTCAGAAAATTCACCAGGCGCTCCTTCACCGGCGAACGGTCGTCGAGCAGCATGTCGAGGCCGCCATTGAAGGCGACCACCGCGATTTCGACGTCCTCGCCCTGCCCGGAATAATGCCGCGAGACGTTGGCCGCAACATCGAGGACCGCGCGCATCTTGACCGGGTCGTCGTCGCTGATCTGCAGCGCGAGCCTGTGAGGCTCAGGAGCCTGGGCCGCGGCCGGCGAGATTGTGATCAGCGAGCCGACAGCGAGAGCCGCATGCAGAAGTGTGCGGCGGCTCGCCCGGCCGCGTCTCACTCCACGCCCCGCGACTTCTTTTCCTTGCCGTCCTCAGGCGTCACGTCGATGGCGGCAGCACGCCCGGTAATCTTCACCGGGGCGATGCAATTCTTCATGCAGGGGTCTTTCTGCCAGAACGACTTCTCGCTGCTGGCGCGGTCGTCCATCACGAAACCCTGCTCGTTCGGCATCTTGATCGTGGCAAGGGTCTTCTTGTTCAGCTCGAAGTTCTGATCGGTGACGACGTCGTTGAGATAGAGGACGTAGGCGACCAGCGCATAATATTCGTCGACGGACAAGGAGCCCGTATTGCCGTAAGGCATGGCGTGCCTGATATAGTCGAACACAGTGGAGGCGTAGGGCCAGTACGAGCCCACCGTCTTGACCGGATTGTCCGAGGTCAGCGAGCCCTTGCCGCCCGCCAGCACCGGCCAGCGGCCGTTGCCCTCGCCGAACTCGCCGTGGCAGCTCGCGCAATTGTCCATGAACAGCTTCTCGCCCTGGGCGGCGGTGCCCTTGCCTTCCGGCAGGCCTTGGCCGTCGGGCCGCACGTCGATATCCCAGCCACGGATCTCCTCCGCGGTCGGCGCGCGGCCGATGTGGTAGCGCGGACCACTCTTGGCATCCGCCTTCTGCTGCGCAAACGCTGGGGCGCTCAGCGCGCAGGCGAGCAGCGCAGCTGCAATGAGCTCAAGCGACTTCGACATTCTCGACCTCACCATTGGCCTGCACATGCCAGGTCTGGATGCCATTGTTGTGATAGATGGAGTCGACGCCGCGGATCTTGCGCAGCTCGGCCTTGCTCGGCTGCACGTATCCGGTCTCGTCCTGGACGCGCGATTGCAGCAGCAGCGGCTCGCCGTTCCAATCGAATTCGTAGTAGAAGCGCGTCAACGCCTTGTCGAGAACCGGGCCATCGAGCCGCGCCGGCCACCAGTTGCGGCCACCGTCGAGCGAGACGTCCACGCGCTTGACCTTGCCGGCGCCGCTCCAGGCGAGCCCCGAAACGATGGTGAAGCCCTTGCCGTGCCTGATCGGCGCCTGCGGGCTCGGGCTCGTGATCACGGACTTCGCGTCCATCGACCAGGTGAAGCGACGCGCCTTGCCGTTCGGCATGAGGTCCGTGTATTTCGACGTCTCCTCCCGGGTGTGCCAGGGCTGGTCGCCGACCTTGATGCGGCGCAGCCACTTGACCCAGAGATTGCCCTGCCAGCCCGGCACCACGAGGCGCATCGGATAGCCCTGCTCGGGATAGAGCGCCTCGCCGTTCATCTTGTAGGCGATGATGCAGTCGTCGAGGGCCTTCTCGATCGGAAGGCTGCGATCCATCGCGGCAGCATCTGCACCCTCGACCAGCAGCCACTTGCCGTTGGTCTTGACGCCGGCTTCTTCCAGCAGCGTGCGCAGCGATACGCCGGTGTACTGCACGCAGTGGATCATGCCGTGGGTGAACTGGCAGCCATTGAGCTGGGCACCGCGCCATTCCATGCCCGAATTCGCCGCGCATTCCATGAAGTGGATGCGATTGACGCGCGGGTAGCGCTTCAGCTCCTCCAGCGTGAGGATCAACGGGCGCTCCACGAGCCCATGGATCATCAGGCGATGATCGGCCGGATCGACCTCGGCGATGCCGCCGTGATGCCGCTCGAAGCAGAGACCGTTCGGGGTGATGATGCCTTCGAGCTCGTGCAGCGGCGTGAAGCTCACCGAGGATTCGCGCGAGGCGGTCAGCCATTCGACGTCGCGCCGGACCACGTCCTTCTCGAATTTCGACGGCTTGCCGTACGGGCGCACGGCGACGCCCTCGCCGAGCGACTTGGTCCATTCAGGAACGTTGGGCGGCTGGTTGGCGGGATTGCCGGCTCCCGCCGCGGCGGGCTTGGCGAGCACCGACGCCGCGACGCCGGCACCAGCGGCGAGGAAACTGCGTCGGGATTGCCGGGAACTGTCCATCTTCGACATCGCTTCTCACGCTCCGGTAACTTTGACGGCCCGGTTGGGTTCGAGCCGAACGGTTTTCTGTCGCATCAGGTAGTTCGCGACGACGTCCCAGATCGGCGGCCCTTCGGTTCCTTCGTTGACGCTGGCCCAGCCCGCGACCTGGTATTCCCTCGCGGGATCGATCGGCGCGCCGGTCTTGACCATCTGCATGTCCGAGATGCGCTGCCCCTGCGGCTTGGTGACATCGATCGCGTAAGCAAGTCCGCCGATCCGCACCATGTCGCCGCCCTGCTGGTAGTAGGGATCGACGTTGAAGAGATTGTCGGCGACGTCCTCGATGATCTCCTTCAGCCGCGCGCCGGTCATGCCCATGCGGTAGACCGCGGGATAGGTGATCGCGGTTGCGTTGGTGACGTCCTCGAAGGTGATGTCCTGCCCCGGCAGCACGCTGGTCCCCCAGCGGAAGCCGGGCGACAACGCGATCTCGGCGTCGCGCTCCTGCAGCAGCGCCTGGCAGATCAGATCGTCGAACGTGCCGTTGAAATTGCCGCGCCGGTAGAGCAGCGAGTCGGTCTTGCCGAGCACCTTGGCGAGATCGGACGCGAACGGCTTGCGCACCTCGGCGATCTTCGCCGCCATCTCGGCGTCCGCCGCGATCACGTCGGAGAACAGCGGAATGAGCTTGTACCTGTAAGCCTTGACCTCGCCGTCGCGGACATCGAGATCGAGCCGCGAGACGAACTTGCCGGAGGAGCCCGACGCGATCAGCAGGGTCTTGCCGACCTTGACGGCCTCCGGCAGCGCGTCATGAGTATGTCCGGTCAGGATGACGTCGATGCCCTTGACGCGGCTTGCGAGCTTGCGGTCGACGTCGAAGCCGTTGTGGGAGAGCAGCACGACGAGCTGCGCGCCGCCCTTGCGCGCCTTGTCGACCTGCGCCTGCACATCCTCCTCGCGCACGCCGAACGACCAGGTCGGAACCATCCAGCGCGGATTGGCGACCGGCGTATAGGGGAAGGCCTGGCCCAGCACCGCGATCTTGACGCCGCCGCGCTCGATCATGGTCGAGGCCTCGAACGCCGCCTCGTTCCATTCGGTGTCGCGGATGTTGAGGCCGAGGAACGGAAAGCCGAGGCCTTCGATGGCCTGCTTGACCCGCTCGGTGCCGTAGGTGAATTCCCAATGTCCGGTCATGGCGTCGGGCTTGAGCAGCGCCATGCAGTCGATCATGTCCTGGCCGCGCGTCTTCAGCGAGGACCACGAGCCCTGCCAGGTGTCGCCGCCGTCGAGCAGCGCGACCTTGTCGCCGCGCTCGGCGCGGATTGCCTTGATCACGGTCGCGGCGCGATCGAGGCCGCCGATCCGGCCATAGCTTTTGGCCAGTGCCTCGAAATCCTCGGAGGTCAGGGCGTAGGCCGCCGACGAGCCGGGCGCGATCCCGAAGCGCGTCAAGAACTCCTTGCCGGTGACGTGCGGCGGAAGCCCCTTGGCCTCGCCCACCCCGAGATTGGTCGAGGGCTCGCGGAAATAGAGCGGCATCAGCTGGCCGTGGATATCGGTCACATGCACCAGCGTGACGTTGCCGAGCGGCTCGAACGCCAGCAATTCCTTCTCGGTCAGGCGCTGCTGGGCGACCGCCCGGGTCAGGCCGGAGCCGACACCGCCCGAGAGTGCCGCCGTTGCCGCGGCGACCTGAATGAACTCGCGGCGAGAGATCATGCGCAAGACTCCTGCAAGCTCATCGTTTCAGTTGCGCACCGAGGGCGTCTCGACCGGCAACCCGATGCCGCGCCAGGCCACATAGAGCTCGAGCGCGAGGAACTCGTCCGAAAGCGGCTTGAACGGCTCGGCGCGCACGTCGAACATGCAGCCTTCGAAACGCTCATGCAACGGCACCAGGCGCTGATCGCGCAGCCGATAGGTCGGAAAGCCGTTGGTCTGCCCCTGGCTCAGGAAATCGGCGCGCATGAACTTGCCATTGTTGCGCTCGTGGCAGGATTCGCAGGCCAGATCGAGCTGGCCGTAGCGCGTGTAATAGATCTGCTTGCCGCGCTCGAACCAGGACGACATCGGCCCGTCGGTCTTCACCGAGACCTTCATGCCGTGCGACTGATAGCGCACGAAGGCGGTCATGTCGGTCAGCTCCCGGGATTTGAATTTCCAGGGCTCCGCCTTCATGTGCTCGCTGCGGCAGATGTTGATGCGCTGCTCGATATTGACCGGCTTCTTCAGCTTGTCGTCCCATTTCGGCATGGCGGCGCCGACGCCCTTCATGCCGGTCTCGGCCTCGCCGTGGCAGCTCACGCAGGACTTGCCCTCGCTCCCCTCGACCTTCTTCCAGGCCTCCGCCGCGCGCTCCACGGCGAGGAATCCGGGATTTTCCAGATCGTCGTCCTGCAGCGCGCGGGTCTCCTTGCTGCGGAACTCGTAGCCGGAGATGATGGTCTTGAAGACGTGGCCGGGCGGCGCCGCGATGCCCTTGCGCTCGGCCTCCTCCGCGGACGCGAGCGTCGCAACCGATGCGGCGGCCACGATCGCAGCGGCCAACCCAATATATCGTGGCGCCATTCGAGCCTCCCTCAATGCGCGATGCGCATCATGCCTTGAGCGCGATCTTCTCTTCGGCCGTGATCACCGTGCCGTCGTCGTCCGTCCAGGAGAATTTGAACGTGCCGGCCTCGTCGATCCTGGCGTCGAACTGGATGTAGGGATTGGCCGAGATCGCCGGCTCCAGCGCGCAGGCGAACACCGGCTTGCCGTTGAACTCGCAGGCGAACTTGTTGATGATCTTGCGCGGAATGGCCTTGCCCTGCGCATCCTTGCGCTGGCCCGATTCCATCACGTGCGAAACCAGGGTCTTGATCTGGATGACCTCGCCCTTGGCGGCTTCCTTCGGAAGCTTGATGCGCGGTTTGTCTGCCATCTGTCTTCTCCTAAGCCCTTAGCCGCCGCAGCCGCCGATGGTGACCTTCACGGTCTTCTGCTCCGTGAACAGCGAACCGTCGCTCATCTTCGCGATCGCAACCACGTTCTGCGTGGATGCGAGCCGGATCCGGATCGAGGCTTCCGCCTTGCCCGACAACGACGTGAACGACAGCGTCGCCACGCCCGCATTCGGGTTGCCGTCCGCGACGATCAGAACGTCCTTGACGTAGGAGTCCGCGGTCATCGGGCTCTCGATGTTGATCGAGAGCGGCACGGTGTTGCCGTTCTCGGCAATTTCCGGCAGGTCGAGCGAAATCTTGCCCTTGGCCGGCTGCTTGCCGCCGGTGAACTTCTCGATCCACTTCGCCGCGTCGTTCGAGACCTCGGCATCGGCCGCCATCGGCATCAGGGTCAGCATGACGAAGCCGCCCCCGAGCGCAAATGCCTGCCGTCGATTGATGGCCTTCATTTCTAATCCTCCTCGCCGTCAGTTCAGCGTCTTGAGAAAAGCGATGACGTCCTCGACCTGCGCGGCCGTCAGAATGGACTTGCCGACGAATTCCGGTCGCACCCGGCTGAGGCCCTCGTTCCTGAAGAACGCGGGCATGACCGTGTTGGTGAAGATGCGCTTGGGGTCGGCGATGATGAGGCGCAATTGGGCCTCGCTGTAGCGGCCGGCGACACCGTCGAGCGACGGGCCGAACTCGCCGTGAAATTCCTGGGATTTCAGGCTGGTGACCTGATGGCAGGCCAGGCAATTGCCGAGCGTGCGCGTCAGGAACACCTTCTTGCCGGCGGCGGCATCGCCAGGCGCGCCGGTCAGGGATTTCGGCAGAGAATCATCGACGACGTCGAGCTTGATCGGCTCCTGCGCACAAGCGCTTCCGATCGTGAGACACCAGGCAAACGCAGCTGCAAGCGAGCGCCGCATGTTTCCTACCCCAGGGATGGCGAGGTGACGCCCGCCTCGTTCGTGACGGACCCGACGATCCATCACATTCATTTATTATGATATGTTGATGTCTTTGATCGCGTCAAGACATATTTGCGCGCGGCGTCGGACTAGCCGCTGGTGGCGAGGAAGTCCTTGAACGAGCCGCGCTCATAGGCGCGATCCCGCACGAAACGAAACATCGCGAGAAAATGCGGCGGCTTCAGATAGCCGGGCGCCCGAGCGACCTCTCGCGCCATCGGCTCCCGCTTTTCGATGCCGCTGGACGATGGCGGAAAGAACTGGAACGTCGGGGTGAACCTGATCCCGTATTTCTGGGCAAGGTCCTTCTCGGACAATTCCTGGCGGTCGAAGTCCGTCACCTTGCGGGATCCGACCAGATTGAGCTGGAGAACCTCGAAATTGTCGCGGATGTAGGTCGCAATGCCGGCATCTGCGAAATTCACCAGATGCGTTTCACGGCAATAGGGACAACCGCGCAACTCCCACATGATGGCGAGGCGCTTGCCGTTGGCGGCAGAGCTGTCGAGGTCCTCGCGCAGATCGAGAAAGCTCTGCAGAAACCAGGGCTCGTGATAGAGCCCGTCATCTCCGAGCGCGGGTTCGGCCACGGCCTCCCCGCGGCTCGCGGCGAGTGCGGCGCCCGAAGCCAATGCCAGAACATCTCGCCGCGTCGGCCTGAAGAGGTGCATCGGGAATTTCAACCTTGGACAATATTGCGGGTCGAGGCAGCTCTATTATAATATTCGAATACTCGAATGTAACAAGGATTTCCGATCTTGCGCTGCATCATGGTGCTGTTGGCGTGGTTGATCTCCGGAACGCTCGCGCTGGGCGCCGAGGGCGACAGCGCGAAGGATTTCGCAGCGGCGATGGAGCCGATCATGGCCAATCTGCGCACCGCCGCGAGCTATGCACGGACCGGAAACATTGCGCTGGCGCAGATGGAAATCGAAGAGGCCACAGCTACCTGGAAGCAGCTCGCGACACATACGCCCTTTCCCCACCCTCCTTACGCGCCTGTCGCGCTGACGGAATTTCTCGGTCGAGGCGGCGAGCGTCTTGGCGCGGCCGCGCGCGCGCTCGACGGCGGGGACGTGGTCGCCGCCGGACGAGAGTTGCTCCTGCTCCGCCGGTCGTTTCACGAGCTCAGGCGTCGATCCGGCCTCTACGGCCTTGCCGATTGCGTCTTCGAAATCGCACCCGCGATGGACAAGCTGCGCGTTGCGGCCACGCATTATGGCGAGCATCCCGCCCCGGCACGGGCCGAGGATACCATCGCCAGCGCAAGCGCATTCCGCGACCGTCTGCAACGCTGCAACGATTGGGCCCGGGCGGACGTGGCGGATACAAGTGAATTCCGCCGGCTGATCGACGGCGCGATCGCCAGCAGCACCGAGATCTCCCATGCGGCGATGGCCGGAGACGGGCCGCTCGTCCATCGCTACCTGATCGAGCTGCAGTCTTACGCGCAGCTTCTCGATTTCCGCTTCGGCTGAAGCGTGATGGTCAACCGATGCTGGTCAATGCAGGGAAATGCTCCAGCAGCCATTCCGAGACGGCCGGCATCAGCCCGGTCAGGAACATCAATCCGGTCGCGACCAGAAAGGCGCCCATCGTCTTCTCCACCATGGCCAGGTGCCGGCGGGCGCGCCCGAGCGCGGCGACGAAGCGACCGGTGAAAGCGGCAGCGATCAGGAAGGGAATGCCGGTCCCTGCCGAATAAGACAACAGCAGCAGAGCCCCCCTGGCAGTGGTGTCCTCGGACCCCGCCATGAACAGGACGGCCGCGAGAATCGGACCTGCACAGGGTGTCCAGCCGAACGCGAACGCCAGCCCCATGACGAAGGCGCCTGCAACGCCGGCGGGCCGGCTCTCGACCTGCAGCGTTGCGCTGCGATAGAGCAGCGGAATCCTGAGCACACCGAGAAAGTGCAGACCCATCAAGACGATCAGGAGGCCCGCGACGATGCCGAGCGTCGAGATATGGGCGGAGATGAAGCGCCCCGCAATCGAGGCGGTCGAACCCAGCGCCACGAAGACCAGGGAGAAGCCGGCTACGAAAGCCAAGGCAGAGACCAGGATGCGCGACCGCAATGCGGGCTGCCCATCGGAGAGATCCGAGACCGAGACCCCGGCCATGTAGCACAGGAACGGCGGGACCAGCGGCAGGATGCAGGGCGACAGAAACGACAACAGGCCAGCGACAAAGGCCGCACCAAGCGTGACATCCAAGGTCATTGTCCCCACCTATTACATATGCGAATTTAATGATATAAAGAACCAGGGAAGTCCAGAGGTCCGGAGGTCAAGGCGCGGGATGAGCCGACACGTCGCATTGCTCTTGGCATTGCTCCTGGCCGGCATCACGCTGGCGCTGCCGGCGACGGGATCCCGCGCGGCCGAACTGGTCATGTTCGAGCGGGCCGGTTGCGTCTGGTGCGCCCGCTTCGACTCCGAGATCGCGCCGATCTACGGCAAGACCGAGGAAAGCCAGGCCGCGCCGCTGCGCCGCGTCGACCTCGGCCGCCCCCTGCCCGCCGATCTCTCCGGAATTGATCCGGGTGCCTTCACGCCGACCTTCGTCGTGGTAAAAGAGGGTCGGGAGATCGGCCGCATTCGCGGCTATCCGGGCGATGCCTTCTTCTTCGGCCTGCTGAACCGCATCCTGACAGGTTCGGGATCGACGCCGGGCAGGTCGTGACCAGTGATGCCTATGAGGAACTTGACGCGATGCCGTTGCCAAAGCTGAAGGAGATCGAGGGCTCCGCCGAACTCGAGCAGATGATCGAGAAGGCGCGCGAGGCGAGCGACATGCTCAAGGCGCTGTCGCATGAATCCCGCTTGCTGCTGCTCTGCATCCTCGCCGAGGGCGAGAAGTCCGTGACCGAGCTCGAGCAATTCCTCGGCGAGCGGCAGTCGACGGTATCCCAGCAGCTCGCACGGTTGAGGCTCGACCGTCTGGTCACCACCCGCCGCGACGGCAAGACCATTTACTACAGCCTCGCCAGCGAGGACGTCCGCAAGATACTGACCGCCGTCTACGACGTGTTCTGCGAGCCGGTGCGCCGGCGGCGCCGGTAATTATCCGCTCTGGCTTTCCGCAAACCCTCCGGCGCAAGCTGCCCGGAACGGCAACAAACATCTCCGGGAGGAATGCTGAACCCGTCGACCATAGCGTTTGCATGCGGGCTTGCAGCCGGCGCCGTGCTCGGTGTCGCGGGTCGCGCGGGACGATTTTGCACTCTGGCGATGCTCGAGGATGCGTTCTTCGGGTCGGATTTGCGTCGGCTGAAGTCCTTTGCGCTGGCTGCGGCCGTGGCGCTGCTGGCGACCCAGGCGCTCGCCGAGTTCGGCATCGTCGATCTGTCGCGGTCGATCTACCTGACGCCGTCGCTCGGGCTTGGCGGCGCGATTCTGGGCGGGTTGACGTTCGGCATCGGCATGGCGCTGGTCGGCACCTGCGGCTTCGGCACGTTGGTCCGTGTCGGCGGCGGAGATCTGCGCGCCATCGTGGTCTTTCTTGTGCTCGGCCTCTCGGCGCTCGCAACCATGCGCGGCATCACGGGCGTGCTGCGCATGATGCTGATCGAGCCGTTGTCCCTGCGGCTCTCCGAGGGCAGCGACCAGACGCTGACCTCGCTTCTCGGTGCGGGAGGCGCGCTGCGCGCGTTCCTCGTCGTCTCGATCGCCACGGCGCTCGCCGTCTGGGCTCTCGCGGACGGCAGGCTGGTGCGATCGCCGCGACTGCTGGCCTCCGGCCTTGCCGTCGGCGGCGCGATCGCATTCGGCTGGTTCGCGACCGGCTGGCTTGCCGATGACGAATTCGACTCGGTCCGCGTCTCCTCGCTCAGCTTCGTCGCGCCGCTCGGCGACACCATCCTCTACATCGCCACCTTCTCCGGGGCGCGGCTGAATTTTGGGATCGGTTCCGTCGCCGGCGTCGTGGCAGGCTCATTCGCCGCAGCGATGCTGGCGCGCGGCTTCCGTTGGGAGGCCTGCGACGACGCACGCGAATTGAAGCGTCACATGACCGGCGCGCTCCTGATGGGCATCGGGGGCGTCATGTCGATGGGATGCACGATCGGCCAGGGATTGACCGCGTTCTCGACCCTCGCCGTCTCGGCGCCGATCACCCTACTGGCGATCGCCTGCGGAGCCCGACTCGGGCTCGAGTTCACGATGACCGGCGAATGGTTGCCGGCTCTGCGCAGGCTGTTTGGCGTCTCGACGTAGCCGGGACCACCGGGATTTCTCGCGAATTGCGAGCAGCGTCGAACATCCCAAGACTGTCCTGAATAGCGATCTGCCTTACCCCTGAGGTAATCGAATTGGCCCGCGGGCCGGCGCATCTTCGGTTCTACAGGAGATGACCATGATCGCGCTGCTGCTCTACCGGACCATCGCAGACCACCTTGTTCCCTGGGCCCTGGCGCTCGCGACCCGCATGCTGGCGCGCAGCCTCAACATGCCCGAGCCGCTGGTGCATTCGACCGGCGATTACGTGGTCGCACAGGTCATCGCCTTCGAGCACGGCGTCGGCAGAAGCCTCTGCCCCTACCGTCTCGCCCGCCGGCTCCGCGCCTGGTGGCGCGGACGGCCGTGAACTCGACCTCACCCCACAAGCAAGGAGACCGACCATGATCGTTGCATCCACTTTCCTCCGCCGCGCCCTGCTGGCCGATGCCGTCTTCAGCGGCGTCGCCGCCCTCGGCTTCGCCTTCGGCGCGAGCACCTTCGCTGCGCTGTTCAACCTGCCCGAGGCGCTGCTGCGCGAGACCGGTCTGTTCCTGATCGCCTACGCCGCGCTGGTCGGCTGGCTCGCTTCGCGCGCCGCGGTGGCGAGGGCGCTCGTGCTGCTGGTCGTGGTCGGCAACGCGGCCTGGACCGTCGGCAGCATCGCGCTGCTGCTCTCCGGCGCGGTGTCGCCGAACCTCGCCGGCGAGCTCATGGTCGTCGCGCAGGCAATCGCCACGGGCGTGTTCGCAGAGTTGCAATATGTGGGCTTGCGAAGGAGCGGGAGCGTGGCGGCGGCGTGAGGCCAAGTCACCGTCAAGTCACCGTCATTCCGGGCTGGTGCGCGAGCACCAGACCCGGAATCTCGAAATTCCGGGCTCGATGCTGCGCATCGCCCCGGAATGACACCTGACGATGCGCTCCTTACGTAGCATGCCAGCGGAGCTGGAAGCGCAGGCTACGCCGGCGCGCGGGCCTTGCCGACGGCGTGACCGTTGAGCTTCTTGTTGGCGGCCTTGTTCTTGAGGCCCTTCGCGCCCGACTTCTCGGCCTTGCGCTCGCTGCGCGCCTTCACCTTGGCACGTTCGGCCCGCGCCTCGGCGCGCAGCTTCTTGCGCTTCTTCTCGCAGGAATCGCACTTGCAGCCGATCGGCTTCAGATAGGCTTTGAAATAATCGGTGCCGTAATCGTAGTTGATCTCGTCGCCCGGCTCGATGTTCTTGATGGCGCGGATGAACACCTTGCGCTCGCGCGGCCGGACGTCGGACTCGGCGTTGGGCCGGCAGGAATGATTGATGTAGCGGGCAAGATTCTTGCGCACCGACCCGTCGATGGTCCAGCGGCCGTTGAGCTCGAACAGGTACTTGTTCTCGATCTCGTCGTGCGCTGGAATCCGCGAATCCAGGATCGGTCCGAAATAGCGGATGATCCTTGTGCCCTTCTTGATCGGCTTGGTGGCGAAGAGGCCGAGTCCGGTCTTGGAGCGGCCGACACGATAAGGTTTGTTCGAGATGGCTGGCATGATCGAGAGAATGAGGACGCGAACGAGGCTGGAGAAGCCCAAGCGAAGCCGCTCTTCTAGAACGATTCCGCGGCGCTGTCAGGTATATCCCGTCGCAGTTTGAACCTTGCCCACAATCAAGACGTCTGATGGGACGAAGTTCCCACGCCCTCGAGGCCTCATGATGAACCACGCCAGCATAGGTCTTGCCGTCTTGATGACCTGCATCGGCCTGAACAGTGCCGACGCCCAATCCGTGGGCAGCATCTACACCTCGACGGCGCCAAAAGATTGCCGCCAGATCGGTAGAGCCAGCGAGCTCGACGGCAGTACCGCGCGGGCATGTCCGGGCAAGAGCGGCCTCCTGGTGCTGGTTGCCGAGGACGATCTTCGCGAAATCGTCTCGGTCGGCCGCAATCGCAAGCAAGCCGCCGAGGAACCGGCCGCCAAGGCCTGGTTCGCGCCGTTCAATTGGTCGGAGAACACGATCGAATGGCGCGCGGTGGGCGCAAAGCCGTTTGCGATCATCCAGCGTTGGCACATTGCCGACAACAGCGATCCCGACAAGCAGGGACGGCCGAATACCAAAGCCATGCTGGTCGTGACCCGGCTGCCGCCCGGCCCGGTCTGCCACGTCGCCTATGTCGATGCGATCGCCAATCCCACCGCCAATGAGCTTGCGCGCAAGGCCGCGGACGATTCCGCCCGTGGCTTCGCTTGCGGCAAGGACGAGGTGAAGATCATCGGCACGCGCGGCCGCGCCGTCGAGCTTGCGACGATGCGCTAAAGCATGATCCGGAAAAGTGCGCAGCGGTTTTCCGAAAAGATCATGCTTAAACAACAACCTAAAGCGCGATGACGATTCATCCTAATCGCATCGCGCTTTAGGCGCCCCAAACGGCGCTATACAGGATGCTTCGGGGACACGGGCGCGGTCAGCATCGCCTCGAGCAGGCGCTCGGCCGTGGTCCCCTCGGGCAACCGCCCGAGGATGTCCTCGAGCCGTCCGTCGAGCAGCAGCATGGTGAAGCCGTGCACCATCGACCAGGCGCGTGCGATGGCGGCGCCCTGGTTCAGCGTCAGCGTGTCGCCGCTGATCTGCTCCTGCCGCATCGCGCCGATGGCATTCGCGAGCCCGGCAAAGGAGGCTTCGGCGGCCTCGTGCAGCGAGGGCCTGGAATAATCCAGCCGCTCGGAGCGGAACATGATGCCGTACATGCCGGGATGAGTCTGCGCATAGGCGACATAAGCCTTCGGCCGCGCCAGCGCGGCTTCGAGCGGCGTGGCGGCGGCATCGCAGGACGCGGTCATCGCCGCGTTGAACTGCCGGAAGCCCACGGCCGCGAGCTCGCTGAGGAGGCCGGTGAGATCGCCGAAATGGTGGGTGGGCGCGGCGTGCGAAACGCCCGCCTCGCGTGCCACCGCGCGTAGTGTGAGGCCCGCGAGCCCGTCGCGTTCCAGCACCCGTTCGGCGGCCTGGAGCAGCGCCTCGCGCAAGGCGCCGTGATGGTATGGCGCCTCAGTTTTCGCGCTCGTGGTACGGCGTGCCGGACGCGATGCCGCGGTCGACGTCGTTTTTCTGGAGGCACGCGGCCTTCGTGCGGCTTCGCTCTTGGTGTCGGTCTTGATCATTTGCAAGCTATATGACGCAATATTGACAGTGTAAAGATTTCGCTTGACCGGATTGGCAATCGACGCTATTTGATCTTTACGATGTAAAGATACGGAGGATATGCCCGTGCAGCACGACGCCATTGCCGAGCGCCGGAACAATATCGCGCCGATCCCGTTCGAGGCGGACGCGCCATTCCTGACGATCATCGGCGAATTGCCGCGGGATCTGAACGGCACGCTCTATCGCAACGGTCCCAATCCGCAGTTCTCTTCGCCCGGCGCGCATTGGTTCGTCGGCGACGGCATGCTGCACGCCTTCCACCTCGAGAACGGCCGCGCCAGCTACCGCAACCGCTGGGTCCGCACGCCGAAATGGCTTGCCGAGCACGACGCCGGCCGCGCTTTGTTCGGCGGCTTCGGCCGCAAGCTTCCGGATGCCCCGGCTGATCTCACCGACGGCGGCGTCGCCAACACCAACATCATCTTCCATGCCGGCAAGCTGCTTGCGCTGGAAGAGGCGCATCTGCCGACCGAGATCGAACCGGGCACGCTGGCGACCCGCGGCTATCACAACTATCAGGGCCGCCTCGCCGGCAGTTTCACCGCACATCCGAAGATCGATCCCATCACCGGCGAACTGGTGTTCTTCGGCTACAACGCCGCCGGGCCGTTGACCTCTGCCCTCTCCTACGGCTCGATCGATGCTTCCGGCAAGGCGATTCGCTTCGAGCGGTTCGAGGCGCCCTATGCCAGCATGGTGCACGACTTCATCGTCACCGCGAACCATGTGCTGTTTCCGATCCTCCCCATTACCGGCAGCATGGAGCGCGCAATGAGCGGGCGGCCGCCCTACGCCTGGGAGCCGGACAAGGGCGCCTATGTCGGCGTGATGAAGCGCAGCGGCGCGGCAAAGGACATCGTCTGGTTCCGTGCCGAAGCCTGCTACGTCTTCCACGTCATGAACGCGTGGGAGGATGACAATCGCATCGTCGCGGACGTCATGCAGTTCGAGGAAGCGCCGCTGTTTCCGCATCCCGACGGTCGGCCGACCGATCCGGAGAAGTCGCGCGCCCGGCACTGCCGCTGGACGTTCGACCTCTCAGGCAATACCGACCGCTTCCAGCAGACGTATCTTGACGATCTCACCGGCGAATTCCCCCGCATCGACGACCGCCGCGCCGGGCTGAAGAACCGTCACGGCTGGTACGCCTGCGCCAATCCGAAACTGCCGATGTTCGGCGCGCTTTCCGGCGTCGTCCATGTCGACGGCAATGGAAGGCGGCTCGGCCATTATCTGCTGCCCGCCGGCGACACCATTTCCGAACCTGTGTTCGTCGAGCGATCGAAGGATGCGACTGAGGGCGACGGCTGGCTGCTCGCGGTGATCTGGCGGGCGCGAGAGAACCGCAGCGACCTCGCGGTGTTCAACGCCACCGATGTCGAGGCGGGTCCCGTCGCGCTGGTGCAGCTCGGCCACCGCGTGCCCGATGGCTTTCACGGCAATTGGGTGGGCGCGCAGTAGCGCCCGTCACTCCGGGGCGTCCCAAAGCCACAGCACGACGTGTCACCAAGGAAGCACCGCATGCAGATGCCCGCAATCGCCGCCCACTTCCTGGCCGTGATCGCCCTGATCTGCGCCGTCGCTGCCCTCCATATGATCCAGCTGCGGCGGAGCGGCCAGGTCATCTTCAACGGCGGCATCCTGTTCGCCCTCGGCCTCGCGATCGCCTGCGCGCTGCCGGTTTTGTCACACCTGCCCTGGGCCGAAATCGCCGCAGAGGTGTCCGACCAAACGACTGCGGCCATTCAGCTTTTATACGCCGCCTACGTTATTTTGACACTGTAAAGATTTGACTTGACCCGGCGCCGCTCCTGAACTATCGATCTTTACATCGTAAAGATTCACCTGACCGAGGTGGCCCATGGCGATCTTCCTGATCCTCGCGCCCTACGGCGTTTTCACCTTTCTGATGCTGGTGACGTCGGCCGCCTCGAGCGTGTTCGCGGCCTCCGCGATCTGCCTCGCAACCGTCGCGATCGATGTCGTGCGTGGCCGCTCGGTGAAGACCCTGGCCGCAGGCTCGGCGGTCGTGTTCGCCGCCATCGGGCTCTACCTCGCGCTGGTCGATCCGCAGTTCGGCGCGCTCGGCGTCAAGCTGTCGGTCGACATCGGCATCCTCGTCATCTCGCTCGGCTCGATGCTGCTCCGCCGTCCTTTCACGCTGCAATATGCGCTGGAAGCGGTGCCGGCCGAGACCGCGGCGATGCCCGGCTTTCTCCATGCCAATTACGTCATCACCGGCGCCTGGACCGCGGCCGCGCTGTTGATGGCGGCCGCCAATCTCGTGCTGATCTACGTCCCCGGCCTGCCGCTCTGGTCGAGCCTTGCAGTCGCCTTCGCCGCTCGGAACAGCGCGGTTTACTTCACAAAATGGTATCCCGAGTATCGCCAGATCAAGTACGGTACGCCGGCCCGCGCATTGCCGAACGCCCGCTGAACAGGACTGCCGATGAAGGTCGTATTCGCCCGCCTCGCCTCCGATCTCTTCTCCGCCATCCTCTTCCTGGTCATCTATCTCGTCACCGACAACGTCATCCTGGCAACGTCGGTGGCGATCGCCGGCGCGGTCGCGCAGGTGATCCACGCGCGCATCAGGGGGCAGCACCTCAATTACATGACGTATGCGAGCCTCGCGCTCGTCGTCGGCCTCGGCACGATCACGCTGCTGACCAACGATCCCCGCTTCATGATGGCCAAGCCTTCGATCGCGCATTTCGCGATCGGCTTCATCATGCTCAAGCGCGGCTGGATGCTGCGCTACATGCCGCCGATGGTCGTCGAGGCCGTTCCGGAATATGTGACGGCTGCGGGCTATGCCTGGGCCGCGCTGATGTTCGTGCTCGGCGCCGGCATGATCGTCGTCGCATCGACCGGCGATTTGAAGCTGTGGGCGTTCTACCTCACGGTGGTCGCAGGCGGCGGCAAGATCCTGGCCTTTGCCGTTCAATACGTCGTTCTGCGCCTCATCGTCACCAGCCGCCGGCGCGCCGCCGCCCGCGCCTAAATGCCCTATTCGGGCGTTAGGCAGGAGCTGCGAGTTGGGTTATAGGCTCGCTCGGGACTGACCGCGGATCGTCGCGGTCCGCCGGGATTTGTTCGGGAGACGGGAATGGCCGTAGACGGCAACTGGAATCTGACCATGACGACGCCGATGGGCGAGCGCCAGGCGACGCTGACCCTGCTGAGTTCCGGCGGCACGCTGACGGGCACGCAGGGCGCAGAGGGCAACACCGCAGAGATCTTCGACGGCACCATCAGTGGCGACGCCGTCAACTGGAAGGTTTCCATCACCAATCCGATGCCGTTGACACTCGAGTTTATCGGAAAGGTCTCCGGCGACAGCATGAGCGGCGAGATGGGCATCGGCCCGATGGGCAGCTTTCCGTTTACGGGCGTACGGGCGTAACGCCGCGGCTTCGGCACATGCCCAACATCCGCCTCGTCGCGGCGACGTTGCTGTGTGTCGCAGCATCGGTGGCGGCGCACGCGGAAGACACCGAACCGGCGTGGCGCGCAAGCGCGCTCGCCATGGTGCCGGCAGGCTACGTCGCCGGCCTCGCCTATCGCACGGAAAGTGCGACCGGTTATCTCGCCGTCTATCCCGCGACATCGAACGATCCGAAGACGCCGGCCAGCGTGTTTGCCGCGCGTCAGAGCCTCGTCGTCACGCTGACGCCGGATGCGACGCGCGCGGTCTCAGCCGAATTGAAGCCGCGCCCCGAGCCCGATGACGACGACAGCGATTTCGCAAAACTGCACGCCGAGCTCGCCGAAAAGCGCTCATCGCTGCCCGAGGGCGCCGAGCCCTGCGCTCTCGGCGCCTGGTCCATCGACCAGGATCCCAAAGGCCTCAACGTGCGCGCCGAACCGTCGGTGCAAGGGCGCGTGCTCGGCACGCTGCCGCCGCCCTACCGGCTCAAGCTCGGCGGCGCCGAGAACACGCCCGACGGCGGCTGGCTCACCGAATTCCGCATCATCGGCTTCAAGAACGGCTGGTTCCTGATCGAAGGGGCCAAGCCACCGGGCAAGGACTACGAGGACGAGAAGCGATACCCACGCAGCGCGCCAAAGCCCTATGCCGGGCGTGGCTGGGTCGCCTCCAACAAGGTCGGCGCCAACTACGCCAATGGCGGCACGCGCGCGGGCGGCCTGTTCCAGGCGCCCTTCGTCGACGCCAAATGGATGCCGGCGCAGCGCGAACTCGGCGGCCCGATCGACGCCGACGGCGGGCCGAAGCGGCTCTTGGCCTGCAGTGGCTTCTGGGGTCTGGTCGAGAGTCACGATGGCGTGCGCGGCTGGTGGCGCGCGCTGTGCTCCAACCAGGTCACGAATTGCAGTTGAGTGTTCTCCCTCGCCCCGCTTGCGGGGAGAGGGTTGGGGTGAGGGGGAGTCTCCGCAAGGACGGAGACAGTCGGACTCGTGGAGAGTCCCCTCACCCGGACTTTGCGCCACGCGCAAAGTCCGACCTCTCCCCGCAACCGGGGCGAGGTGAACTAGCCTCAGCCCAAGTTCAGTTCCTTGAAGAAGTCATTCCCCTTGTCGTCGATGATGATGAAGGCGGGGAAGTCGACGACCTCGATGCGCCAGATCGCTTCCATGCCGAGTTCGGGATATTCGAGCACCTCGACCTTCTTGATGCAGTGTTCGGCGAGATTGGCCGCCGCGCCGCCGATCGAGCCGAGATAGAAGCCGCCATACTTCTTGCAGGCCTCGCGCACGGCGGGGGCGCGGTTGCCCTTGGCCACCATCACCATCGAGCCGCCGGCGGCCTGGAACTGGTCGACGAAGGAATCCATGCGGCCGGCGGTGGTCGGACCGAACGCGCCGGAGGCGTAGCCTTCGGGCGTCTTGGCGGGCCCGGCGTAATAGACCGGATGGTTCTTGAAGTAATCCGGCAGCGGCTCGCCCTTCTCCAGCCGCTCACGCAGCTTGGCATGGGCGCTATCGCGCGCGACGATCATGGTGCCGGTCATCGAGACGCGGGTCTTGATCGGATATTTCGAGAACGTCGCCAGAATGTCCTTCATCGGCTGGTTGAGGTCGATCTTGACCACCTCGCCGCCGAGCGACTGCTCGACCTGCGGCAGGTATTGTGCCGGGTTGTGCTCGAGCTCCTCGAGATAGATGCCGTCCTTGGTGATCTTACCGAGCACCTGGCGGTCGGCCGAGCAGGACACGCCGAGCCCGATGGGAAGCGATGCGCCGTGACGCGGCATGCGGATCACGCGCACATCGTGGCAGAAATATTTGCCGCCGAACTGCGCGCCGACGCCGAGCGACTGCGTCATCTTGTGGATTTCCTTCTCCATCTCGACGTCGCGGAAGGCGTTGCCGTCAGGCGAGCCGTGGGTCGGCAGCGCATCGAGATAGCGCGCCGAGGCAAGCTTCACCGTCTTCATGCAGAGCTCGGCCGAGGTGCCGCCGATCACGATGGCGAGGTGATAGGGCGGGCATGCGGCGGTGCCGAGGGTCAGGATCTTTTCCTTCAGGAACGCGAGCAGCCGGTCCTTGGTCAGCACCGAGGGCGTTGCCTGGAACAAAAAGCTCTTGTTGGCGGAGCCGCCGCCTTTCGCCATGAACATGAACTTGTAGGCATCGTCGCCCTCGGCGTAGATCTCGCACTGCGCCGGCATGTTGTTGGCGGTGTTCTTCTCCTCGTACATCGAGAGCGGCGCGACCTGCGAGTAGCGCAGATTGCGGCGCAGGTACGCATCGCGCGCGCCTTCCGAAAGCGCCGCCTCGTCGTCGCCGTCGGTGATGACGTTGCAGCCCTTCTTGCCCATGATGATCGCGGTGCCGGTGTCCTGACACATCGGCAGCACGCCGCCGGCCGCGATGTTGGCATTCTTCAGGAAGTCCAGCGCGACGAACTTGTCGTTGGGGCTGGCCTCATTGTCCTCCAGGATGGCACGGAGCTGCTTCAGATGGCCGGGGCGCAGGTAATGGTTGATGTCGCCGAAAGCCGCCTCCGACAGCGCCCGCAGCGCCTCGCGCGACACCACCAGCATGTCTTTCCCCAGGACCTTCTCCACCCGGACGCCCTCGGACGAAATCTTCTTGTAGGGGGTTTCGTCCTTGCCCAGCGGGAACAGGGGGGTGTGCTTGTAGGGAGGAACGGGCTTGGACTGGTCGGGGAAGGCGGTCGGGGCGTTCATGGGCGAATCCGGGGTTTGGGGCCACGCACGGGCCCTCGCATAGAAGCGTTCTAAGCCCATTTTGGATGGAAAAGGAAGGGACCGGGACGCATGAGAGGGGACGGCGCGGGCGTTTGGGAAGGCGTAGCGCAGCACGTGGAAAGGCCGGACCCCACCCTTGCGCTTCGCGTCCGCCGACGCTTGAATGCGCGCCCTAAGGGGCTTTTCATCATGACATTGAAACTAGACGTCCGCGGCGCGATCCTGGTCGCCGCCGCCATCACCGGCCTTGTGACCCTCACCTCGCCGGCCCGGGCCGACCGCTGCGATGACAGCGCCAAGGAACTGGCGAACCAGGTCGACCGCCTGAAGGTGAATTTCCGGGCACGCAACGTCGTTTACCTCTCGCACCCGGCGGCCAAGGAGCTGTCGGTCGCCTGCCGCGGCGACAAATATTCCATCGAGCTCTATGCCAAGGGCGATCGCAAGCCCAAGCCGGAATTCTACGGGCTGGTGGGGTCGATGGCGGCAATCGTCTTCACCGTGACCAAGGACGACACCACGACCGGCGCGACACGCTGCCTGAAGCGCATGGGCCTGCTCCGCGGCGACAAGGTCAGCATGCGCTATCGCCGGCTCAACATGGAATGCACCCGCACCAAGACGGAGGCTTCCATCGCGATCACCCGCGGCAAGGACGAATAGGCGGCGGCTTTCTCCCTCTGCACTTGCTGCGCACACAGTGCACATGTTGCGCGTCGCTGCTCGCCACGGACTCCGTCATTGCGAGCGAAGCAATCCAGAAATCTCTCCGCGGAAACAGTCTGGATTGCTTCGTCGCATCAGCGCAAGATTGCTACGCAATTTTGTCGCGAGCTCCTCGCAATGACGAGGAGAGATTTGTCATCGCCCTCATCCAGCTAGATGAAGCGCGAGAACAGCCCATCCCCACGCAATCCCTCGCATTTTAACGATTGCCTTGAAGGAATTTTCGCGCCTCGCAGGGCAGGCTCAATTGTTTCCATATGTGAGGATTTGCGGATGAAGGTTTCTACCGTAGCACCGCCGCCGATCGCGATCGTGGTTCCCAGCTACGACACGACCAAGCAGCAGGACGACCAGACCAAGGTCAAGGACGAGGATCCGACCTTCAAGCCGCAACCGCCCGCGCCGCTGCCGCCGGGTCAGGGCACGCGGATCGATCAGCTCGCCTGATCAGGCTTGCCACGGACGGGCCCGATCCGGTTGATCGGGCCTTTCGCACGTCCGGCCGCATCTTTGCCGGATAGCTGCACCAACATCGTGCGCCGCTCACCCGGGACCTGCGCATGATCGCACGCCTGCTGTTGCAGAACACGGTCTTCGTCGTCGCCATGGGCGCGGTGCTGTTCGTATCCGCGGGAACACTGCATTGGCCGTCGGCCTGGACGTTCCTCGCCACCTCCGCGCTCCTCGGCCCGCTCTGCGGCTGGTGGCTCTACCGGATCGATCCGGCGCTGCTGGCCGAACGTTTGCGGCCGGTGCTGCAAAAGGATCAGCCCGCCGCCGACAAGATGTTCATGACGGCCTTCGTCTTCGTGATGCTGGCCTGGCTGGTCGTAATGGGGCTTGACCGGCGCTTTCAATCCTCCGACATGTCGACTGCGTTGCAGGCGCTCGGCCTCGTGCTGTTCCTGGCCTCGACACTGTTCACCATGTGGGTCTTCCGCGAGAACTCATTCGCCGCCCCCGTGGTGAAGCTGCAGACCGAGCGTGCGCAGCACGTGATCTCGACCGGTCCCTATGCCCATGTCCGCCACCCCATGTACAGCGGCATGGTGCTGTTCTTCGCCGGCCTCCCGCTGCTGCTGGGGTCGTGGTGGGGACTTGCGATGCTGCCGCTCTTCGTCGCCTTGTTCGCGGTCCGCATCTCCATCGAGGAGCGCACGCTGCGCGAGGGCCTGCCGGGCTATACCGACTATGCGGCGCGGGTGCGCTATCGCCTCATGCCCGGCGTCTGGTGAGGGCTGATCCTTTTCCCGTCCGAACCGCTAGCCGTCCAGCTCGCGGTAGCGGCGGAAGATGCCCTGCTCGTTGAAGGGAATGCGGCGCGGGCTTGCGAGATAGGCCTTGATGTTCGGCCGCGCGGCAATGCGGTCGTGCAGACCGACAAGGCCCGGGACATCCGCTTCGAATGCCTTCATGCGCTTGGGAAAGGCATAGCGCAGCCCCGCGACGAGCTGGAACAGCGAGAGATCGACATAGGTCAGGCGGCGACCGCTGACATAGGTGCCGCCGCTCCCGTCGAGAAGCCGCTCGAAATAGCCAAGATATTTCGGTACGCGCTCGTCCCAGAAGTCGGCCGTGCGCTTCTTCGCCGGTGCCTTCTGGTCCTCATAATAGAGCGAGGGTCCGAGCGGATGATGGGTGTCGTGGATCTCGACGACGAAGTCCGTGATCGTGAGCTGAAGCTGGTGCACCCAGAGCTTTCCGGCCTCCGTCTTCGGCGCAAGCCCATGGCGGGCGCCGAGATAGAGCAGGATGTTGGCGGTCTGGCCGATGACGAGCTTGCCCGCTTTCAGGAACGGCGGCGCAAAGGGCGGCGTGCCCTTCTGCGCGTCCATCATCTTCATCATCGCCGCCGTCCCGCGTGCTCCGCGCGCGACATCGACGTAAGCCGCGCCTGCCTCCTCCAGCGCCAGCCGCACATATTCGCCGCGGCCCTGGATCTCGGGCCAGTAATAGAGCTCGTATTTCATGGGAAGGGTCCGTGCACGTGGGAGCGATCGGACCAATGTAGCATGCGGCTGGAGGTTCCGGCAGGGCGAGACGGATGTGCGACATCCTCCGTCATTTGCGCGTAGCGACTTGCCCGCCGAAGCGTTGGCGACGGCGGAAGCAATCCAGATTGCCTCTGCGGAAAGACGCTGGATTGCCTCGTCGCTTCAGCGCAAAATTGCTACGCAATTTTGTCGCGAGCGCCTCGCAATGACGGAGGCTCGCAATGACGGAGGAAAGAGCTCCGCCCGTCAGTTCAATTCGCAGCGAAACAATACAGCAGCCCGTCGCCGCCGGTGCTCCTCAGATCGGCCTGCGAGCAGCCACCATCGGGACCGCGCGAGGGGTGCGAGCTGTTCCAGGACTTTGACGGTTCGTCGTCGCGCAGGCCCTTGCGATCGGCGTGGCCGACCACCGCCGCACCTTGCGTGCTCGACGTCCAGTTCTTGCAGGTCTTGTCGTCCCCGGCGGCGAACGCGGTGCCGTCGGGTTGAGTCCCCGTCAGGATGTCGTGCCGGTTCGGCGTGTCACCGCTGCCGTTGATGACCTCACCCTTCTCGCTGAGGGCCGTCTGCTTGGTGAGGTTGTTGGCGGGACCGTGCAGCTCGGCGACGTCCTTGGCAATCACCGCACCCTTGGCATTCTGCCACGGTCCCTTGCCGATGCGGTCGCGGGCGTTGACGGCCGGCTTGCCGTCGGCGGCCTGCGTCGAGAGATAGGCGCGCCAGGTCTTGGCGCCGGCGCCGGAGGCCTGAGCCAGCTTCTGGCACTGCGCGTCGGCTCCCTCCAGGCCGCCGAGATCGGCGCCCTTGCCCGGGCCGCTGGAGGTCACGAAGAAGGTCATGTCGGCCGACTGCGCCTGCGCCGACGGTGCCGCAAGCCATGCGAGCGGGACCGCGGCGAGCGCGGAAATAGCCAGGGATCTCTTGATACGGATCATCTTGTCCTCCCGTTCTGTTTGTCGTTGGCCGCCAGATTTCAACCCGGTGCGCCCGCACTTATTCCGATGCCGCGATGCAGGGGGCACAAAAGAAAAGGCGCCGTGCCGAAGCACGACGCCCTTGTCTTCAATCGCGTTGCGATCAGTTGGTCTGCTGGATCGCCGACAATTCCCAGCCGCTGCCGGGCCGGCGGGCGAACGTCCAGACCTCGGTGACTTCGCCCGGCTGCTCGCTGCCGGCGACGAGCGTGCCGCTGTTGCGGTCCAGCGTCTTGTCGGTGAGCGCGAAGCGCAGCGCCACCGTGGCGTAGTCGGTCTCGCCTTCGCGCCAGGCTTCGGCGAGGTCGCCC
Source organism: Bradyrhizobium sp. CFUWI (assembly GCF_056429085.1). Lineage (NCBI taxonomy): Bacteria > Pseudomonadati > Pseudomonadota > Alphaproteobacteria > Hyphomicrobiales > Nitrobacteraceae > Bradyrhizobium > Bradyrhizobium sp. CFUWI. The sequence goes on from NZ_JBWJZE010000009.1 coordinate 240,931, forward strand.
TGCAGCAGCTTGACGTTGGTGACCTTGTTGACGACGTTGCGCGCACGGTTCTGGGCGAGGTCCTGGTCGAAATAGGAGACCATCTCAGGCGTCGCGAGCGTGTGCAGCTTGGCCACGTCCTCGTTCGACCAGGCCGTCTGAACCTCGCCGAGCAAGCGCTCGAACGACTCGTAATCGTCCGGCTTGATCTCGAGCGGCGCGTTGTTGGCATTGGCGCCGAAACCGAAGCCGCCAAGACCACCGCCAAGACCGCTGCGCTGGTTCGCCTGCGGTCCGGGAGCTGCGCCCGCATCGGCATTGGCATAGGCCGCCTGCGGCGAGTGACGGCGCTGCCACCAGGACATCGCCAGCCGCACCACCAGCACCACGAGCACGATCTGGATGATCAGGCCCAGGATCGAGGACAGGCCGCCGAGACCGCCGAACAGGCCGCCGCCGAATAGCATGCCGAGCAGGCCGGCGCCGAGGAAGCCGGCCGCAAGGCCGCCCATGAAACCGCCGGCGCGGCCGAACAGGCCGCCGCGCGCGGGCGCGGCAGCAGCCGAGTTCATGCCTGCGCCCGGTTGGGTGTAGGTCCGGTTGAACTGCGAGGCCGAGCCCGGCGCCGTCGTGGTCGGGGGCGGAGCGGAATAGGTGCGCGAGCCGCGTGACCCCGACGAGGAGCCGCCGCCGACGCGCGCGTCCGCGGACGAGATCGCCAGTGCAGTCGGCAGCGCAAGCGCCAGCACGACAGCGATCGTCTTGAAGAGACTGCGGGAGCGTAGCGAGAAATTCATGTTCGTTTCCCAAATCCCCGGCATGGGGATGTGCGCTTAAGATGGGCAGACTTGCCGAAAAGTGAAGCCGGTTTCGGAACTTGTGGCTGCGGCCCTCAGTCGCGGGGATGTGGCAAAAGCCCATATTGGACGGGGATTTGGCCGTGGAAGGGAACCGTGGTCACCAGTTACCGGCGGGGGTGGGGATGCGCACCGAGCGCGCGCCCTCACCCCTGCTTCGTCATTGTCTCCTTCACCGCCGCCACGAGCTGGCTGAGCGTGAACGGTTTCGGCAGGAAGTCGAACTGCTGGCCTTCGGGCAGGCTCTTCTCGAAGGCGTCCTCGGCGTAGCCGGAGACGAAGATGAACTTGATGTCGGGGTTCTTCTCCCGCATCGCCTTCAGCAGCGTCGGGCCGTCCATCTCGGGCATGACGACGTCGGAGACGACGAGATCGATGGCCCCGCTCTGCTCCTCCAGCATCTCCATGGCTTCGACGCCGTTCTCGGCCTCGACCACGGTATAGCCGCGCGAGCGCAGGCCGCGGGCATTGAGCGCGCGCAGGCCCTCCTCGTCCTCGACCAGTAGGATGGTGCCCTGCCCCGTGAGATCGGTGCGCGGCTTGGCCTCGACGGAAGCGGCTTCCTTCGCGGCGCCATTGGTCGCGCTGGCGACAGCCGGCTGCTCGACCTGCACCTCCGGCTCGGCGTGATGGCGCGGCAGGAAGATGTGGAACGAGGTGCCCTGCCCCGGCTCGGAGTCCACGTAGATGAAACCACCGGTCTGCTTGACGATGCCGTAGACCGTCGACAGGCCGAGGCCGGTGCCTTTGCCCACTTCCTTGGTCGAGAAGAACGGCTCGAAGATCTTGTCGCGGATGTCGGCGGGAATGCCGGTGCCGGTGTCGGCGACCTCGATCCGGACATAATCCGCCGCCGGCATGCCCTTGTAAGCAAGCTTGCCAGCGTCCTCGGTGGTGACGTTGGCGGTACGGATGATCAGCTTGCCGCCGTCGGGCATGGCGTCGCGCGCGTTCACCGCGAGGTTCACGATCACCTGCTCGAACTGGGAGACGTCGACCTTCACCGGCCAGAGATCGCGGCCGTGGACGAGGTCGAGCTTGACCTTCTCGCCGATCAGCCGGCGCAGCAGCATGGTGAGATCGCTCAGGGCGTCGCCGAGATCGAGCACCTGCGGCCGCAGCGTCTGGCGCCGCGAGAACGCGAGCAGCTGCCGCACCAGGGTCGCGGCCCGCGTCGCATTCTGCTTGATCTGCATGATGTCCTGGAACGACGGGTCGGTCGGCTTGTGCGCGTTCAGCAGGAAGTCGTTCGCCATCATGATGGCGGACAGCACGTTGTTGAAGTCGTGGGCGATGCCGCCGGCGAGCTGGCCGACCGTCTCCATCTTCTGCGACTGGTTAATCTGGTTCTCCAACGCGCGCCGCTCGGTGGTCTCGAGCATGTGCACGATGGCGGTTTCCGCGTCGTTCTCGGCCGAATCGACCGGCGTGACGAAGAACTGGCCCCAGCGTTCCTTGGCCCCTTCCAGCGCCACCTCGACCGGCGCGATGTCGGCCTGGCCTTCGGCGGCCTGGTTGATGGCCGCGATCAGGAGGTGGCGGTCGCGCGCATTGACCGCGCGGAAGATCGACTTGGAGGCGCTGTCGAGCCCCAGCGCCTGACCGAGCTTGGCGTAGCGGGCATTGGCGCGCACGACGTTGCCGCCGCGGTCGACGGTCGCGATCGCCATCGGCGTATGGTCGAAGAAGCGCATGAAGCGCACTTCGGCGGCGCGGTCGGGATCGCTGCGCTCGTCGCGGGCGCGGCTGATCACGAGCGTGCGCGACGGCCCCGGCGCGCCGTCGGCGCCGAAGGCGAGCTTGTGATAGAGCCGCACCGGCATGGTCTTGCCGGTGCGCATGCGCAGGTCGATGTCGAAGACTTCCGTCTTCACCTCGCCCGGCACCGCCACGATCGACGTCAGCAGCGAGGCGCCGTCGCCGGAGACGATGTCGGTCAGCTTGAGGCCGCCCGAACCGATCTCGGCGAGGTCGTAGTCGAGCCAGTTCGCCAGCGTCGCGTTGACATAAGCGAGCTCGCCGGCCGGATTGACCGAGAAGAAGCCGCACGGCGCGTGATCGAGATATTCGATGGCGTGCTGGAGCTCCTGGAACACGTCCTCCTGGCGCTCGCGGTCGCGGGTGATGTCGGCGATCGACCATACCGCGTATTTGGCTTCGCGCTTTTCAGTGCCGAGCGGGCGAACGCGCATGCGCAGCCAGCGGCCCTGGCTGCCGTCATGGCCGGAGATGCGCACCTCCTCCTGCTGGCGCTTGCCCTCGCGCGCGGCCTTCAGCAGCCGGAACACGGCTTCGGAGACATCGGGATTGCCGATGAAGACGCGTTCCACCGGGCGCACGTCCTGGGGGCCGCTGGCACCGGTCAGCGTCAGATAGGCGGCATTGGAATAGACCACGTGGCCGCGGGCATCGGTGACCGCGAGCCCGTCGAAGGCATGATCGGAGATGCGGCGAATGATGGGATCGTCGAGATTGCGGTCGGCGAAGCGGATGATGCCGGCGGCGAAGGCGAACAGGTTGAACAGGCCGACCATCGCCAGCACGGCGAGGACACCGAGGATATAGGGCTGCGCCTGCACCCGTCCGAGCGTCATCAGTCCGACGGCGACGGCGACGAGGCCGGCGGCCACCAGCAGCACCAGCGCAATGCTGCCCGACCGCGGCGACGGCTCGTGCGCCGCAACGGGCTCGCGTGTGAGGTCGTGGTCGGTCTCGGCGGTCATCTCAAGCTGGCGCGGCCTGTCGGCAGAGAATCAACGCGCCACGGGGCGCGTGGGGTCCTCCCTGCCTGAATCGGACCCTGAGGTGCAAGGGCAGCAAGGCCGAAAGGTACGCTGATTCCCAGATTACGGCCACTTCCGGTACTTTTCGGGTGCTTTATCCCCGCCCCGCGCCAAATCCGCGTTTCAGCCGCATGACGTAGCCGATCACTTCGGCGACCGCGTGGTAGTGCTCGGTCGGGATTTCCTGGTCGATCTCGACGGTGGCGTAGAGCGCGCGGGCCAGCGGCACGTTCTCCACGATCGGGATGTCGTGCTCGCGCGCGATCTCCCGGATCTTGAAGGCGAGGTTGTCGACGCCCTTGGCGACGCAGATCGGCGCCGACATGCCGCGCTCGTAGGACAGCGCCACCGAATAGTGGGTCGGGTTGGTGATGATCACCGAGGCCTTGGGAACCGCCGCCATCATGCGCTTCTTGGCGCGCTGCTGCCGCAATTGCCGGATCTTGCCCTTGATGTGCGGGTCGCCTTCGGACTGCTTGAACTCTTCCTTGATCTCCTGGAGCGACATCTTCTGCCGCTGGAACCAGCTGCGATACTGGAAGAAATAATCGGCGATGGCGATGACCGCGAGCGCTGCGACCACCGCGCCGAGCAGATGAATGGTCATGCTGGTGCTGGCGTCGAGCATGGCGGCCGGGTCGAGCTTGACCATCGCCTCCATGCGATGCCGCTCCGGCCACAGGATCATGGTCATGACGACGCCGAGCGCGATCAGCTTGCCGAGACCCTTCAGGAAATTCGCCGCCGCCTGCTTGCCGAAGATGCGCTTGAAGCCGGCGCCGGGCGAGATCTTGCTGAATTTGGGTTTGAGGGATTCGGCCGACCACACCAGGCGGTGCTGGAGCATGTTGCCGGCGATCGCCGCCAGCACCAGCATCAGCAGGGGTACGCCGACAGCGGCCAGCAAGGCGAATTCGATCTGCTGCATCAGCGCGAGCAGAGCCTTGCCGTCGGTCTTGATCATCCAGGAATTGGCGAGCAAATTGCGCATCGGCGTCAGCAAGCCGCTGCCCACCGAGCCCGAGAAGGTCGACACCACGAGCGTGCCGCCCGCCATCATGAACCAGGTGTTGATCTCCTGGCTCTTGGCGACGTCGCCGCGTTCGAGCGCATCGTCCAGACGCTTTTGCGTCGGGTCTTCTGTTTGACTCTCTGGATCGTTGTCTTCTGCCATCGATCTATCGCGACCTGAGCGGCATCAATTGGTGCATGACACCGATGAAGTAGTCCAGAAAGGTGCCCATCATCGCGGTGAGCACCACGGCGAGCACCAGGAAGCCCGCGAAGATCGAGAGCGGCACGCCGACGAAATAGACCTGCATCTGCGGCATCAGCCGCGCCAGCACGCCGAGGCCGATGTTGAAGACGAGGCCGAACACCAGAAACGGCCCCGAGAGCTGCAAGCCCAGGCGAAACGCGGCGGCAAAGGCACGCGTGGCCAGCGAGGCGACGTCGCCGCTCGACACGGTCTCGCCCGGCGAGAAGATGGTATAGCTGTCGTTCAGCGCCGCGATCACCAGGTGATGGCTGTCGGTGGCAAACAGCAGCGTCACCCCCAGGATGGTCAGGAAGTTGCCGACCAGCACCCCCTGCTGCCCCAGGGTCGGATCGACCGATGTGACGAAACCGAGCCCCATCTGCTGCGCGATCACCGATCCCGCGACCTGCAGCGCCGACAGCGTCACGCGCGCGGTCGCGCCCAGCACGATGCCGATCGCGATCTCATGCAGCATCAGGACCAGGAGCGGCGCCAGCGAGCCCATGTCGACCTGGTAGGCGTTGCGATGCAGCGGCAGGATGATCAGCGTGAGCATCAGCGCGATCGACAATTTGATCCGCGTCGGAATATTGGTCTCGCCAAGCCCCGGCAGCAGCATCACCATCGCGCCGACCCGGGCGAAGGCGAGCATGAAGGAAGCGGCGAGCGCCGGCAGCAACGAGACGTCGATGCGCATAATTGCTGCATCTTGCCTCAGCCGCCGATGATTCGCGACGAGATCCGCAGCATGTGGGAATGAAGCGCGTCGGCCATGAACGGCAGCGCCAGCAGCATCGTGGCAAAGATGGCCAGGATCTTCGGCACGTAGATCAGGGTCTGCTCCTGGATCTGCGTCAGCGCCTGGAACAGCGACACGACGACGCCGACCACCAGACCGACCACCATCAAGGGGGAGGACACGATCACGATCGTCCAGATGGCATCGCGCGCGACGTCGAGGGTTTCGGGGCCGGTCATCTTCGATTCTCACTTCCGGTATTTTCGTCATTCCGGGGCTCGCGAAGCGAGAACCCGGAATCTCGAGATTCCGGGCCCGGTGCTTCGCGCCGTCCCGGAATGACAACGGTGATCAGATCGGCATCTTCATGATGTCTTCGTAGGCCGCGATGACGCGGTCGCGGACCGACACCAGCGTGGACACCGCGACGTCGGTGTCGGCGACCGCGGTCACCACGTCCATCACGTTGGCCTTGCCGGAGGCCATCGCGACCGTCTGTGCATCCGACTTGCGGCCGGATTCCATGACGCTGCCGACGGCGTCCTTCAGCAGCGAGGCAAAGGATTGCCCGCTGGCCTCGCTGCCTTTGCCGGCACCGGCGCCGCTGTTTTCGAGCACCCGGGCAAGGTTGGCGTAAGCATTGGCGGCGATTGTCGGTGATGCCATGGCTCAATTGTCCTGTTCAGCTCTTGAGGATGTCGAGCGTGCGCTGGATCATCCGGCGCGTCGCACTGATGATGTTGAGATTGGCCTCGTAGGACCGCTGCGCGTCGCGCATGTCGGTCATCTCGACCACCGAGTTCACATTGGGGTATTTGACGTTGCCGGTGGCGTCCGCGACCGGATTGTTCGGCTCGTATTTGACGCGGAAGTTCGACTGGTCGGGCTTGATCCTGCCGAGGGTGACGACCTGCGCGTCGAGCGTGCGGTCGAGCGCGGAGGAGAAGGTCGGAACCTTGCGCCGGTAGGGGTCGCCGCCGGGGGTCTGCGCGGTCGAATCCGCATTCGCGATGTTTTCCGAGATCACCCGCATGCGGCCGGCTTGCGCCCGCAGACCGGAGGTCGCGATCGCCATCGAGCGGGCAAAGTCGCTGCTGTCATTGGCCATGATGCGCCTCCTCTAGCTGTTCTGTTCCCGGATCATGCGGCTAGGCCTTGCCGATCGCGGTCTTGAGCAGGTGCAGGCTCTTCGAATAGAGCGAGGTCGCCGCCGCGTAGTCCATCTGGTTGCTGGCGGCCTTCATCATCTCCTCTTCGAGATTGACGGCGTTGCCGGCAGGGCGGGTTTCGAAGCCCGCGTTCTTGTTCTGGTCGAATACGGAAACCGCGCCTGACGGCGTCATGTGCGAGCCGCTGGTGCGGGTCAGCGCGAGGGGGCCCATCGAGCCCGTGACGGCCCCGCTCTTGTCGAGCTTCGGCTCGACCAGGTCGCGCGGCCGGAATTTGGGCGTGTCGGAATTGGAGACGTTCTCGGACAGGACGCGCTGGCGTTCCTGGTGCCACTGCATCTTGGTGCGAAGCGCCGACAGTACCGGGAGGTCGTTGATGGACATCGTCGCGGCTCCTTCCGCCTGGTACGGACCTCGAGGTCCGCAGCTAGGCAGAATTTGCCGCGTGTATGGTTAACAGCCGGTTAAGGGACCCTCGCCGGATGTCCCCGGGCGGGACACGATTCCGTCGCTCCCGTGATTCGACGCCGCCAAAAGCAGCATTAACCCAACCGTTTGGCGGGCCGTGCACAGCCCAAGAAGTCGTTTTGGATCGAGCGATTCATGGGTTATTAAGAGTTGGGGACGGCAAAACTTGCCGTGGGACGTTAAGAAATCGCAGTTTGGGGCATCGTAGGCCGGTGGTTGGCGTATCCGACCATGGGCACGAGAGCAGCGCCATTTGTCGGGGACTAGTATGCAAGGCAGCCCTATCACCTTCATCGTCGCGTTCATCGTCGTTCTGGCGTTGATCGGCGTCGCTGCCTGGCTGGTTCGCCGATTCGCCACCAGCCGGCTCGGCGCCAACACCCAGCGCGGCAGGATGCCCCGGCTTGCCGTGATCGATGCCGCCGCGGTCGACGGCCGGCGCCGCCTGGTGCTGGTCCGGCGTGACAATGTCGAGCACCTCCTGATGATCGGCGGCCCCACCGATATCGTGGTCGAGCCCAACATCGTTCGTGCCGCGCATGGCCGCGATCAGCTCCCCCAGCGTCCCAACGCCGCCGAGCCGCCGCGCCTTGCCCCGATGCCGGACTCCGGCGGCTGGGCCGACGAGGCGCCGCGGCCCGAGCTGCTCGATCATCCCGAGCCGCAAATGCCCGAGCCGCCGCCGCGGCCTTCGCGCCCGTCCTTCGCCGACGAGGTGCGCCGGCCCGCCCCCGCGCTGGCCGAACGCCGCAGCGATCCCCTCGCCGGCTTCACCGCCGATGCGATCCCGCCGCGCCCCGAGCGCGAACCGCGGCCCGAGCCGCTGCCGCCGCGCGTTCCGCGCAGCGAGCCGCCGCTGATGCCGAGGCCGCCGCGCCAGAGCGAGCCGATGAAAATGCCGCCCGTGCGGGCCGAGCGCGCCGCTGCACCGCCGCCTCCTCCGCCGGCTCCGCCCGTTCCGCCGCCGGCACCCGCCGCGGGTCCGTCCAGCGCCGAGCAGAACCTCGCGGAAATGGCACAGCGGTTAGAGGCCGCGCTGCGCCGCCCCGCCGGCGAAACGGTCGCGCCGCCCGTCGCGCCGGAGCCGCCGGCCGCTCCCCCGCGGGCCGCTCGCAGCGAGCCGGCGGCGCCGCCGGCCCCGCCGCCGAAGCCGGCCGCGGAGAAGACCAGCTTTGAAAATCTCGAAGACGAGATGGCCTCGCTGCTCGGCCGTCCGAAGCCATCTTCGTGAGGCTGCCGTCCCTCCCGCGTAGAGTTGTTTTCCTTTCTGTCCTGTTAGTCGCGGCCTCGCTCGCAGGCCTTGCGCATGCGCAGGACATCAGCATCAATCTCGGCGGCGGCGCCGGCGGTGGCGGCGTCACCGAGCGCGCGATCCAGCTCATCGCGCTGCTCACCGTGCTGTCGATCGCACCGTCGATCCTGATCATGATGACGTCGTTCACGCGCATCGTGGTCGTGCTGTCGCTGCTGCGCACCGCGCTGGGCACGGCGACCGCGCCGCCGAACTCGGTGATCATCGCGCTGGCCATGTTCCTCACCTTCTTCGTGATGGGCCCGGTGCTGCAGAAATCCTACGACGACGGCATCCGCCCGCTGGTCGCCAACCAGATCGGCGTCGAGGACGCGCTGCAGCGCGCCTCCGTCCCGCTGCGCGGCTTCATGCAGAAGAACGTGCGCGAGAAGGACCTCAGGCTGTTTCTGGATCTGTCGGGCGAACCGGCGCCGGCCACCCCCGACGACCTCGCGCTTCGCATCCTCGTCCCCGCCTTCATGATCTCCGAGCTGAAGCGCGCCTTCGAGATCGGCTTCCTGTTGTTCCTGCCCTTCCTGATCATCGACCTCGTCGTCGCCTCGGTGCTGATGTCGATGGGCATGATGATGCTGCCGCCGGCAACGATCTCACTGCCGTTCAAGCTGATCTTCTTCGTGCTGGTCGATGGCTGGTCGCTGGTGGCGGGAAGCCTGGTGCAGAGCTACGGGGGGTGACGGCGAGCTCGGCACCACGTCGCCGCCGCATCCTCTCCGCCACCGGGATTCACTTCCGGCCCCTCCCGTCATTGCGAGGAGCCCTTGCGACGAAGCAATCCAGGCTGCGCCGCGGGAAGATTCTGGATTGCTTCGCTTCGCTCGCAATGACGGAGAATGTCGAGCCGTCACGGGCCGCGCTTCGCGCGGACGGCGCCTACCGCGTCATCCTGATCTGCCGCACCACGGGAATCGTGGGCAGTGAGCCGGTGTGCTCGGCTTCGTCCTTGGCATGGGGTGGGGCTGGTGCGCGGGCGGAGGCGTCGGGGAAGCGCTGCTTCATCTCGCGCAGGAAGCCGTCGAGCGTGTCGACGCTGGCGGCGAGCTTGGCGATCTCGGCGAATTCGGCGCTGGAGGCCGCGGCCGGCTTGCTGGCGATGTCGAAGGCGAGACGGTCGGCGCTCTCGCTCATCAGCGGCGCGTATTTCTCGCGGAAGCGCGACAGGCCGATCGAGTCGTCGGCGAGCGCATAGCCGACGGCGGCGCGGATGATGTCGCTCTTCTCCACCGCGTTGAGCGGCTTGAAGTCGCGGAAGCGCTCGCCGTAATAGAGCTCGATCTGCTCGGCGGCCTCGCGCCAGCGCCGTGCCGCCCAGAAGATGTCGGAGCGCAGGCGGAGCACTTCGCGCCCGGCGACGTTGGAGACGATGTCGAGCGCCAGATCGTGACGACCGACGTCGCTCTGCGCGCGCGCTTCCAAGAGCAGGCGCTGCTGCCTGAGTTCGCCGGAGAGATCGCTGATACGGCTTGCACGCAGTGCGGTGATCGCCATGTCGGGCTTGCGGTTGGCGAGATAGATCATGGCAAGACGCGCGGCGACCTGGGCACGCGCGGCGCCTTCGAGGCGATGGTCGACCTGATATTGCAAGAGCTCGGCGGCCTGGTCGAGCAGATCGATCGAGGCAAGACGGTCGGCGAGCCGGCGGATCAGCTCGTCGCCGCGGCGGCCGATCGGCGTCAGCTCGCGGAACTCGTAGAACATGCCGAGGGCTTCGACCGGCGGCAGCTCGTCACCTTTCGGTCCCAGGAAGATCTGCGTGAACAGCTCGGAGGCGAGGTCCTGCGCCTGGCGGGAGGCTTCCGCGTTGGGCTGGAGCCTCGTCGCGGTGCGCGCCGCGGTGAGCGCGTCGCGGTAGCGACCGCTCTCGGCATACATCCGCGACAGCATCTGGAGCGTCTTGACCTCGATCGAGTCGCCGCGCCAGGTCATGGAAAGGGTCTCGAGTTCGCGCAGCGCGTCTTCCTTGCCGATCTCGTCGCGCTTCTGACGCAGCGCGATCTCGAGCTGCTTGGCTTCCGCCGCCGCCGGCCGGTCGGCCGAGGCGGCTGCGAACTTGTAGTCGTCGAGCGCGTCCTTGTCGTGGCCGAGCGCCTCGGCGAGCCGGCCGCGCAGCACGGCGAAGCCGGGCGCGGCCTCGGGCGAGACGCCGACCACCTCGAGCTCGCTGCGGCGCTTGGAGGCGCCGGCATAATCCTTCACCTCGAGGGACGCGCGCATCGCGTCCATCGTCACGATACGCTGGATGTCGAGCGGCAGCGAGGCGATGGCGAATTCGACGTTCTTGAACTTCTCGCGCGCGTCCGCCCATTTGCCCTGGCGCGCGAAGGCGAGCGCCTTCCAGAGCTGGGAATCGTGGCTGTTGCCGATCACGGGATTGGCGAGGTCCTTCAGGCCCTGCGCCGGCCGGCCGATCAGGATGCTGGCGATCGCATGCATGATCAGCGCGCCGCTCTCCTCCTTGTTGAGGGGATCGGCCAGCATCACGTCGGTGACGGCCTTGGCCTCGTAATACATCGCACGCGACATGTAGAACTGCGCGAGATCGAGCCGCGGCAGCGAGCGCAGCGCCGGCTCGACCGCCGCGATCGCCGACATCAGTTCGCTCTGGCGCGCCATGAAGTTTTCCGACTGGCCCCTGCGCCAGCCTTCGGGGCTGAAGACCGGGCGCACCGCGGTCGGCGCCCGCTCGGCCGCGATGTCGACCGGCGACAGCGTCAATCCGCCCTTCTTGCCGAGGATCACCTTGTCGGCGCCGACCTCGACGCCGATCTCGTCGAAGTTCGGCCGGATCGCGATGCCGTGCGCGGATTCCAGCAGCGAGAGATCGACGAGGTCCTGCCGCTTGATGAAGCCGCGCACCGGCCGCTGCGCGGTGACGACATAGAGCGTGTCGCCGGCGTCGGGGTCGGTGAGCTTGTGCAACTGGCCCGGGTTGGCGAAGGGGATCGCGATGTTGGCAAGCGCGGGGTCGGTGATGTTGCGCGATATCATCAGCGGCAGCGGCGTCGACTGGATCTTGTCGGCCAGCGTCAGAAGCCAGTTGGTCTCCTTGCCGACCTCCTCGCTCGCCAGCGAGTAGACCAGCGGACGGGTGAGACGGATGCGCACCGCCTGCCCCTTGTCGAGAGGGACGCGCCCGACCTCGCCGATCATCGCGCCGCCCTTGGTGCGGATCGCCTCGACGTCGATCGGCTTCGGCGTATCGAACACCAGCCAGACGGTATCGCCGCGGCGGAACGCGGCCGCTGCCGTTGCGACCTGAATCGGGAACGTCACGCGCAAGCCGTCGCTGTCGCGACGCGCATCGACGCCGGCGACCGTGGGCTGCGGCGCAGGCTTGACAGTTTCCTTGGCCGTTTCTTTGGCGGCTTCCTTGACCGGCTCCTTTGCGGCCTCCTCGGCCGGCGCGGGCCTGGCCGGTACGGTCGCAGCTTCGGCAGCTAGGGGCGCCGGTTTCGCAATTTCCTTCGCGACCTCCTTGGCCGCCTCCGGAGCGCGCGCCGCCTCGGTCGCGGGAGCCGGCGCCGGTTTCGGCGCTTCGGCCGGCGGCATCGCCGCCGGCGCCTCCGGCTTCACCTCGGGCCTCACGTCGATCTTGGCTTCGCGCGCGATCGTCTCGGAGGTCGGCGGCACGATCTCGCGATGAGCGTCCTTCGGCTTCTCAGCCGCCGGCTTGTCGGGCGACGGCTGAGGTCCGTGACCTCCAGGCTTCATCTGCGTGAGCGCCGCCTCGGGCGTCGCGGCAATCTTGCCCTTGTCGGGCTGGAAAGACACGTCGACGATGTAGTTCTTCTCGTCGCGGAACGAATGCACGTCGGAATCGCCGATCAGCGCGATCTCGACATTGGTCTGGTCGATGTCGGCCTTCTGCTTGATCGAGGCAACGTTTGGCGGCGCCGCGACGACCGCGTCCGCCAGGTCGAAATTGAGGTTGGCATTGAAAGCCAGCGTGAGCTTCTGCTCGTTGAGCACGGAGGAGACGCCGACACCGTCGGGCATCTCGAACACGAAGCGCACGAAGGTCGGCTGCACCGAGGCACGCACGCGGATCGCCGGACGCTTCTTGGTCTCGGCCGCGGCGCGCTGGGCGCGCAGCGCGCGCTCGGCGATGCGCGCACGCTCGGCGAGTTCCTTGACGACGTCCATCGGCAGGCTCGGCGGCGGCCCCTTCCAGCCCTCGGGCAAAAGGTCGATGAAGGTGCGCTCGCCGGCGTTCATGGTGTTGACCGTGACGCGCCGCGCCAGCGACAGGCGGATGGCGGTGCCATCGGGATCGCGGCGCGCGGAATTGATGTAATCGGGGGCGCCTTCCGGCACGCGGTCGACGGGAACCTCGACGGGCCGGTCGAAGCGGATGATGAGGATGGAACCCGCGGTCGCCACCTCGGAGGGAACGTCCTCGCCGAGCTTGATGACGAGGCGGGCAAAGCCGCCGCCGGCCGAAAAAGTCGCCTCGCCCCTGACGGGATCGGCCGCCCGGACCGGCGCACCGAGGCCGATCAGCAGGCAGACCGCCAGCATGCCCGCCGCGCGGACATGACGCGACAGGCCCGGCGCGAAAGCGCGGGCTCGCGACACAAATCCAGCGGCAGCCTCTCGCGCCATTGGCGGCATTTCTTCCGTTTCGACGGTCGACGCCGGTCCTGACGCCGGCCCCTGCCCTCGACTGTAGGTCTCGCCAATTAAGGACTTGTTAATGCTAAATCTTGATCTGCTCTGGGGGCTGCACGCCGTGCCGCATCGAGCGTCGACGGATCCGCTGGATCTGAATTTGAGACGCCGATGGTTAAGGACTTGTTAACGCCTACACGACGGTGCTGTCGCGGATGGTCAGTCCCTTCGCGGCACCCCATAGCGGACAAAGGCTTCGTCAATTGCAGCATCGATCCTCTTGGCCGCGGAGATGTCGCTATGGCCACCGTCTGTGTCGCCCAGCTTGAATCGGGCAAGCCCTCGGCCGTACAGCGCGCTGGCAAGCTTGGGCACCAACCGCAGCGCCGAGTTGTAGTCATCTATAGCCGCGGAGAATTGCCCCATTTTCAGATTTATAAGAGCTCGCGAGTCGTATGCTGCCGCGTTGTTTGTTTCCGATCGAAGCACAATATCGCAGTCTTCCAGCGCAGCCTGTAAGGCGCCAAGGACGGCGCGGGTCCAACAGCGGCCGCTCCGCGCCGCCTCCAGCTTCGGATCAAGGCGAATTGCCTCGTCATAGTCCCGCGCCGCACGGTCGAACGCGTTCGTCTTCAAGTAGGCTGCCGCGCGGTTGGCATAGGCAGCGCCATAGTTCGGGTTGAGCTTGAGCGCCTCCTCAAGAGCGCCGATCGCTAGATCGTTCGCGCCAGTTCTCAGATAGGCCACGCCGAGGTTGTTGAAGGCTTTCGCATAGTTCGGGTCAAGCCTGGCCGCTTCGAGGAAATCCTTGATCGCGCGTTCGTAGTCGGCTTTAGCGCTATAGGCATTCCCCCGGTTGTTGTAGGCGATAACGAAGCCGTTCACCGCTCCCTCGCCCGCTTCGATGAACGCCGTGCAGCCATCGATCCGAGCTTCGGGCGACACGCGGTCTGAGCTGTTACACAGTTCGACGTTCTTGAGGGAGCTGCCCTTCTTCGGCTTCTGCGCCCAGCCAGCCGAACTGGACAGCACAATGATAAGAACGAGCATCACCGCGTTGACGAAACCGGCTCTTGCGGTCATTGCCACACCAAAATCCCACTCCGACAGCGAGCGAAGCACCGATCTTGATTTCTGCCCGGCCGGCGCTGCGGCATCAAGACGGCTTCGGACCAGGCCAGTTTCTCAGCATCCCCGACAGATGTTGAGCCTGCGATTGCTGCTTCGATCGGGCTCCGGCGCCGCGGATGTCGGCGGCTTCTTCAGGAGCTTGCTCTTGCCCTCTTCGATCAAGGTAGAGAATCTGACCGACCCATCATCCGAAATCTCGATATGCGGCGTCGTGCCCCGGATCCCGAGCGTGGCGACGGGGGTATCGACCTTCATGTCGCCTGTCTTTGCGACGCCGCCTGCAACAAAAGTGAACGTTCCCTTGGCGAGATTGAATAGGCTCGCATTGGACTTGCCGGCCGGCTCATATACATAATGATCCAGCACCATGCGGGCGTTGCTCGATAGATTGAACGAGCTGCCGTCGGTAAAATTGATGCCGACTCGGCCGTCGGCCCCGGTCTGCACCACATCACCAAGATATACGGGGTCACCGGTGTTGGCCCGGCCGGGGTCGCTCGCAACATTTGCCTGAACGATCACTGCGCCCGCATGTTCGATGGTGACCGAGCCTGTGGCCGCTACCACCTTCCCAATCGGTTTCGGTGACGCGGTAGCGACGGCGGGCTTGGCGGAATCGATTTGCGCTCGAGCCGCACTCGGCAAGAAGCAGGCAAGCGCCACAACAAAGACGGTCGCCAGAGCGGCTATCGCAGGTCTGCACATGATCCCCCCTTTCTGAGAAGATCTTGCCGCTATCGGCGGTCCATTTTTTGAACCGCGCAACGCCGTCGCAATAAATATAATTATTGTTTAATCTTATTAACCGGACTACCTTATATCCAGCGTCAAGCGAGTGCCACAAATTAAATACATCTCGTTTGTCCATTTAATCACATTGGCGGGAGGGGCACGGCGGGGAATGGCGGTACGCTTCGTTGTCCCCGGCACAATGCGTCTCTCCCTCTCAGACTTGATTTTTCGGCGGGCAAGCCTTCGGGGCTGCCGGCGCTAGGAAATTTTGTGCCTTGGCGAGGAACCCCGAGCAAGGCGGCACGCCGAGCCTGAAACGATCACCCAGGCGAGGGCGAGCCATGTTAGTTGCTTCCGGCATCCAGGCTGATAACGGGGCCGCCATGGCCCTGCCCGCCGAATTCATCGGCCATATTCATACGGTGATCGGTCGCTGTACGCTTACGCGAGCGAGTGGCATCGCCACACAAGCGGTAGCTGGTGCGCCGATCTACAGGGGCGACGTGCTGGAGAGCGATGCCGACGGACAGATCACAATTCGCTTCATCGACGGTACTTTTTTCAGCATCGACTGCGGCACTCACGTTGAGCTGAGCGAGTTCGTCCTCGACGTCGAAGGCATGCCACTCGCAGCCCTGTTCGACGTGACACGAGGGAGCTTCAGTTTCGTCCCGGGCCGGCTGGCAAAAGGCGGGGCGCTCCAGGTGAATACGCCCATTGCAGGCATTCGCGCCCGGAGCCACGCGGGGGGGTTCGGGATGCTGACGCTGGCAGCATTGACTTTCTCGACCGCGCAAGATGCCGAAGCCGCGGATCCGGATGTCACTTTCCTGGATGACGATTCCATTACCTACAAGGACCTTGCGCACGGCGCATTCGAGCTCGTGACCAAGGAGCGGATCCCGCGACACATCATCGTCGAAGATCCCGGCGAGACGATCGTCCTCAAGAAGGTGGGCTCCACCATCAGTATCAACCAAGTCGCGAACACGGCCGCTCGCATGGACGAGTTGCGCGCCGCTCAGCAGGACGTGCTCGCCAATCTCACAGACGGGCAAGGTCCACGCGGATCGAGCACACCACCCTTTGTCAAATCGCTGTCACTGCAGCCAATCAATTTCATTCCATCCGATGCGCCTGCGCCGCAGAACCTGCTGGCCCCCGTGTCACCATTCGCTATTCCCATTCTCGACCCTGTGCCGCCGACGCTCAGCACCGGAGCGGGGCCAACCGAGCTCGATACGGTGGTGTTTGATACATTCGCTCCGACGAGCGGAGTTTTCACCGCCAGCAGCACCAGCAGCGGCGCCAAGCTGACCTTTGGGGTCATTGGGGCGGCCGCCAACGAGACGATCCTCGAAGGAGTGACATACGATCTGTCAAAGCCAGGTCCGTACGGGACGCTCTACGTCAACAGTACGAGCGGCGCCTACACGTTCGTGCCCAACAGCGTCGCGATCAACGCGCTGAAATCGCCCTCGACCGACGGTTTCGTTATCACGGTTTCCGACGGCCTCACCTCCGCGAGCAAGACGTTCACAATCACCGTCAACGGTGTCAACGACGCTGCAATCATCTCCGGCAATACGACCGGTTCGGTCGTCGAGGCCGGCGGCATAGACAATGCCGCGCTTGGCACGCCGATTGCGACCGGCACCCTTTCTGACACCGACGTCGACGATCCGCCCAATACGTTCACGGCAGTGAGTTCGCCAACCACGAGCACCGGTGGCTATGGCACCTTCACGATGACGACGTCCGGCGTGTGGACATACACCTTGGACAATGCCGATCTCACAGTGCAGCGGCTCAACGCCGGCGACACGCTCACCGACACCTTTACGGTGACCACGATCGGCGGCACCGCCCAAGTGGTGACGATCACGATCCACGGAGCCAGTGACGCCGCGATCATCTCCGGCGCGACGACCGGTGCAGTGATCGAGGCTGGCGGTCTCGCCAATGCTAACCCTGGCACGCCGACCGCGACCGGCATCCTCACCGACACAGACGTCGACACGACTGCAAATGCTTTCACGGCAGTCGCCTCGCCAACGGCGAGCACCGCCGGCTATGGCACCTTCACCATGACGACAGCCGGCGCTTGGACCTACACGCTCGACAATGCCAACGCCGCGGTGCAGGCGCTCAATACCGGCGAGACACTGACCGATACGTTCACAGTCACCACACTGGACGGAACTCCCCAAGTCGTGACGGTCACCATCCATGGCACCAACGATGCGGCCATCGTTTCAGGAACCACGGCCGGTTCGGTGACTGAGGCGGGCGGCATTGCCAATGCGTCACCCGGCAGCCCGAGCGCAACTGGCACGCTCTCTGCCGCCGACGTCGACAATGCGCCTAACACCTTCGCCGTGGTGAGTTCACCCAGGGCGAGCACGAATGGTTATGGCACTTTTACGTTAACCGCCACGGGCGTGTGGACCTACACGCTCGACAACGCCAATGGCGCGGTGCAGGCGCTCAATGTCGGCGGCACGCTCACCGACAGTTTCACGGTCACGACCCTCGACGGCACGCCGCAGGTGGTGACGATCACCATTCAGGGCAGCAACGACGCGGCCCTCATTTTTGGCACCACGACCGGCTCAGTGACCGAGGCAGGAACCTTCTCATCTGGCGCTCCGATCGCGACGGGCACGCTCGCCGATACAGACGTCGACAACGCGCCGAACACGTTCACCGCAGTCTCTTCGACAGCAAGTGACGGCGGGTACGGTACCTTCACGATGACCGCGGCCGGCGTATGGACTTACACTCTTGATAATAACAACAGCGTGGTTCAGGCGCTCGATGTCGGCGACATGTTGACCGACACATTCACGGTAACTGCCATCGACGGTACGACGCAGACGGTCACCGTCGCCATTCATGGCGCCAGCGACGCTGACCCCAACGATTTTGATAATTTGGCCACCGGATCTGCAGTGATCTCCGATCCACCCAACGTGTATGGAACGCCCGGGAGCGAAACCATTGCCGGCGGCGGCGATGAAGGTCAGATCATCTACGCAGGGGCCAGCAGCGACACCGTCAACGGGACCGGCAAAGCCGACGTCCTCTATAGCGGCTCGGGAAATGACACGATCAAAGGCAATGATGGGGATGACACCATCTACGGCGGCTCGGGCAGCGATACAATCAACGGCAATAACGGCAGCGACACCATAACCGGTGGATTTGGTGCGGATCAACTCACCGGCAGCAATGGGAACGACCGCTTCGCTTATTTGTTCGTAGCCGATTCCAACGCAAGCCAGTTCGACACCATCACCGACTTCGCCTCGGGGGCCGACAAGATCGACTTGACTGCTCTTGGCGCGCTTGGGTTTGTCATATTGGCCTTGAGCTCAACCAGCACGGCCGTGCCGCCACATACGATCGCCTGGCTCTATGACAGCGCGGCGAATGAAACGATCGTGTACGTCAATCCAACCGACGAGACCCTGCACATCGGCGATTCCGCTCTGCTCGAAATTCATTTGCAGGGGATTGCAACGATCGACGCGTCGGACTTCATCATGGCGCCGGCGGCGGCACCTGTGATGGCGGTTTCCGGCGAACTGCTCGACCTCACCGCAACCGCGCAGAGTGACGCAAGCGCTGAGGCGACGACCGCCTCCGGAGTCTCGTCCGATTTCGGCAGCATCGACGGCACGCTTCTCGCGGCGGAGAGTTCGACGATCCAATCGACCGAGGCGGTCTACAGCCTCGATTCGAGCTGGGACCAGATCGGACGGACCGAATATTCCAGCTTCTCCAGTTCAGACGAAGTGCAAACGCTCGCGATCGAGCCGCTGCGCAGCGACGCGGCACCTCCCTCGGCCGGCGCACTGGCGGTGATCGTGCAGCAGATCGTCACACACACGGAGACCGGCTTTATATTCGACAACCTGACCGGGCTCGACGCGGCCTCAATGGCTGGCAAAAGCGGCGCGATTGCAGCGAGCGGCCAGGTGCCCGGCATTCCGGTCGCCATGCTGAATTCCGTCCATGACGCTGCCGAACACCACGCCGGAGGCAGGTTTGCACCGGGGAGCGATGCTGACGACGGCACCTTGCCACCGGGAAGCGCCGCCAAGGCGGCTCATGCCCATGATCATGCCAACGATGAAACGGCAGACACGACGCTCAACCCAAGCCTCCTGAAGTCAGCGAGCGGCGGCGCCAACCATTTGCCGTCAAGCGAGGCGGAGCAGCACACCCCGTCCCAGGGAGCGTCCGGATCCAAGCCCGCCAATCCGCAGCAGCTCGGCGGCTCGTTCCAGTTTACAGATGACGCTTCGCCGGGCTCGCTGCACAGCGCAGTGTTGGAGCATCCCTCGGACTTCGTCGGTCAGCACGGGCAGGCTGAGGGATTCCATGGGTCCGAGCTGGCGTTCATGCCTGAAACGTCGCCATCCGATGCTGACCCACCTCACGGGGCAGGAACAGTTCACGGCCATGTGTTGCACGATCTAATCCTATGACGCTCAAGTCGATTGCCTCTTCAGTGTTGCATGTCAGCGCCTTCCGGCGCCGAGGAGTTCTGTTCGTCGAGAGAAGAGTCTTCCTCGTAGCCGTCGTCAACTTCTGGCGGAGCTGAATGCTGATGGCTCAGGGCGGATGTCCACGCGGATGTCATCGCCGCTATGAGCAGCCGGTTGACGGCCTCAATGACGCGTTCTGCTGCGGACGAGTAGTTCATGGCCTTCTCCTGCGCTGCCGATTGCGAATGGCCGAAGCGTAGGACCGCGCCTTGAGCGCCACTGTACGCCAGTTCACACCTGCGCGCGTCAACTCATCGCAGTCTCAGAGGGTGCCCCCTGGTTCGACTGCATCCGCCGCGGGAGTTCGATCTGTCGGCTGATGAGTTGCCGGGCGCGCGCTCACAACCTGCGGGAGGTTGCGGTCCGCGCGCGACTCTGAATCAGATGTGACCTCGGCGATGCGAATCGCATTGGTTAGCTTCGGGGGTAATCAATGAACGGAGAAGCCGGTTGCATTGTGTGTAGCAGGGCAAGAGCCGTCGTCGCGATCGTTCCGATTGCCAGAGGATATGCCCTGAAAACATTTGAGTGCTCCTGTTGCCATAGCACGCTGCAGCTCGTGACTCGCGTCACGGAGGCGCCGCCGATCAAGCAGCAGGTAGATATTCTTCCTCGGGTGGAGAAGCAGTGGCGCCCGCCTGCTCGGAGGGGGCAACAGGTCTTCGTGAATTAGGCACGCAAGGCGTCTCGCTGGGATTCAGTCGAACGACCACGCCACAACGCGACCGGCCACGATAGCACTGTTCGCCTCGCGCCCTCAATTCGGCTTTTGCGTCGGCTTGCCGTCGATCTTGGGCAGCTCCGCGGCCGAGGCCGATTGATCGCCGCCGCCGTTGGCGCGGCGCGCCATCTCGACCGTCAGCTTCTCGGCGGCCTCCGACGACATCAGTCCGAGGATGTCCGACATCTTCCGCGGCGCGATGGCCGAGGCGATCTCGATCAGCACGCCCATCTCCAGCCGGTCGAACACCCGTGCGGCGTCCTTCGGCTTCATGCCCTCGTACATGGTGACGAGGCCCTTCATGCGCTGGGCTTCGGCGGCCTTCTGCTCGGCCTGCGTCGCGGAGATGCGGGTTTCCACCGCCTTCATCTCCTCGACCTTGCCTTCGATGCGCTTCTCGGCCGATTTGAGCAGGCTTTCGCGGATGTCGATCTCGCGTTGGCGAGCCTCGATCTCCTGGCGGCGCGCCTGCAACCGCTCGAGGATCGCGCGCTCGGAGGCCGAGACCTGCGGCTGGGCTTCGTCGACCTTGACCACGGTGCCTTCCGGCTTGGTCTCGGGCGCGGCCGGCTTGGGCGCCTCCTTCGGCGCGCCATGGGTCGAGCCGGTGATGATCTCCGGCTCCTCGCGGCCGGTCGGGAAGTTCAGATTCTCCTGCGCCCAGGATTTCTGGTTCGGCTTGTAGTCGAACACATAGCCGCCATTGATCGCGAGGCCCGCCACCTTCAGCGTGGCGAGGCCTGCGACGGCAACCAGGACGACTGGAATGACGCGGATGTTACGAAAGGATTTCATACCCTGACTTCATGCGGCAAGACCGTTGGACCGTCGGCGCTCGGAGAAGGCTTCGGCCGCGGCCGCCACCGCCTTCGCGGTCGAGGGCTTGGCGATGGGCGCGGCAACCGCTTCCGGATTGGTGACGGGGCGCGCGGCGATCGCGATTTTGGACAGGCGCCGCACCACGTTGTCGGCTTCGCCGAGCTGCTTGTAGAGCTGGTCCGACATCTGCGTCGCCGCGGCGAGCTGACTGCCGAGATTCTCGTTGACGTCGCGCACGGCGAGCTTCAGCCCGCCGATCGCGCGTTCGGCGATCTCGGTCGCGGTGATCAGCTCGCCGATCACCGCCTTCAGCGAATGCTCGTCCGCCTTCAGCCGCGTCAGCCGCTTGTTGAGCATGACGCAGTAGACGATCGTCAGCATCAGCAGGATAGCCACCAGCGTCTCGATCGCCATTCCCAGGGAGTGGTTCATGGGGCCTCCATCATCTTGTTCTGCTCGTCCACCTTCTCGAACATCGCCAGTGTCGTACTTGGCTTGCGCAAGGGTTTCGTCACGCGGATCGCGACGCGGTCGCCGACCCGGCCCATCCGCCCCTCGGTCAGCGTGACGTCGCCGCAGCGTACGGTGACGTTGGCGTCGGCGCGCATGTCCAGCGGCAGTGTGTCGCCGACCTTGAGCCGCATCAGCTGCTTGAGCGGGATCTCGGCCTCGTAGAGCACGGCATCGACGGCGATCTCGGCCTGCACGATCTCGGTGGCGAAATGACCTTCCCAGACCGGGTCGCGGCCGAACTTTTCGCCCATGAACATCTGGAGCAGCACGCCCCGGATCGGTTCGATGGTCGCATAAGGCAGCAGCAGCTCGATGTTGCCGCCGCGGTCTTCCATGTCGATGCGCAGGCGCACCAGGATCGCGGCATTGGCGGGACGGCTGATCGCGGCGAAACGCGGGTTGGTCTCGAGCCGGTCGATCGTGAAGGTCACCGGCGACAGCGGCCGGAACGCCTGCTCGGCGTCGGCCAGCACCACCTCGACCAGCCGCTTGACCAGCTCGGTCTCGATCGTGGTGTAGGGCCGGCCCTCGATGCGGAGCTGGCTGGTGCCGCGGCGGCCGCCGAGCAGCACGTCGATCATCGAATAGATCAGGTTGGAATCGACCGTCGCCATGCCGAAGTTTTCCCACTCCTCGGCCTTGAAGACGGTGAGGACGGCGGGCAGCGGGATCGAGTTCATGTAGTCGCCGAAGCGCACCGAGGTGATGCGGTCGAGCGAGACTTCGACGTTGTCGGAGGTGAAATTGCGCAAGGACGTCGTCATCAACCGCACCAGGCGGTCGAAGACGATTTCGAGCATCGGCAGACGCTCGTAGGAGACCATCGCCGAATCGATGATGGCGCGAATGCCGGAATGGTCGTCGAGCGTGACGTCGCCGACGGTGAAGCCGAGGAGATTGTCGATCTCCTCCTGCGACAGCACCCGCTCGCCGGAGTTCTTGCCGGTTCCGAGATCGCGGCTGCCGTCCTCGACCATGGCCGCCCATTGCAGGGCCATGGTCTCCGACAGCTCGTTTTCGGCGGCAGCCTTTGCGGCCTCCGCGGGATCCTCGGAATCGAGCGACGCCTCCCATTGGGCGGCAATCGCATCCTGGTCCATTTGCTCGTTGCCGGCCATGACGCTAGCCCGTTGCCTTCCGCAGCGCCATCACTGGACCACGACTTCCTTGAACAGCACCGCGCTGACCTGGATCGGGGCGACCGCGGCGTTGACGCGCTTGGTCAGCTCCTCCTTGAGGCGGAAGATGCCGGCGGACCCGTTGAGGTCGGAGGGGCGCAGCTCGCGCACATAGGTCTGGAAGATGTCGGTGACGCGCGGCATCGTCGGCTTGATCGCCTCGATCTGCTTCTCTTCCTTCAGCTCCAGCACGATCTTCAGCCGTAGATATTGCACGCGCTCGCCCGGCGCGCCGGCGAGATTGACCGTCATGTCGGGGACGTCGACGAAGGCCGGCGGCTTCGGCGGCGGCGCGACCTCGGCATGATGCTCGGCGTCGCCGTGGCGGAAGAAGAAGAACCAGGTCGCAGCACCGCCGCCGAGGATGGCGAGCAGGCCGACGGCCATGATGATGAGCTTCAGCTTGTTCTTCGGCGGAGCGCCTTCCGCGCCCTCGGTGGCTGCGCCGCCTTCCGCTTCATTCTCTGCCATGGTCGCCGCGCCCGGATCTCTCAAAGGGGTCGAAAGAGCGAAGGCTCAAGACAGTGACGCGATACAAATGCCCCGGCGCAATGCGCTCCTTTTCATGGCAAACGCTACGGTAATAATGGTTAACGGAATCTTTCGATCGGGCTTCCGCTAGGAAAAATCTGCCGGGCAGACATGGCTAACAGAACCTTTCTGCCGCCCTTCCGCGCCCCTCGAAAATCACCAACACATTGAAATCGCGAATCTTTTCAGGTTGGCACGGCTTTCGCTGAGAGAGGGCCGAGACCCACCGGTTTGGGAGAACCTGAAGGTCTCGTTCACGGGGTCCGCCAAGGCGCTTGGGAGAGCGAAATGGCAGATCCCCCTCAGGGGAGATTTCCGATGCAGAACGCGCTTCTGGTCGGCCTGTCACGGCAGATGACGTTGGAACGGCAGATGGATGTCATCGCCAACAACGTCGCCAATGCCAACACCAACGGCTTCAAGGCCGACCATTCGCTGTTCGAGGAGTTCCTCAACTCGAACGCGCGTGAGGACAATTTCATCGGTGCCGACCGCCGTGTCTCCTATGTGCAGGACCGCGGCACCTTCCGCGATGTCGGCCCGGGGCCGATGGAGATGACCAAGAACCCGCTCGACATGGCGATCAGCGGCGACGCCTATTTCGCCGTGCAGGTCAATGGCGGCGAGCGCTACACCCGCGACGGCAAGTTCTCGCTCAACTCTACCGGCCAGCTCGTCACCTCCGACGGCAACCTCGTGCTCGGCACCGGCGGCCCGATCACCTTCCAGCCGACCGACCACGACATCAACATCGCGCCGGACGGCACCATCACGGTGCTCGAGGGCACCGCCAGGACCGATTCGATCCGCGGCAAGATCCGCATGGTCTCGTTCGACGATCCGGCCAAGCTGACCAAGCTCGGCGCCAATCTCTATGACACCGGCTCCGCGACCCCGCTGCCCGCCACCAAGTCCACTGTGGAGCAGGGCTACATCGAGAAGTCGAACGTGAATTCGGTCGGCGAGATGACCCGCATGGTCGAGGTCATGCGCAGCTACACCGCCATCGCCAACCTGCTCCAGCAGCAGAGCGACCTTCACAAATCGGCGATCGAGAAGCTCGCCGACGTTCCGGCCTGATTGAGGGAGAACTGAGATGCAGGCACTTCACACCGCAGCGACCGGAATGGCGGCACAGGAACTCAACGTTCAGGTGATCTCCAACAACATCGCCAACCTGCGCACCACCGGCTTCAAGAAGCAGACCGCGGCGTTCCAGGATCTGATCTACGAGCACGTGCGCCGCGTCGGCGCGCAGGCCTCGGACCAGGGCACCATCCTGCCCGTCGGCGTCGACATCGGCGGCGGCGTCAAGACCGTCGGCACGCCGCGCAGCATGACGCAGGGCACGCTGTCGCAGACCGGCAACGATCTCGACCTCGCGATCTCCGGCGAAGGCTTCTTCAAGATCCTGATGCCCGACGGCACCTACCAGTACACCCGCGACGGCACCTTCCAGATGGACAATCAGGGCCGCGTCGTCACCGCCCAGGGCAACCCGGTGCAGCCGACCATCACGATCCCGAACAACGCCTCCGGCATCAGCGTGAGCGAGCAGGGCCAGGTCTCGGTGACGCTGCCGGGCTCCTCGACCTCCTCGATCGTCGGCCAGATCGGCGTGACCCGCTTCATCAACAAAGCGGGCCTGCAGCCGGTCGGCAGCAACCAGTTCACCGAGACCCCCTCGTCCGGCCCGCCGCAGGACGGCACCGCGAACGGCGAGGGCTACGGCAAGATCACGCAAGGCAGCCTCGAGCAGGCCAATGTCGACGTCGTCTCGGAGATGAGCGACCTGATCGCCGCCCAGCGCGCCTACGAGATGAACGCCAAGGTGATCAGCGCCGCCGACCAGATGATGCAATCGACCACGGCGCTGTTCCGCTGAGGCCAAGACTGAAGCAATGACGATGATCCGCGCCACTCTCGCCACCATCTCCGCCCTGCTCGCGCTGGCCTTGCCGGCCGCGGCGGCGGACGATTTCATCGCCGCCCCGGCGCTGCGCGCAAGCGTCACCGTGACCTCGGACGTGGTGCGGGTCGGCGATCTCATCGACAATGCCGGCTCGGCCGCGACGATCCCGGTCTACCGCTCGCCCGATCTCGGCACCACCGGCACGCTGACCGTCGGCCAGGTGCTGTCGGTGCTCCGCGCCAAGCAGGTGATCGGCGTGATGACAGGCGACATCAAGGAGGTCCAGGTCACCCGCCTCGCCCGCACGCTCGCGGGCAAGGACCTGGAGAACGCCGTCGCCTCGGCGCTCGAGCGCCGCTTCGGCCTCGGCGATGCCGCCAACATCACCGTCACGTTCGACCGCGGCGTCACCGAAATGCGGTTGGACGCCGCCAACAGCGGCGCGCTGCAGCCGGTCACAACCCGCTACGATGCCCGCAGCGGCCGCTTCGACGTCGCATTCGAGATCGCCAACGACAACAATCCGACCCCGACCAAGCTGCGCTTCGCCGGTACCGCGATCGAGACGGTCGAAGTGGCCGTGCTGACGCGCGACATCGACCGTGCCGACACGCTGAAGTCCTCCGACGTCGCGCTGGAGCGCCGGCCGAAGGCCGAGATCACCGGCGAGCCAGCCTCGCGCGAGCGCAGCGTCGGCATGCAGCTGCGTCGGGCGATGCGGGCAGGCATGCCGCTTCGTGCCGCCGACATCGTCAAGCCCGACTTCGTGGTGCGCGATCAGAGCGTGACCATCATCTACCAGGCGCCCGGCCTCTATCTCACCACGCGCGGCAAGGCGATCGAGAGCGGTGCCGAAGGCGACACCGTCGGCGTGCTCAATCTGCATTCCAAGCGCACGCTGACCGGGGTAGTCACCGGCCGCGGCCAGGTGACGATCCAGGGCGCGAGCCAGTCCGCGCCGATGACCCCCGCGGTCGAGCAGACCTCCTCGCTCCAGCGCGAAACGCCCGCTCCCGCGGCTGCGGCCGCAGCCCTCGCCCGGAGCCTGGTCGAGGCGCCGACCTCACCGGCCCAGATCGCCCAAGTCCAGATGAACCAAGCCCAGCTTCCACAAGTTCGCCTCTCGCAGGCTCCAGCCAAGTCAGAGTAAATCATGTCCACGTTCAGTCCGGCTCTCCGTCTTCGTCGCATCGCGATCTCTGCCCTGCTGCTGGCCTCTTGCGCGCTGGGCGGCTGCTCGTCGATCGACCGCCTGTCGCAGATCGGCGAGCAACCGAAGCTGTCGGCCATCGAGAATCCGACGGCACAGCCCGGCTACAAGCCGGTGCAGATGCCGATGCCGAAGCCGGAAGTCGCCTCCTACAATCCCAACTCGCTGTGGCGCAACGGCAGCCGCGCCTTCTTCAAGGACCAGCGCGCCCGCCAGGTCGGCGACATCCTGACCGTGACCGTGAACATCACGGACAAGGCCAACATCGAGAACGACACCTCGCGCAGCCGCACCAACAAGGAAGATTCCGGAATCACGGACTTCATTGGCTCGCAAACGATCACCCAGGCCAACAAGATCCTGCCCGGCCGCATCCTGACCGCCGACTCGACCTCGTCCAGCGAGGGCAAGGGCAGCGTCGACCGCAAGGAGGCCCTGCAAACCAACGTCGCCGCCGTGGTCACCCAGGTGCTGCCGAACGGCAACCTGGTCGTCGAAGGCAAGCAGGAGATCCGCGTCAACTTCGAAATTCGCGAGCTGATCGTGGCCGGCATCGTGCGCCCTGAGGACATCCAGAGCGACAACACCATCGACTCCACCAAGATTGCCCAGGCCCGCATCGCCTATGGCGGCCGCGGCCAGATCATGGACGTGCAGCAGCCGCGCTACGGCCAGCAGGTCATGGACGTGCTGCTGCCCTTCTAAGCCTCTCCCGAGCTCCCACATCGTGTTCGCGAACCTAGGCGCGAACGACGATGTACGACGCGGCCTCCGGTAGCTCCCCTGCCGGAGGCCGCATGTCTTTTGAGCGGTGTGCCGTAGCGGCCGCGGGAGGTCGCACCATTGCAGCAAGATCGCTGCTCAACCACTGTCATTGCGAGCGAAGCGGTGCAATCCAGCATCTCTCCGCGGAGAGATTCTGGATTGCTTCGTCGCAACGACTCCTCGCAATGACGGCGGAGAGACCCTCCACCCTCACGTAAACTCCACCTCCACCACGCCCAGCCCGTCCAGCTCCATCCGCACCTTGTCGCCGGCCTTGAGCCACAGCGTCTTGACTAGGCTGCCCGTCAGCACGAGCTGCCCCGCATGAAGACCCTTGCCTTCGGCCGCGAGATGGTTGGCGAGCCAGGCGAGCGCGTTATGGGGGTGACCGAGCACGTCGGCGCCGGTGCCCTGGCTGACCTCCTCGCCGTTGACGATGGCGCGGCCCTTGACCGCTTTCAGATCCGGCACCGACGAGCGGGGCACGGACGGCCCCAGCACGCAGCCGGCGGCGAAGAAATCGTCCGCGATCAGCGTCGGGGCGCCCATCGTCTCCCACTTCACGTAACGGTCGTCGACGATCTCGATGGCGGGATGATAGGCCTCGACCGCCTCGCCGACCCATTCGGCCGTGAACGGCGCTTCGCTGGCGGCGAGGTCGCGCTTCAGCCGCACCGCGATCTCGCATTCGACCCCGACCCGGACATAGTTGGAGGCGGCCAGCTTGGCGCCGCTGTCATGCACGCCCTTCTGGAACACGCCGCCGCCGCAAGGATGCGGGATGCCGATATAGTCCTGCATCACCTGGCTGGTGCAGCCGATCTTGTAGCCGACCAAAGGCCCGGCATGCGCCAGCAGCAGATCGTGCAGCGCGCGCTGGACCTGATAGCCCTCGGCCTCATCCATGGGCGGACGCTCCAGCGCCGCGAGCGGCGCGTGGTTGCGGCGCGCCAGCGCGATCGCCTTCGCGGCTTGGAGAATCCTGTCCATCGGCGCCGCCTCCCACGCTACGCATTCAAGGGCGGCACTTCAGCATTCCCGCCCGGGCGTGACAAGCGCCGGTCGGCGCTCGTCCGGGTCGATTACGGGATCTCCCGCCCGCTTAAGGAAATATTGAGTTGGTCCGGTATTTATGGAGCCACGCGCCAGCCCTACGCGCCCGCGCGGCACGAGACCCTGATTGCAGCGATGCGTGAAGCCGCTGCGCCGCCGTCTCAAGTTGCCGGCCGATCTCCTTGATGCGACTCGCAAAACGTCCCGCACCTGAAGTGAAGCCTGTTTCTCATGCGAATTCACGTGAGCACGGAGGATTCGACTCTAGCCCATTGATCGCGATTCATTTTTCGCGGTCCCTGCAATCGGTCTCGCACGACAATCGCGTTGTGGCGCAGGAACGCGCCACAACGCCGAGTACAACGGCATCGCGTCCGTTAATTGCGTCCAAGCGCGATGCGGATGGCGACCTCGACCGGCGAGTAATCGCCCTCCCTCCGCTCCAACCGGTATGGCTCGGCGAGATGCAGCGGCGGCTGCGCCAGGAAGCGCGGTCGCGTTCCCCGATGCTTCTGCGCGGCATGAACCAGGAAGGGATGACAGAGATAGACTGTCCCGGCCGCGCCGGTCGCAACCGCAACCGGGCAATCGGCTCCCATCCGCTCCAGCATCATGTGCGCCCGACCCGCATCGCCGGCGGGCGCCAGATAACGCGCCATCGGCAGATGCGAACCGACCCGGATCCGCGTCGGCGCATCGTCGTCACCGACATCGGAGAACAGGAACAGCAGCAGCAGCGCCCGCCCCCGCGAGGTGACGTTGACGCGCCAGGCCGAGAAATCCTGCGCCGCGTCCGGGTTGCAGCCCTCGCCGGGAAAGCTGAGATCGACGTGCCAGCCATCGTCGCCCGGATCGTCCGGATGGGGAAAGCGCACCGGAAAGGTGCCGATATCGCGTCGCGGCCGCCATCGTCCCTGCCCGACGATCTGGTCGAACGCGGCATGCAGCACTGCGGTGTTGATGGCATCCCGGAACGGCGGGTCGCCATAGTACGGCAACCGCACCACAGGCCGGGTCCAGCTTGCGGGGTCGTGCTCGCTGCATGGCAGATCGCGCCACATGATGGCACGCGCCGCCTCGGCCAGGTCGGGCGGAAAGGCGTTGTCGATCCGAATGAAGCCGTCACGAATGAATTGGTCGATCTGCGCGTCGTCCAACACGCGGGGATTGGTCGTCATGATGATCTCTCGATGTCTCGCCCAGCCCGCGTCGTCCGCTCGCTGCGGAACCGGCCGGGTCGATCGCTGGGGAATCCGCAAGTCGCGCTCGCGGGACGCAATGCCTCCGCGGCGGAGGCGCCTGCGCTCAACCCAGGAAGAAGATCGATGCGATGTTGGAAGTGCAAATCATCATGGCGGCGCCAAACTACGCGCCGGATGGGCAACATTCAAGCGGCAGGCAAACGCCGGACGCGGTGCGAAACCGCGCACCTTCCGCCACAAAACAAAAGAGCCGCATCGCTGCGGCTCCGCCTTTATTCGTCGCGATAAACCTTCTCGCGTTTCTCGTGGCGCTCCTGCGCTTCCACCGACAGCGTCGCGATGGGCCGGGCCTCGAGCCGCTTCAACGAGATCGGCTCTCCGGTTTCCTCGCAATAGCCGTAGGTGTTGTCCTCGATGCGCTGGAGCGCGGCGTCGATCTTGGCGATCAACTTGCGCTGGCGGTCGCGGGCACGCAGCTCGATGGCACGGTCGGTTTCGGACGATGCCCGATCGGCAAGATCGGGGTGGTTGACGTTCTCCTCCTGCAAAGCTTGCAGCGTCAGCTTGGACTCTTTGAGGATCTCATCCTTCCAGGCGAGGAGCTTCAAACGGAAGTACTCCTTCTGCCGGTCGTTCATGAAAGGCTCTTTTTCGGTCGGTCGGTAGTTTTTCAACTTTTCCAAGGGCGGCCTATCTGTCTAAGCAACGACTCGCAACGGAAACAGGGTCCGTTGAACCGCGCCTTATATAGTGGCCTCATGTGACAGACAATATTTCCCTGAGAGTCTGGCCGCCACCCCCAAGTCCTTGCACAGGAAGGTTTATCCTGGAGGGCTCGGGGGCGGCCGAAGGCTAGTAGCCGACCGTGAAACGCTGCCTCGGATGGGCCGGGCGCTCGATCTCGTCGGCAAGCGCGATGGCGTAGTCGACGAAGGTGATCCAGCTCTTGCCGTTCGCATCTGCGAGAAGCTGGTCGGTCCCGAGCCGGAACTTGCCCGTGCGCTCCCCCTCGACGAACAGCGCGGACGGCGAAATGAAGGTCCAGTTCAGCTCCTTCTCCTGCCGCAACAGGTCGAGGAAGGCCGCGCCTGCCTCGGCTTCCGCCTTGTACTGGGCCGGAAAATTGGGAGTCGTGACCAGCTTCACGCCCGGCGCGACCTCAAGGCTGCCGGCGCCGCCGACCACGAGGTAACGGCCAACTTTGGCGTCCTTTGCCGCGCCGATCAGCTTGTGCGCGTCGCTGGACAGAAAGTGCACGGAACTCACGGCGACGTCGTGGCCGGCCCACAGCCTGGCAAGGCCGGCTTGGTCGAGCACGTCCCCCTTGGTCGGCGTGACATTCGGCAGGGCCGCGATCCTCTCCGGGTTCCGGGCGATGGCGGTGACCGCGTGGCCGCGGCGGGACAGTTCCTTGGTGATCTCCGACCCGGCCCGGCCTGATGCGCCGGCGACTGCGATTTTCATTGGAAGGCTCCATTGCTACTATGGTAACTAATGGAGACTAGATATCGCAAAGAATGCTGGTGTTAAGAGAGCACTTTGTGCTTACCTGATTACGCGAGGGTAACCCGGAGGGCGTAACCCAGCCGACCGACACCCGAACCGCAAGCGACGACCGAACCAACTCCGAGGACCGACGATGAAACCCGACGTCTATGCGGCGAACTGCCCCACCCGCCAAATCCTCGACCGCGTCGGCGACAAATGGGCGGTGCTGATCCTCTTGCTGCTGCGCGAGCAGCCGATGCGCTTCAATCAGCTGCGCCGCACCATCGAAGGCATTTCGCAGAAGATGCTGAGCCAGGTTCTCAAATCGCTCGAACGCGACGGCCTGCTCAGGCGCCATGCCATCGCGACCGTGCCCGTGACGGTCGAGTATTCGATCACGCAGCTCGGGCTGACGCTCGCCGGCGCGGTCGATCCGCTGCGCGATTGGGCCGAGCAAAATCTCAAAGACGTTCTCGCCGCCCAGCGCCGCTACGACGCGCGGCAGAACGAGGAAGCGGCGTAGGGCCACGAAGAAAACGCTATGGGAGTTCCGTCATCCTGAGGTGCGAGTGGCGCGATGCAAAAGCATCGCGCCGTGGGCCTCGAAGGATGGACGGCCGAGATGCAGCCGGGCCGTCGCCCTTCGAGGAGCGCTGAAGAAGCGGCCACCTCAAGGGTGACGGATAACGTTCTACGCCTGCCCGGCCTTCGCCAGCTCGACCTCGACGCGGAGCTCGATCTCGGCCAGCACCGCATCGAGACCGGCATCGCCCGAGGACGATTTCAGGTTCGCTGCGGCATCCCGCAGCCGCATCACGGTCGAGGCGTCGAGATTGCCGGACAAGAGGCCCATCTTGAGATCATCGAGCACGTCGAGCGCAGTCCTGCCGCGCGCGACCGAGCGCTTGCGGCGCTCGACCGGATCCTCCGCGACACCTTGCAGGGCCAGCAGCCCATCGATGTTGGCGGCGGCCTTCGGTGCGGCAGCGCTCCGGGTCTCCTGCGCCGACGAGGTGTCGGGCAGCACGAAGGTGCCGGAGCCGGTCCGCCTGGCCTGGCTGGCCGGCGTTCCAAGCGTGGTGCCGTTCGGTCCGTAGATGCGCATCGGAGGGAATCCGGGTGATCGATGCCGTCACCTTCGCCGTCTTATGGTTAACGGGGCGTAAACAGCCCGGCAAAATCTGCCGACGGGCGGCAGTTTCGCTCCTCAGGGACAACGCCGGCTGACACCGGTCGAAACAGATTTATTCAACCTATTCAGCCACCTAACCTTGCTGCCCCGGCTTGGCATAGCCCTCGCAAGGACAGCGTCGGACCAGCTCGTCATGGGAGTGTCGTGCAGGTCTTTCCGATTTGAGGGGCCTCGGGGGGCAGAGGATGCCAGGCGTTCGTTGGGTGAGGATTATCGGGGTGGCCTGCGCGGCGCTTTCGGCGCTGGCGCTGTCGGTCGCTCCGGCGGCTGCGACCTCGCGCATCAAGGATCTCGCCAACATCGAAGGCGTGCGGCAGAACCAGCTGATCGGCTATGGCCTCGTCGTCGGCCTCAACGGCACCGGCGACACTCTCAACAACATCCCCTTCACCAAGCAATCGCTGCAGGCGATGCTCGAGCGCATGGGCGTCAACATTCGCGGCGCCACCATCCGCACCGGCAACGTCGCCGCCGTGATGGTGACAGGCAATCTGCCGGCCTTCGCCACCCAGGGCACGCGCATGGACGTCACCGTCTCCGCGCTCGGCGATGCCAAGAACCTGCAGGGCGGAACCCTGCTCGTCACCCCCCTGTTAGGTGCCGACGGCAATGTCTACGCGGTCGCGCAGGGCTCGCTCGCGATCTCCGGCTTCCAGGCCGAGGGCGAGGCGGCCAAGATCGTGCGCGGCGTTCCGACCGTGGGACGCATCGCCAACGGCGCCATCATCGAGCGCGAGATCGAGTTCGCGCTCAATCGCCTGCCGAACGTGCGCCTGGCGCTGCGCAACGCCGACTTCACCACCGCCAAGCGCATCGCGGCCGCCGTCAACGACTATCTCGGCGTCAAGACCGCCGAGCCGATCGATCCCTCGACAGTGCAGCTCTCGATCCCGCCGGAGTTCAAGGGCAACGTCGTTGCATTCCTCACCGAGATCGAGCAGCTGCAGGTCGACCCCGATCTGGCCGCCAAGATCGTCATCGACGAGCGCAGCGGCATCATCGTGATGGGCCGCGACGTTCGCGTCGCCACCGTCGCGGTGGCGCAGGGCAACCTCACGGTCACCATCTCCGAGAGCCCGCAGGTGAGCCAGCCCAACCCGCTCTCGCGCGGCCGCACCGTGGTCGCACCGCGCAGCGCCGTCACCGTCACCGAGGACGGCAAGAAGCTGGCCGTCGTCAAGGACGGCGTCTCGCTCCAGCAACTGGTCGACGGCCTCAACGGCCTCGGCATCGGCCCGCGCGACATGATCAGCATCCTCCAGGCGATCAAGGCCGCCGGCGCGATCGAAGCCGACATCGAGGTGATGTGATGCAGACCAGCACGATCAACACGCCGCGCCTCGCCACCTCCTCGGCCTTTTCGGTCGAGAGCCGCAACGGCCGGCCCGATTTCGACCTCGCCAGCGCCCTGCAGAAGGTCTCGCCGAAGCAGCAGGCCAGGGCGCAGAAGACCGCCACCGATTTCGAGGCGATGTTCCTCAACAGCATGTTCTCGCAGATGACCTCGGGCCTGAAGGGCGAAGGCCCGTTCGGCGACACGCCCGGCACCGGCGTGTGGCGCTCGATGCTGACCGAGCAATATTCCAAGAACTTCGCCCAGGCCGGCGGCGTCGGCGTCGCCAGCGAGGTCTACCGCACCCTCATCATGCAGCAGGCGAAAACAATCCGCACGGCATAAGGTCAAACGAGATGAACCACTTCAACGCCTCACGTCAGCCGATGCCGGCCCAACGCCCGAACATTGCGCCGGGCAGCGCCGAGGCGCGCAAGCTCGCCGAAGACCTGATGGACGCGATGAGCGCCCTGCTCGGACTGATCGAGCGCGAGACCGAGCTCGTTCGCGCCGGCAAGGTCCGCGAGGCGATGACGCTCGAGAGCAAGAAGCAGGAGCTGTCGCGAAACTATGTCGGTGCCGTCAGCGAGTTGAAGGCGAACCAGGCGCAGCTGGCGAAATCCGCCCCGGAGCTGCTCTCGACGCTGCACCGCCACCACGACGCATTCCGCGCCATGCTCCAGGTCAACCTCACCGTGCTCGCGACCGCGCACGCCGTTTCCGAAAGCGTCGTGCGCGGCGTCAATGCCGAGATCCAGAAGCGCAACGTGCCGAACACCTATACGGCCGCCGGGCGGCGCGCAGCTCCGGGCCCGCGCCACATCACCCCGCTCGCGGTCAGCCGCTCGCTCTGAACGCGCACGAAAACAACCGACAATTTTACGAAAAACCGCGCGGCGATTTCGTCGCGCGGTTAGGCACGTTTGTTGACCGGGTCTTCAGTCCTGGCGTTCCATGGTTGCGTTACGAGAGGGGTTGGGATTTGACTCAATCAAGGCAACCAGGAGGCTGCCATGAGTACAGATTTCAGCATCAGGCCGGTGGGGATCCCGGCCCCCGTGCAGATCGTAGCGGCGTCCAGCGTGGCGGCGAACGAGGCTGTGCAAACCGATCTTCCGGTGAGCCAGACGGTCGCCGCGGCGGATACGAGCGCCCCCGTGCGCAATGATCTGCCGAACCACGAGAACATCTCGCGCCAGGTCGTGTTCGATCAGGCGGCCGCATCCTTCGTCTTCCAGGTCGTCAACGACAGGACCGACGCGGTGGTCAACCAGTTCCCCGACGAAGCGATGCTGCGCCGGCGGGCCTATTTCCATGCATTGGATATGAAGTCCGAGTCCTCGCGTCCGCTCAGCACGGACGTCAGCGCCTGACGATCGCGTGTCGGGATCGCGGGATCGGTGACGATGTTCTGCTCCGCGTCTGACCGGCACCGGTCAGCGTGAAATTCGCATTGCCGAAGCACAACTGCGTATCTTGATCGTCACCCGCCCCGATAGTGGGTGCAAGAATGCCCGCGATGTCGGCCATCACGAGCGCCCGTCACGGCCGCCCGGACAGACCCGCAGCGATATTGCGGTTGATCTCGATCAGCGGACGGAAGTGATCGAATTGCGGGCTCATCTGGAGCGCGGCGGTCTGGCTCAGCACGAACACGCTGATGTTGGCGATCTTCTGCCTGACGTCGATCGGCTGCGGGTTGTTGTCGCGCATCGCTTCGCTCAGGAAGATGGTCCAGAGCTTGCGGTTGAACATCAGGGCCTGCATGGTCTGCTCGCTGAGCGGATCGGCGTTGTTCACGGCGTCCTGGAGCTTGTTCGCGGCCTTGAGCAGAGTCTGCGCCTCGATGTCCCGAGGAGATGCGGTGGTCGTTGCAACACGCGCATAAGCCGAGGCAGCGGAATTCGACATCAATCACACCCTGGAGGTTACCTAGCGCGTTGTACGCGCTTAAGGATTTCTTTCCCAACCCTAGGCAGCACCGCTTAAGATTTGCTTACGTGTGTGCTTGGAAGCACTCCGGATAATTACGGGTCGCGGAGCTCTTCGTCAGCGCAACGCTAGATCCACGCACGCACGATGTAAATTCGCTTTGCGTGATGCGCGCCGATCTCAGCTAATCCTGTCTTAGCGATCTCCCTCAAAAGAACGGCGGAGCCTTGGCCCCGCCGCGAAATCTCGAGTAGCGAGCTTGCGCGCTCGAATTAGCGAAGCAGCTGCAGCACGCTCTGCTGCGACTGGTTGGCCAGCGACAACGCCGAGACCGCGATCGACTGGCGGGTCGACAGCGCCTGGCTGTTCGCCGCTTCCTCGTTGGTGTCGGCCAGCGTCAGGTTGGCCGAGCCGGTCTGCAGCACGTTGATCAGGTTCTTGGAGAAATCCTGACGCACCTGCACGATCGACAGGTTCGAACCGAGTGTCGAGCCTTCCGAGCGCAGCGTGCTCGAGGCCGCGTTCAGGCTGGCCAGCACCTTGTTGGTGGCGCCGTTGTCGATGAAGTCGACGCCGTTGACGAGATTGCTGAGGCCGAGGCCGGCGGCATTGAACACCACGCCGTTGATGCTGAGCGTCGAGCTGCCGGTCTCGTTGAAGACCAGCTTTAGCGTGTCGCCGTTGAGCAGGTTGACGCCGTTGAAGGAGGAGTCCTGCGAGGTGGTGTCGATCTGGGCCAGGATGTTGTTGAACTGGTTGACCAGGTTGGAGCGCGCGGTCTGCGCCACCGGGTCCTGGATCGGCGGCTGCGCCGTGGTGAAGGCCAGGACGCCAGTGATCGTGCCGCCGACGGCGCCGCCGGCGAGCGTCGAGCCGAGGGTCGAGGAGGCGTACTCGTTGACGGTGGTCACCGTGAGCACGCCGTTGGCATCGATCGTCGCAGTCAGATGATTGGCCTGCAGCTGCGCGTTGAGCTGGTCCAGCGTCTTGACGGTGCCGTTGGTGCCGTCGCCGAAGGTGACGTTCACCGGCGTGCCGCCGTTGAAGGACGTGAACGTCAGCGTCTTGCCGCTGATGCCGCCGACGCCGGAGGTGCGGGCCGCGGTGAAGGCGGTCGCCGTTCCCGTGTTGCCGCTGAGGCCGAAGGCGCTGAGGGCATTGCCGGTGCCGGTGATCGAGAGATCGGCATTGACGCCGGTGGAGAGCGCGAGCTGTCCGCTGCTGTTGACCGACGACGGGATCTGGCCCGCCGTGGTCGACAGCGTTGCCGCCCCGTTGAAGATGCTGGCCGTCTTGACGCCGGTCGCGAGGTCGACCGCGTTGAGCAGGTCGGTCAACGTCGCGCTCTGGATGTAGACCGTCGAGTTGCCGTTGCCGTCGGTGACGATGTTGCCGCTGACGCCAAAGCCGGTGGCGACGCTCGCAGCCGATTGCGGCGTCTGCGCGTTCTTGAAGGTGATGGTGTGGCCGTCGATGTTCAGCGTCGAGCCGTCCTGAACGAGCGTGCCGAGCGAACCCGCCGTGGTCGAGCGGTTCGCGGTCACGTTCGCGTTGCCCGCGCCGGTCGCGGAGGTCAGACCGAGCGCCTTGAGGAAATCGGCCTTGCCTGTCACGCTCAGATCAGCACCGGTCGAACTCTTCAAGGTCACAGCGCCCGCCGTGATTGACGACGCCACCTGAAGTGTGCCGACGGGACCGGCCGCGCCGCTGACGGCGATGGTCGCCGCGCTCGCGCTGATGGTTGCGGTCTTGACGCCGCTGGCGAGGTCGATCGCGGTGAGGACGTCGTTGATGGTCGCCCCTGGCGCAGCCGCCGTTCCCTCATAGACGATCGAATTGCCGTTGCCGTCGGTGGCGATATGGCCGCTTGCGTCCAGACCCCAGCCGGTCGGCTGCGTGGCCGGCGCGACGCCGGTGCGGAAGGTGATGGTCTTGCCGTTCACCGTGATGGTGTCGCCGTCCGCGGGCGGCGTGCTGAACGTGGTGGAGGCCGTGGTGCCGAGCAGCGTCGCAGTGCCGGACAGCGCGGTCGTGCCGTCGGCGGCGAGCGCTGCCGTGCCGGTAAAGGTGCCGGCGCTCGAGCCCAGCGAGGCGCCGAGCGCGGCGGTTCCCGTCACCGGGGTCACGCCGCCGGCGGCGCCGGTATAGAGCACGTTGCTCTTGGCGGTCGCGCTCGCATAGGAGGTCGTGCCGCGCAGGTCGGCCGGCGTCGCGCCGGGAATGGTGGTGGAGACGTTCGACTTGGTGGAGTAGCCGACCGTGGTCTGAAGCGCCTGGTTGGCGATCGATTTCGCGCTGTCGATCAGCTTCTGCAATGAGGTGATGCCGGTATTGGCGGCCTGCAGCACCTGGACGCCGTTGTTGATGCCGTCGAGCAGGTTGCTGATGTCGCTCGCCCGGTTGTCCAGCCCCTGCGCGGTGAAGAAGTTGGTGGGATTGTCGAGCGCCGTGTTGACCTTCTTGCCGGTCGCCAGCCGCTCCTGCGTCGTGGCCAGCAAGTCGGCCGTCGACTGCAGCGACAACAGGTTCTGGCGAACTGACGCCGAGAGAACGATGTTGGACATTGGCGAGTCTTCCTCTTGAACCGGATACGAATCGGCCGCTCGGGTCTGCAAAGCGGGCTTTCGTCCAGTTTTAGGAGGTGTCCTTTAAAGTATGGTTAACGCCGGCTTAAGCGATAGGGTTAATGCCGGATGAACGCCTCCGCCCGCCTCCGGACGCAAAAAAGAGCGGCGGGGCAAAGGGCCCCGCCGCTCGATTTTATTCAGTGATTTCAGTCGTTTATTAGCGGAGCAGCTGCAGCACGCTCTGCTGCGACTGGTTGGCCAGCGACAGCGCGGAGACCGCGATCGACTGGCGGGTCGACAGCGCCTGGCTGTTGGCCGCCTCGACGTTGGTGTCGGCCAAGGTCAGGTTGGACGAGCCGGTCTGCAGCACGTTGATCAGGTTCTTGTTGAAGTCCTGACGGATCTGCACCACCGAGAGGTTCGAGCCGAGGCTGGAGGCTTCGGAGCGCAGCGTGCTCGAGGCGGCGTTGAGGTTGGTCAGCACCCTGTTGGCGGCGGCGTTGTCGATGAAGTCGACGCCGACGGTCAGCGAGGCGAGGCCCAGACCCTTGGAGTTGTAGGTGACGCCGGTGATGTTGA
The DNA here is from genome assembly GCF_056429085.1 of Bradyrhizobium sp. CFUWI. Classification (NCBI taxonomy): domain Bacteria; kingdom Pseudomonadati; phylum Pseudomonadota; class Alphaproteobacteria; order Hyphomicrobiales; family Nitrobacteraceae; genus Bradyrhizobium; species Bradyrhizobium sp. CFUWI. The sequence goes on from NZ_JBWJZE010000009.1 coordinate 279,512, forward strand.
GGCTCGACTTGCCGGTCTCGTCGAACACCAGCTTGAGCTGGTCGCCGTTCAAGAGGTTGACGCCGTTGAACGAGGAGTCCTGCGAGGTCGTGTCGATCTGGTTCAGGATGTTGTTGAACTGCGACACCAGATTGGCACGCGCGGTCTGGGCGACGCCATCCTGGACGGGGGTGGAAGCCGTCGAGAAGGTCAGCGCCGAGGTGAGCGTGCCGCCGATCGCACCGCCCGCCGCCGTCGATCCGAGCGTCGAGGACGCGTAGTCGTTGGACGCGGTGATGGTCAGCAGGCCGTTGGCGTCGATCGTTGCAGACAGGTTGTTGGCCTGAAGCTTGGTGTTGAGCTGATCGAGCGTCTTGACCGTGCCGTTGGTGCCGTCACCGAAGGTGACGTTGACCGCCGTGCCGCCGTTGAAGGAGGTGAAGGTCAAGGTCTTGCCGGCGATGCCGCCGATGCCGGAGGTGCGGGCCGCGGTGAAGGCGGTCGCGTTGCCGGTGTTGCCGGCGAGACCGAACACGTTCAGCGCGTTGCCGGTGCCGGTGATCGACAGATCGGCGTTGACGCCGGTCGAGATCTTCAGCTGGCCGGACGTGTTGATCGTCGAGTTCGACTGGCCGGTCGCCGTCGCCAGGGTCGCGGTACCGTTGGCAGCGATCGTCGCGGTCTGCACGCCGGTGGCGAGGTCGATCGCCTTCAGCACGTCGTTGACCGTGCCGCCCTGCAGATAGACCGTCGAGTTGCCGGCGCCGTCAGTGAGGACGTTGCCGCTGGCGCCAAAACCTGTCGGAACGCTCGGAGCACCGGTCGAGCCCGGGATCGGCGCGTTCTTGAAGGTGATGATGTGACCGTTGACGTTCAGCGTCGAGCCGTCCGTGAGGGTCGCTCCCAGCGAGGCCGCGCTCGTGGTCCGGTTGACATTGACGGTGGCATTGCCGGCACCGGTTGACGTCGTCAGGCCGAGCGACTTGAGCAGGTCGGCCTTGCCGGTGACGCTCAGATCCGCACCCGTCGAGCTCCTCAACGTGACGGCACCGCCGCCAACGCTCGAAGCAGTCTGGTTGAAGCTGGTCGCGATCGTCGCGGCACCGGCGCTGATCGATACCGTCTTGACGCCGCTGGCCAGATCGACCGCGGTCAACAGATCGTTGACGGTCGCAGCCGGAGTGCCCGCCGTGCCGAGATAGACGGTGGTGTTGCCGTTGCCGTCGGTGACGATGTTGCCGCTGACGCCCGAACCGGTCGGAACCGCGCTCGATGCCGGAGCCGAGCCGCTGCGGAAGGTGATGGTCTTGCCGTTCACGGTCAGCGTGTCGCCGTCGGCGGGCTGGGCGTTGCTGGCAAGGCCGGTTGCGGTCGTGCCGTTGGTGGCGATCAGGGTGATGGCGCCGGTCAGGGCGGTGGTGCCGTCGCCGGCCGTTGCCGCGGTGCCCGTGAAGGCGCCGATGGTGGCGCCGAGCGTCGTGGTGCCGTTCGCCGCCGTGGTGCCGCCGGCGGTGCCGTTGTACAGCACGTTGCTGCTCGCCGTCGCGCTGGCGAAGCTCGTGGTGCCGCGCAGGTCGGCCGCGGTCGCACCGGCGATCGTGGTCGAGACGTTGGACTTGGTGGAGTAGCCGACCGTGGTCTGCAGCGCCTGGTTGGCGATCGACTTGGCGCTGTCGATCAGCTTCTGCAGCGAGGTCAGGCCGGTGTTGGCGGCCTGCAGCACCTGCACGCCGTTGGCGATGCTATCGAGCAGGTTGTTGATGTCGCTGGCGCGGTTGTCGAGCGACTGAGCGGTGAAGAAGTTGGTGGGATTGTCCAGGGCCGAGTTGACGCTCTTGCCGGTCGACAGACGGTTCTGTGTGGTGGCGAGAAGATCGGCGGTGGACTGGAGAGAGAGCAGGTTCTGACGAACCGACGCAGAGAGAACAATACCGGACATGACTCTTACCCTTCTGGCTTACGCGTCTTCGTTCGATCGCTTCGGATCGAGTGACGGGGCCAGCGTGCCGCGACATGGCTAACAAAGGGTGAAACAAGCATCGCCTGCATAAGCGCCGGTTCACCATAAGCGCGGACAAGGCACCGATGGCAATCGGCAATCGGCCTGAAATCATTGGTATTTCTTCGCGCTTACGCTCCATTAACCATAACCGCTGGTTACTTTTTCGAGCCCCGCCTGCCTTCTCGAAAATCTCGAGCCCAAAGCAAAAAAAGCGGCGGGGCCGAAGCCCCGCCGCCGGATCCTGCTTGCGATGTCTGCCGCTTGTTAGCGGAGCAGCTGGAGCACGCTCTGCTGCGACTGGTTGGCCAGCGACAGCGCGGAGACCGCGATGGACTGACGGGTCGACAGCGCCTGGCTGTTGGCCGCCTCGACGTTGGTGTCGGCCAGGGTCAGGTTGGACGAACCGGTCTGCAGCACGTTGATCAGGTTCTTGTTGAAGTCCTGACGCACCTGCACGATCGTCAGGTTCGAACCGAGGCTCGAAGCTTCCGAGCGCAGCGTGCTCGACGCGGCGTTCAGGTTGGTCAGCACCTTGTTGGTGGCGGCGTTGTCGATGAAGTCGACACCGCCGGTCAACGCGGCGAGGCCCAGACCCTTGGAGTTGTAGGTCACGCCGGTGATGCTGAGGTTCGACTTGCCGGTCTCGTCGAACACCAGCTTGAGCTGGTCGCCGTTCAAGAGGTTGACGCCGTTGAACGAGGAGTCCTGCGAGGTGGAGTCGATCTGGTTCAGGATGTTGTTGTACTGGGACACCAGATTGGCACGCGAGGTCTGGGCAACCGTATCCTGGACGGGGGTGGAAGCCGTCGAGAAGGTCAGCGACGTCGTCAGCGTGCCGCCGATCGCACCGCCCGCGGCCGTCGATCCGATGGTCGAGGACGCGTAATCGTTGGTGGTGGAGACCGTCAGCAGGCCGTTGGCGTCGATCGTCGCCGTCAGGTTGTTGGCCTGGAGCTTCGAGTTGAGCTGATCGAGCGTCTTGACCGTGCCGTTGGTGCCGTCGCCGAAGGTGACGTTGACCGCCGTGCCGCCGTTGAAGGAGGTGAAGGTCAAGGTCTTGCCGCTGATGCCGCCGACGCCCGAGGTGCGCGCCGCGGTGAACGCGGTCGCAGTCCCGGTGTTGCCGGCGAGGCCGAGCGCGTTCAGCGCGTTGCCGGTGCCGGTGACCGACAGGTCGGCATTGACGCCGGTCGAGAGCTTGAGCTGGCCGGAGGCGTTGATCGACGAGTTGGTCTGGCCGGTGGCGGTCGCAAGCGTCGCGGTGCCGTTGGCGTTGACCGTCGCGGTCTGCACGCCGGTGGCGAGGTCGATCGCCTTCAGCACGTCGTTGATCGTGCCGCCCTGCAGATAGACCGTCGAGTTGCCGGCGCCGTCGGTGAGGACGTTGCCGCTCGCACCATAACCGCTCGGAACGCTCGGAGCACCGGTCGAGCCCGGGATCGGCGCGTTCTTGAAGGTGATGACGTGACCGTCGACGTTCAGCGTCGAGCCATCCGCAATCGTCGCACCGAGCGAGGCCGCGCTCGTGGTCCGGTTGACGCTCACGGTGGCGTTGCCGCCGCCCACCGACGTGGTCAGGCCGAGCGACTTGAGCAGGTCGGCCTTGCCGGTGACGCTCAGATCCGCACCCGTCGAGCTCTTCAGCGTGACGGCACCGCCGCCAACGCTCGAAGCAGTCTGGTTGAAGCTGGTCGCGATCGTCGCGGCACCGGCGCTGATCGATACCGTCTTGACGCCGCTGGCCAGATCGACCGCGGTCAACAGATCGCTGACGGTCGCAGCCGGCGTGCCCGCCGTGCCGAGATAGACGGTGGTGTTGCCGTTGCCGTCGGTGACGAGGTTGCCGCTGACGCCCGAGCCGGACGCAACCGCGGACGAGGCCGGAGCCGAGCCGCTGCGGAAGGTGATGGTCTTGCCGTTCACCGTCAGCGTGTCGCCGTCGGCGGGCTGGGCGTTGCTGGCGAGGCCGGTCGCGGTCGTGCCGTTGGTGGCGATCAGGGTGATGGCGCCGGTCAGGGCGGTGGTGCCGTCGCCGGCCGTAGCCGCGGTGCCCGTGAACGAGCCGATGGTGGCGCCGAGCGTGCTGGTGCCGGTTGCCGCCGTGGTGCCGCCCGCCGCGCCGCTATACACGACGTTGCTGCTCGCGGTCGCGCTCGCATAGGACGTCGTGCCGCGCAGGTCGGCCGCCGTCGCACCGGAGATCGTGGTGGAGACGTTGGACTTGGTGGAGTAACCGACCGTGGTCTGCAGCGCCTGGTTGGCGATCGACTTGGCGCTGTCGATCAGCTTCTGCAGCGAGGTGATGCCGGTGTTCGCGGCCTGCAGCACCTGCACGCCGTTGGCGATGCCGTCGAGCAGGTTGTTGATGTCGCTGGCGCGGTTGTCGAGCGACTGTGCGGTGAAGAAGTTGGTGGGATTGTCCAGGGCCGAGTTGACGCTCTTGCCGGTCGAGAGACGGCTTTGGGTGGTGGCGAGAAGATCGGCGGTGGACTGGAGAGAGAGCAGGTTCTGACGAACCGAGGAAGAGAGAACGATACCGGACATTGAGTGTTACCCTTCTGGTACGCAACGCAACAAAGTTCGATTAGGATTAATCGATGTCCGGGACGGTGAACGCAGACGGCTAACAAAGCATGAAGCGTGTCGCTCCAGTCCTTCCGCGGATTCACCATGTGTGCGTTCGGAGCCTGATCGTGCTCACCCATATCGTCATGATAGGATGATGCTTTTTGCTGCGGCGACGAGGCATTTGCGACTTGTCAACCATAACTCAGAGTGAGCAATTCGCTGTACTCGGACGGCATTGTTGCGACATTGCCGAGCGGCATTCTGATGCCGGCGCAAAAAGAAAGCGGCGGGGCCGAAGCCCCGCCGCCGGATCTTGCTTGCGATGTCTGCCGCTTGTTAGCGGAGCAGCTGCAGCACGCTCTGCTGCGACTGGTTGGCCAGCGACAGCGCGGAGACCGCGATGGACTGACGGGTCGACAGCGCCTGGCTGTTGGCCGCTTCGGTGTTGGTATCGGCCAGGGTCAGGTTGGACGAACCGGTCTGCAGCACGTTGATCAGGCTCTTGTTGAAGTCCTGACGAACCTGCACCACCGAGAGGTTCGAACCCAGAGCCGAGGCTTCCGAGCGCAGCGTGCTCGACGCGGCGTTCAGGTTGGTCAGCACCTTGTTGGTGGCGGCGTTGTCGATGAAGTCGACACCGCTGGTCAACGCGGCGAGGCCCAGACCCTTGGAGTTGTAGGTCACGCCGGTGATGCTGAGGTTCGACTTGCCGGTCTCGTCGAACACCAGCTTGAGCTGGTCGCCGTTCAAGAGGTTGACGCCGTTGAACGAGGAGTCCTGCGAGGTCGTGTCGATCTGGTTCAGGATGTTGTTGAACTGCGACACCAGATTGGCACGCGAGGTCTGAGCCACCGTATCCTGGACGGGGGTGGAAGCCGTCGAGAAGGTCAGCGACGTCGTCAGCGTGCCGCCGATCGCACCACCCGCGGCGCTCGATCCGATGGTCGAGGACGCGTAGTCGTTGGTGGTGGAGATCGTCAGCAGGCCGTTGGCGTCGATCGTCGCAGACAGGTTGTTGGCCTGGAGCTTCGAGTTGAGTTGATCGAGCGTCTTGACCGTGCCGTTGGTGCCGTCGCCGAAGGTGACGTCAACCGCCGTGCCGCCGTTGAAGGAGGAGAAGGTCAAGGTCTTGCCGGCAATGCCGCCAATGCCGGAGTTGCGGGCCGCGGTGAACGCGGTCGCAGTCCCGGTGTTGCCGGCGAGGCCGAGCGCGTTCAGCGCGTTGCCGGTGCCGGTGACCGACAGGTCGGCATTGACGCCGGTCGAGAGCTTGAGCTGGCCGGAGGCGTTGATCGACGAGTTGGTCTGGCCGGTGGCGGTCGCAAGCGTCGCGGTGCCGTTGGCGTTGACCGTCGCGGTCTGCACGCCGGTGGCGAGGTCGATCGCCTTCAGCACGTCGTTGATCGTGCCGCCCTGCAGATAGACCGTCGAGTTGCCGGCGCCGTCGGTGAGGACGTTGCCGCTCGCACCATAACCGCTCGGAACGCTCGGAGCACCGGTCGAGCCCGGGATCGGCGCGTTCTTGAAGGTGATGACGTGACCGTCGACGTTCAGCGTCGAGCCATCCGCAATCGTCGCACCGAGCGAGGCCGCGCTCGTGGTCCGGTTGACGCTTACGGTGGCGTTGCCGCCGCCCACCGACGTGGTCAGGCCGAGCGACTTGAGCAGGTCGGCCTTGCCGGTGACGCTCAGATCCGCACCCGTCGAGCTCTTCAGCGTGACGGCACCGCCGCCAACGCTCGAAGCGGTCTGGTTGAAGCTGGTCGCGATCGTCGCGGCACCGGCGCTGATCGATACCGTCTTGACGCCGCTGGCCAGATCGACCGCGGTCAACAGATCGCTGACGGTCGCAGCCGGCGTGCCCGCCGTGCCGAGATAGACGGTGGTGTTGCCGTTGCCGTCGGTGACGAGGTTGCCGCTGACGCCCGAGCCGGACGCAACCGCGGACGAGGCCGGAGCCGAGCCGCTGCGGAAGGTGATGGTCTTGCCGTTCACCGTCAGCGTGTCGCCGTCGGCGGGCTGGGCGTTGCTGGCGAGGCCGGTTGCGGTCGTGCCGTTGGTGGCGATCAGGGTGATGGCGCCGGTCAGGGCGGTGGTGCCGTCGCCGGCCGTAGCCGCAGTGCCCGTGAACGAGCCGATGGTGGCGCCGAGCGTCGTGGTGCCGGTTGCCGCCGTGGTGCCGCCCGCCGCGCCGCTAAACACGACGTTGCTGCTCGCAGTCGCGCTGGCGAAGCTCGTGGTGCCGCGCAGGTCCGCCGCCGTCGCACCGGCGATCGTGGTGGAGACGTTCGACTTGGTGGAGTAGCCGACCGTGGTCTGCAGCGCCTGGTTGGCGATCGACTTGGCGCTGTCGATCAGCTTCTGCAGCGAGGTGATGCCGGTGTTCGCGGCCTGCAGCACCTGCACGCCGTTGGCGATGCCGTCGAGCAGGTTGTTGATGTCGCTGGCGCGATTGTCGAGCGACTGGGCCGTGAAGAAGTTGGTGGGATTGTCGAGGGCCGAGTTGACGCTCTTGCCGGTCGACAGACGGTTCTGCGTGGTGGCGAGAAGATCAGCGGTGGACTGGAGGGAGAGCAGGTTCTGACGAACCGACGCGGAGAGGACGATACCGGACATGACTCTGTTACCTTTCTGGTAAACGACGCTACTGTTACACGTCTGCTTGGATCGCGATTGACCCAGCGACGGCGGACGGTGCCGCCGAGACCTCTAACGAAACATGAAATGAAACCCGCGCTTTTGCCCGGCCGCGCGTGATTCGGTCCGGGACGCCGCGCAAATCGCTGCGCCGCCACACGGGTGCACCTTTGAAAGCATTGAGCTTTTTGGCGCGAGCGGCGGGAATTTACAACTCGTTAACTAGTTGCGAGCGAGAATCACGCCTTGATAGGCCGCAACGAACGCTCGGTTACGAAAGCGTTGATGGAGAACAGGCATGGCCCTCAAGGTCGAGCTCAGACCGCACGAACGCATCATCGTCGGCAACTGCGTGATTACCAATACGGACCAGCGTGCCCGTCTCCTGATCGACGGCGACAACGTGCCGATCCTGCGCGAGCGCGACATCCTCACGCCGGAGACCGCCGATACGCCGGCCAAGCTCGTCTATCTGGCGGTGCAGCTCATGTACATCTCGCCGGATCCGCAGACCCAGCACGGCACCTATTTCAACCTGGTGCGCGATATCGTCACCGCGGTCCCGAGCGCCTGGCCGATCATCGAGGCCATCAACAACAACATCCTGAACGGCGACCTCTACCGGGCGCTAAAGGACGCCCGCAAGCTGATCGCCTATGAAGAGAAGCTGCGGAGCCAGTTCGAGGCCACCCATCCAAAGGCTGAAGCGGCCAAGGACGACGTGAGCTCCGCCGCCTGACCATTGGGCTTCCGCGCGGCCACGCCACGCGAACGAAGCCGTCCCGCAAACAAGAACGGCCCCGGATCATCTCCGGGGCCGTTCTCGTTTGAACCACGCGCGTGCTATTGCGCCGCGAGCGGCGGCGCCTCGACCTCGATCACGCCGTCGCCGCACCGCCGTCCGCCAAACTCCAGCACCGCCGCGACCAGCACATCGATGTCCGCCTCCTCGGTGCGGTGATTGACGATCGCGGCGCGGATCGCAAACTTGCCGTCCAGCGTCGTGCTCGACGGCGCCGCCACTCCCGACTCCTGGATATCGGCGACGATCTCGCGGTTGACCGCGTCGTCGGCAAGGTAGCGGAAACAGACGATGTTGAGGTTGACCGGAGCCAGCAATTCCAGCCGCGGTTCGGCCAGCACGCGCGCTTCGAGATACTTCGCCAGCGCACAGCTTCGCGCGATCGTCGCACCCAGCCGGTCGATGCCGAACGTCTTCAGGGTGAACCACGTCTTCAGCGCACGGAAGCCGCGCGACAGATCGGGGCCGAGATCGCAGGGCCAGATCGCCCCCGCCGCAAGCCCCCTCGCCCCGCGGCGCAGATAGGCCGCGGGCTGCGCAAAGGCCTGCCGATGCTGCTCGCCATCGCGCACCAGCAGGAAGCCGGCATCGTACGGCACCTGTCCCCATTTGTGGAAGTCGAGCGCAATGGAATCGGCGAGTTCGATGCCGCCGAGCAGCGGCGCGAGCTCGGGCGAGAAGATCGCAAGCGCACCGAAAGCACCGTCGACGTGAAACCAGATTCCCTCCTCGCGGCACAGCTCCGCGACGGCCTTGAGATCGTCGATCGCGCCAATGTCCACCGTGCCGGCAGAGGCGACGACCAGGAACGGCTTGAAGCCGACCTCGCGATCGACGGCGATCTGCGCGCGCAGCGCGGCAACGTCGATGCGATGATCGGCATCGACGCCGATCTTGCGCAGCGCATCGGTGCCGAGCCCGGCAATGTCCATCGCCCTGGAGACGCAGCCATGCGCGGCCTGCGAGGTATAGGCCGTGAGCAGCGCACCGTCATTGCCGATGCCGTATTGGCGCGCGAGCGCGCCGAGCGCAGCCGTGCGCGCCACCAGCACCGCCATCAGATTGGCCATCGACGTGCCCGTGACGAAGATGCCGCTCGCGCTGTCCGGAAAGGCGAACAGGCGGCGCATCCAGTCGACGATCTGGCGCTCGACCTCGATCGGCATGTGGTCCCGTCCGCCGAGATTGGCGTTGAGGCCGGCGGCGAGCATGTCCGCGAGCATGCCGACCGCGGTGCCGCCGCCATGCACCCAGCCCATGAAGCTGGGATGGACGTTGCCGGTCGCATAGGGCGCGACGTGCTCGGCGAATTCGCGATAGACCTCGGCGAGGTCGCTCGCCCCGCGCGGCACGTCGGCCTTGAAGGCCGCGCGGACGTCGTCGGGGATCGGCTGCCAGACCGGACGCGTCCGGACGTTGGCGATGCCGTCGATCGTCTCATCGAGCATGCGATGGGCGAGCGCGCGAAATGCGCTCCAGTCCTGCGGGTCAAGCGAGGTGTGCGCGACGGAGCTTTGCGCGTTGCGGACGATCTCGTTCATGTTGCACTCCCCTCGCCCGCTCTTGCATGCCGCGACAGCATTGCCGCGAACGCCGCGAAGATCTTGCGCATCTGCGGTGGCTTGTAAGGAAACACCGCCGGCGAATCCATGTTGTGCACGACGGCGGTGTTGTCAGCTTCGAAGACCAGGAGCTCGTTGTCCTGGTTCTCCGCGCAATCGACGATGAAATAATCGAGGCCGACGCGCCTGCTCATCTCGTCGAGCGCGTTCCTGTGGCGCGCCGCGAAGGCGTGGTCGAAGTCGCGCATGAAGATCGCCTCCTCCGCACGCTTCTCCTCGCTGAATGCCATGTTGGCGTTGAGGTACCAGATATCCCAGCGGTCGGCGATCGCCATGTGGCAGGCGTAAGGTTTGCCGTCGACCATCGCGAGACGATATTTGCGATAGAGCCCGTCGGGATTCACATAATCGACGAAACGCGCGACGAAGAAATCCTGCTCCTTACGCTCGGCAAGATAAGATGCGAGCGCCGCCGTATCGTCGAGCTTCGCGAGCCCGACGCCGGCATGCGAGCCGCGCGGCCGCGCGATCATCGGAAAGCGCAGTTCACCCGCGATGTCCTGGCAAGCGATCTGCCCGCTCGAGAGGTCCGACAATTGCGCGCGCGTCGCGTGGATGGTCGCGGGAATATCGAGACCCGGCACGCCGGCCAACAGCCGATGCAGCTTGTCGCGATCCAGATTGCCGATGCGATCGGGACGATTGAGCAGCGGTCGCGGCCAATGCGGCGCGGCCTTCCCGATCAAGGCGAGCGCCTCGCGGCATTCCTCGGAATCGGAAGCGACCACGATCGCGACGTCGTGCTCCGGCAAATTCTCCGGCAGGCCGACGCCCTTGACCACGTAGAGCGTCAACAGCTCGATGTCGGAGCCTTCGAGCAGAAAATCGATCGGCGTGTTGCCGCCCATGTCGATGTCGGCCGCAAGCGCGAGCACGCGCAAGCCGGGCTTCGGAGCGGCAATCGGCGTGCGAAACAATTGATGGAAGGCCAACACCTCCGACTGGATCGCAAGCCCCTGATCCTTGTCGCCGAGAAGCTGGGCGATCAACGACAGATCCAGTCCTTCGCCCGCCAGCGCCGTCCCCGCCGCGATCCGCGCCACCAATTGGTCGCGCAGCGGATGCAGATCGACACCCTCGAAGGCCTGGCGGGTCAGCTGCGCAAAGCCGATGCGATCGGCATAATTCGCCGCAATCATGCCGATCGGCGCGGAAAGCGGATGCTGCATCTCACACCTCGAACGCGGAGTTTACCGGCGCGGCGGCGACTGCGCCACGGTCGAGCAGCAGCTCGATCTTCACCAGCACATGGGCGATGCGATCGAGAATTTGCTGCACGTTGCGTTGCGCCTCTGCCGTATCAGGCGACCAGGCCTCGGTCACGAGCCGGGCGCCGACGCAAAGGCGCAGCACGGCCTGCGGTGCCGCGTCCTGCCGCTCCAGGCGGACCGGCTGACCGATCAGGCAGCGCTGCGCGGCGACCTGTCGGTCCGCCGCGGTGCCGCTGAACGCCTCGCTCATGTCACGCGCCAACGCCTGATGAATGGCGTTGGTCTCGGCGGTCGAAACCGGCTTGCCGCCGCGCAGCAGCATGAACGGAAAGATCGTAGTCTGTGCAAATTCCTCGTCATCCGCGTCGACGGTGTTGGTCGCGGTCGGGACGGAGCGAAGCGACGGCGACAACGCGATCATGCTGTCGATGCCGGCGGCGAGCTCGGCGAGCATCTTGGCACGGAATGCGCCGGGCACGGCGTAATAGCCGCCGATCTCGGCGAGCGCCGCCTCCCAGCGCAGCCATTGACCGAAGTTCGGACGGCGCTCGAAGCGCGAACGCAGCATCGTCCAGGCCATCGGCCAATCGCAACGATCGGCATAGTCGAAGATGCCCGGCGCGATCCCCTCGATCCGATCGAGCGACCGCGACAGGCCCTTGGGCACCAGCAACGCACCGCTGAACGCAGGCCCACCGAAGAATTTCGAGCCTGAGATCAGCACCATATAACCGCGGTCGAGATAGGAGCGCAGCCGGCGGAGACCGAGCCGCGCCTGACAGGCGTCGACGACGATTTGGACCTTGCGCGGCCAGCGCCGCGCGATCTCATCGAGGCAGGCCGCGCTCGGTGCGCGCCAGCCGAGCTTCGATGCATCCATGATCTGAAGCAGCACGGGCGCGCCTTGCGCGATCGTGGCTTCGACCGCACGCAGCACCGCGACATCGGCATCCCCGCGCATTGCAATCGCGGGGCCTGGCTCCAGCAGCGGCAACGCGAGACAGGCGCCGGCGAGCCCCGCAACCGCGCCGTCCTTGCGAACCGCAAGGCCGCTCGCCGTCATGGAGCTGAAATGGTGCCCGCGCGCGGTATGGATCGTCCCGCTTCCGGTCTGGTCGGCGCCGACCACGATCGTCACCGGCGGCGCCCCGAGCACCGCGCGCGCCAGGAACAGGGCGTGAAGCTGGGAGTCCGTGCCGGAGGGCGAGAACACGATTTCGACGCGCGGTGGAAGCTGGAGGTGGCCACGCAGCTCGTTCCGCATGTCCTCGCAGCGCGAGTCGAAGGCGACCTCGACTTCGTCGAACAGGCATTTGTGCATCAGCTCTTCGCGCGCCAGCGCGACGCGGTCATAGGCAGCCTGCGAGATCGTCGACGCCGTCGAGGAGGCGAAATTCCAGACCTCCGGCTCCGGCGCGGCCGCGCAGCCATACACGTTGAGCCGGTCCCCGGCGTCGAGCGCCAGCCGCGGATCTCCGCCCGAGACGAGCAGCGTGTCGAGTGGTGTGAAAAGATCGCGCAGGTGGTAACGCGAACCGCTGTCGGATGCGCGTTCCGGTCCTGACAGGCGGGATGCGCCGGTGCTCATCCCGGAAGGCTCAGGCGGCATCGGCCGCCGCCCCTGCGGGCGCCGGTGCGAATTGCGAGGCGATGTCGCCATGGAACACCGACGGTCCGACGTGATCGAGCGAGCTCTGGATGTCCGCCCAGATCTCGCCGCCGATGTCGGTCCAGCGCTTGCAGAAGGCGAAGTCCTCGGAAAGATAAGTGCCGGTCGCCGGATCGATCATGCATTCGAACAGCGCGAAGCGGTTTTGGCTTGCGACCAGCGCGTCGTGCGAATGCTCGCGGAAGAACTGCAGGCTTGCATAGTCCGGGTGACGGCACATCGCCTCCAGCGCGTGGCGCCGGATCATCAGGAAGCCGGTGCCGGCATAGCGCACGCGGGTGAAGCCGTTGACGACGACGATGCGGTCGGGATCCTCGATCTCGAGCACATAATCCAGCGAAGCCGCGGGCACGTCGGTGCGGCCCGACTGGATCGCCCGCGCGGCCTTGTCCCAATTGACCCGCTTGATCGGATAGCAGCCGGCAACGACGTCAGCGCCGCATTCGATCAGCCGGAACACCTGCTCCGGCTTGAAGCCGATATCGGCGTCGATGAACAGGAAATGCGTCGTGTTGGGATCGTCCAGGAACATCGCGACCAGATTGGCCCGCGCGCGGGTGATCAGCGCGTCGCCGTCCCGCAGCAGCACCTTGAGCTCGAGATTGGACATGCCGTGAACGGCGCGCTGGAGCGCGAAGATCGAGCTCGCATAGATGCTCGACACCTGCCCGCCGAAGCATGGCGTTGCCACCACCAATTGCATCTTGTCCGACATCGGCAGCTCCGCCCCGCTCCAATCCTCACCAAGAGGTAAAGAGGCATGGTTAACGGCGCCTTAACGCGCCCTCACAGGAACTTGACGAGCGAGAGCTGCGCGAGGTTCGAGGTCACCTGGTAGGACGCCTGCAGCGCGTTCTGCAGCGCCAGGATCTCGCTCGCGACCTGGTCGGGCGAGGCCGATTCGGCCTGGTCGATGATGGTCTGGAGCTGCGCCTTGGCCTGGGTCTGGCGCGTGGAGGCGTCCTTCATCGTGTTCTGGGCCATCGCGATGTCGGTCTGGATGTCCTCGATGCGCTGCTGACCCGGCTGCTGCGTCAGCGCCTGCGTCACCCGCAGGCTCAGCGCGGAGACCTGCCCTCCCGAATACTGCCCGGTCGGCGAGGTCGAGAAGGTCCCGAACACCGCGATCGCCTGCAATTGCCGGCGGATCGCGTCCTCGTTGGCCTGGGCGCCATACTGCACCGTGACGGAATCGTCGACCCGCGCCATCGCGGTCGAGCGCGCCGAGCCGGGCCCGTCATTGCCCAAGTACCATTTCACGGTGTTGGCCGAACCGTTGACCAGCGTCGTCGCCGAGCTCGCCGGCGAGGAGCCGACCCGCAGCGGCGGCTGCGTGGCGGTCACGGGCGTCGCGCCGAAACCGAGCGAACCCAGCGCGCCGGTATTGGAGCTGGTGATGTTGAGGCTCGCCGCATCGTCGGTGTTGATCGTGATCGAGCCGCCGTGGACCGTCGAGGGCTTCGACGTCCCCGTGATGGCGTCGATCTTGCCGAGCAGGGTCTGGATGCTGTCGGTGACGTTGAGCTGGCTGCCGGTCGCGCCCGAGGCTACGAAGGTCAGCGTGGTGCCGTTGACGGTGATGGTGTCGCCGGCAACGAAGCCCGGCGAGATCGAATCCGAGGGGCTCGCCCCGGACAGCGCCGTAGCGCCGGTGACGGGCGCCGGCGTCGCCGCCTGGTTGTTGACCGGCGTGCCGATCGCGGAGCTGGCGGTGTTGAAGAAATTGTCGCCGGCGACGATCGCGGATGCCGCGACCAGCGAGGTGTTGGCGAGTTTCGTGATCGCGGTGTTCAGCGCGGTATTGAGATTTGTCGCGGTATTGGTCGGGTTGACGGGGGTGCTCGCATCGATCGCGAAGCTGCCGAGCGGCGTCGGCGTCGCCGAGGATGCGGTCAGATCGATCTGCTCGGTCGTGCCGTCCGGCAGCGTGAACTGGATGCTGAGCTTGTCGCCGTTGTTCGGGTTGACGCCGTTGAGATCGACCGAGAACGACACCGGCGAGCCGCTCGGGCCGGTGACGGTCGCGCCCGTCAGCGTCGAGGAGACCGCCTTGATCTTGAGGCCGAACGGCGAGCCCGCGACGTCTTCCGACACCTGAATCGAGCTCGGCGTCGGCTGCGTCTGCACCAGACGGCCCATGCCGTTGGCCCCTAAGTCGGCGGCCTGGCGCTCCGCCATCACCGTCTTGAAGCCCGCCTGCGTCGTGGTGCCGTTGATGATGTCGCCGGCATCCGTAACCGACTGCGTGTTGACGGCGGTTCCCGAGAACAGATAGCGGTTGCCCGTCTGCGTGTTGAGGACGCCGACCATCGAGCCGAACTGGGCCGCGGCGGTGTTCTGCGCGATGGTCTGGCCGTTGACGTTGAGATCCTGCGCCGTGTTGGCGGAGCCCGTCTGCACCGTGCTGCGGATCTTGGTCAGCGACTGCAACGCGGTATTGGCGAGGTTGATGCTGACATTGACGTTGGTGATCGTGTCGGTATAGGCGGCGATGTTGGAGAGCTGCGCGCGCCCGGCGATCGCGAAGCCCTCGTTGGTGCCCATCCCGGCATAATTCTGCGACAGCTTGCCGGTCGAGAGCTGCGTCGACAGGTCGGTGAGCTGCTGGTTGATGTTTCGGATCTGCGAGCCGAGAACCGACGAGGCGTAGTTGATGCTGCTGATCGACATGTTTCAGAGCCCTGTTACTTGTTACCCTTGAGCCTGGAGCAACGTGTTCATCATGCTTTGCACCACCGACATCACGTGAGCGTTGGCGGCATAGGCATTCTGGAGCTGGATCAGGTTCGACATCTCCGAGTCGAGGTTGACCTTGGCGGTGGAGTCGAACTTGGCTTGCAGCGTCGAGACCACGACGCTCTGGCCCTGCTGGAGCTGGGTGGCCTGCGTCGAGGCGTTGGCCTGCACGCTCAGGAATTGCTGCAGAAAGTTCGAGACGCTGCCGGTGAACGGCTGGCCGGCCGAGCCGAGGCCGCTCTGCGGCGAATAGGAAAACACCGCCGAGGTCAGCTGCGAGTAGAGATAGTCCGAGCGCGTGGTGTCGCCCGCGGGCGTCACCGGCGAGGTGTTGTAGACCGACATCCTGGTCGGGTCGGCGACGAGCTGCGTGTTCACGGCGATGCGTCCCGCAAGGCCGGTCATCTGCGAGCCCGAGGCGGTGATCGCGCCGGTGTAGAGCGCCTGTCCGCCGTCGGTGAACAGCGGCAGCTGCGGATTGCCCGAGGTCAGCGACGAGATCGTCTTGCTGATCGAGGCCGAATTGACCTTGGCAAGCCCGCTATTGTCGTCCGTGATCCGCAGCGTCGTGGCGGTGGCCGGCGACGGGGCTGCGGAGAACGTCAGGTGCGAGCTCGACAGCGCCGTGTTGAGCGCCGAGGCGATCGCGCCAATGCCCCCGGAGAAGTTCACGCCGATCCTCATCGGGTTGGCGTTGGTCGCATTCTGCAGCGGCAACGCCGCCGGATCGGTGACGTTGACCAGCGTGACCTGACGCTGCGTATTGGTCGCCGTGTCCGTGTAGGTGAAGGTCGCGGTGTTGCCCGGCAGCGCACCGGCAAGATCGAGGTCGAAGCCCGCCGGAGGACCGGAGACGGTGCTGCCGGCCGTGGTCTTGTCGGAGAGTGCGCTCGACATCGTCGCGGCGAGCTGGTCGATCTGGTTCTGCGCCTGCACCAGCGTCTCGTCGCGCAGCTTCAGATCGGCCGCGATCTGGCCCGACGAGACCACGTTGTTGGCGATGACATCGAGCTGCGAGCCGTTCGGCAGCTTGATGGTCAGCGCGCCGACGCCCGACTTGGCCGGGTCGATGTTGTAGAGCGAGGTCGCCGACAGCGTGCCGGCCGAGGCAAAGGAGAATTGCGAGGCGAGCCCGGCGCCAACCAGCTGGATGCCCGTCGTCGTGTAGATGTTGGCCTGGTTCGAACCGTCGACGGTGACGCGGACGTCGACATATTTCGACAAGGTGTTGATGGCCTGGTCGCGCTGGTCCATCAGCGTCGCGGCCGAGGGGTCGTTGGCCGACAGGCCCTGCAGCTTGGTGTTGATGTTGGCGACCTGCTGCATCGCGGCGTTGGCGGCCTGCGCCGAGGTGCCGAGATCCTGCTCGACGTTGGAGCGCAGCGACTGGATGCCCTTGGTGGTGACGTTGAGCTGCTGCGCCAGCGCCTGCGCCGCGCCGAGCGCAACGGTCTGCGCCGACGACGCACCCGAGCTGGTCGACAGCGCCTGCAGCGCCGTGGTGAATTTGTTCAGCGCCGTTTCGAGCGTGCCGCTGTTGCCGGGCGTACCATAGACGTTCTGAAGTTGCTTCAGAATGCTGGCCATCTGGTCGGCATAGCCGCTGCCGCCGGTTTCGGTGCGCAGCTGGTTCAGCACATAGGCGTCGAGCTCCCGGCTGACGCCTGTCGTCATCGCCGTCGAGCCGAAGTCGCCGGTGGTGACCTCGATCTGGTTCGGCGTCTGGACGACGTAACCCGGCGTCTGCGAATTCGCGACGTTCGAGGAGACGATCGAGAGAGCGGCCTGGTTGGCACGCAGACCGCTCATCGCACTGGCGAGGGCTGAACTCAAACCCATGTTACTTGCCGCCTTTGGTTACGTTACGCGCCGATCAGCGCAACACGTTCAGGAGATCCTGCACCATCGAGTTCGCGGTCGTGATCACCTTGGTGTTGGCCGAATAGGCCTGCTGGGTCACGATCAGCTTGGTGAATTCGTCGGCGATGTCGGTGTTGGATCCCTCCAGCGACGAGCCGCTGATTGTGCCCGAAGCGCCGTCGATGGCGTCACCCGACTGCTCGGTCGCGGCATAGGCGCCGCCGTCCATCGCCTTCAGGTAGTTGGTGCCGTTGAAGTGCGACAGCTGCACCTGGGCGAGGTTGAGGTTCTGGCCGTTGGAGAAGGTGCCGACCACGATGCCGTTGTTGTTGACGGCGACCGAGCGGAGCTGGCCGGCGGCATAGCCGTTCTGCGTGATGGTGTTGATGGTCACCGCGCCGCTGGTGCTGGCATATTGCGTCAGCCCGCCCGACGAGATGTTGAAGGCGACCGAGCCGAGCGACTGACCGCTGACGCTGACGTTGTTGATGGTGATGCCCGAACCGCTCGGCGAAGTCAGCGAGCCGTCTGCGGCAAAGGTGAAGGCCTGCCCGGTATTGACCCAGCCGACCGTCGTGCCGGTCGCATTCGGATCGGTCTGGTAGAACAGGTTCCAGGTGTCGGAATGGCCCGCGCCAAGCGAGGCGCTGTCGGTCTTGGCCCAGCGCAATTGCAGGTTCACCGGCGTGCCGGCGGCGTTGTAGGCGGTCACCGCGCCGCCGCTGATCGATTCCTTGGTGAAGGTCGAAATGTCGTTGCCGATCACGCCGCCCGTGCCGGCGGTGCCGCCGCCGTCGCGGTTCTTGGTGATGGTCGAGGTGAAGCCGAGCGCGGCGAAGGCAGCGCTGTTCGAGCTGGAGACCGAAAGGTTGGAGACCGTGCCGGTGTTCAGCGTGATCACGCCGCCGCTGCTGACCGACGATCCCGACGCGCCGGCCAGCGCGTCGATCTTGCCGAGCAGCGTCGTGATGTTGTCGGTGACGTTGATCTGGTTGTTGCCCACGGCGCCCGCGGCCATGAAGGTCAGCGTCTGACCATCGACCGTGATGGTATCGCCGGCAGCGAAGCCGGACGAGAGCACCTGGGCGCCGCCGGCCGTCGCCGTGCCGCTCAGAACCGTGGCGCCCGAGATCGCGGGCGAGGACAGCACGTTGCCGCCACGGGTCACGCTGCTGATGCCGAGCGCGGTGGCTGCCGTGCCGCTGCCGACAGCCACGTCGGTGCCGGTGCCGCTGGAGATCACGATGTTGCCGCTGGCGGAGAGCGAGGCCGTGACGCCGGCGCCGCCGGCGGTCTGGATGCCGTTCAGGATGTCGGACACAGTCGCCGTCGTGCCCGCGCCGAGGCCGATCGTCGTGTTGTTGCCGACGGTCGAGACCGTGGTGCCGCCGTTGAAGGTGATGGTGTTGCCGTTGATGGTCAGCGTCTGGCCGCTCAGCGCGGTGAGAATGCTGGAGGCGAGATGCGTGCCGACCGTGTTGTCGAGGGACGTGGTGGTCGAGGCCACCGCAGACGAATTGTTCTGGAGCGCGACCGTGCCCGTTGCCGTCGTCGACGAATAGGCCGAGCGGATGTTGCCGGTGGCGGCGGCGCCGGAGACCGTCGCATTGGTGTAGGGCGCGGGCGGCGTGCCGACCGGCAGCGGGTTGGCCGCGAAATCGGACGGGTTCAGTCCGCCGGCCGCCAGCAGCGTGCCGGCCGCGGCGGTCGTTTTCGCCACCGTGTTCGGCTGGGTCGGCAGGTTCGCAGCGTACTGGATCGAGGTGGTCGCCTGCGCCGGAATGAAGTTGTTCTGGAATTGCAGCACGTTCGCGACGCTGCCGGTCGGGTTGCCGGTCTTCGGGTCGACCGTGACGCCCATCAGGTAATAGCCGGCGCCGTTGACGAGATTGCCGTTGGCATTGAGCTGGAAGTCGCCGCGCCTGGTGTAATAGGTGACGCCGGTGAACACCGGCACGTTGTCGACGACGCCGCTCGCCTTCTGGATCGAGAAGAAGCCGTCGCCGGTGATCGCCATGTTGGTGGCGACGGTGGAGCCCGAGATCGTGCCCTGCGTGGTGATGGTGGCCTTGGCGTTGGCCGTCACGCCGCCCGCGACCTGCTTGCTCGGCACCGAGGAGTCGGGAATGAGATCGACGAAGCTGGTCCCGATGCCCTTGTAACCGGTGGTGGATGAGTTCGCGATGTTGCCGGAAATGTTCTGCAGCGCGTAGGACTGCGCCTGCAGGCCACCCACCGAGGTGTTCATTGCATCGAAGATACCCATAACTTTGTCTCCAAATCCGATCTCGGCGGCCGGTCGACCATGGCCGCAGTCGGGGGAGACCGTCGCAAGGGCTATGCCAATGCGGGTACCCTCATGAAATCAACGACTTAATGAAAAAGCCCCGGCCTGACGACCGGGGCACAATTGCCGGGACCGGCAACAATTGCCGGGGCCTTCGGTCATTCCGGGGCGGTCCGCAGGACCGAACCCGGAATCTCGAGATTCCGGATTCGATGCTGACGCATCGCTCCGGAATGACTCCAGGGCGACTTACGTCGCCGACGCCGCCGCGGGATGGAAGACCAGCCCGAAACCGTCGATGCAATAGCGCAATCCGGTCGGCTTCGGACCGTCGTCGAAGACGTGGCCGAGATGGCCGCCGCAGCGCCGGCAATGCACCTCGGTGCGAACCATGCCGTAGGCCCGGTCTTCGGTCTTGCCGACATTGCCCTCGATCGGCTGGTAGAAGCTCGGCCAGCCGGTGCCGCTCTCGAATTTGGTCTCGGACGCAAACAGCGGAAGGTCGCAGCCGGCGCAGGCGAAGATGCCCTTGCGGTGCTCCTTCAGCAGCGGGCTGGAGCCCGGCCGCTCGGTGCCGTGATTGCGCAGGATCTCATATTGCTGCGGCGTGAGCTGGGCGCGCCATTCAGCCTCCGTCTTCGTGATCTCGAACTTTTCCGCAGTCTTCTGGCCGGCCTCGGCAGGCGTTCCCCTCAGCCAGCGGAAGGCCCCAAGGCCAAACAGGCCGGCGGCAGTCGTCAACAGGATGCGGCGGTCAAACATCTCATTCTCCGTGCGGGAGCTCCACGCCCTGAGATACGGGCTTGAACGGCCGAAGTTACACGTTCAGGCGGAATTTTTCGCGGGTCTAAAGCATGATCCGGAAAAGTGCGCAGCGGTTTTTCGAAAAGATCATGCTCAAACAACAACCTAAAGCGCGATGACGATCACATCGCACTTTAGCGCGAAACGTCGGCCTCGTGCGCGGCCGGTTCCCCCGCCCGCTCTTCCGCTTGGACCGCAGGTTTCGGCGCCGGGGCCAGCCGCGGCCTGACGCCGGGCGGCGGGCGGCGCGGACCGGTGCCGGCGGCCCGGTTGGCCTCGGCAAGACGCGCCTCGCGCTGGCGATCCTTGACCCTGGCACGCTCGCGGTAGCGGGCGAGCGAGCCCGCGGCGGCGGAACTCGCCCTGCCCCAGATCCCGACCAATTGGCCTGCGACCCGTCCGGTGGCGCCGCCCGCCCAGACCAGCTCGAACGGCGAGAACAGCTTCCAGCGCTCGTCGCCCCGCAGGATGCTGCGCGCGATCATCTGCCCGGCCATGGCCGAGGTGTTCATGCCCTGGCGGCCGAATCCGCTCGCCACCCACAGGCCTTTGCGCAACTGGCCGATCTGCGGCATGCCGTGCACGGTCTGGCCGGTGGCGCCGCCGAACATGTCCGTGACCTCGACATTGCCGAGCGCTGGAAAGATCGTGCGGATCCGCCGTCTGACGGCGCCTGCAAAGCGCTGCGGACGCGCGGCCCAGGTGGTCTCCGGGCTCTCCCACATCAGCCGGTCGCCGTCGACGATGCGGAAATGATCGACACCGTCGGTGTCCATCACCGATCCCTTGAAGGCGATGATCTCATGCACGCGCTCGCCGAGCGGCGCGGTGATTCCGGCATAGCGCCAGACCGGCAGCAGCGTCTCCGACAGGCGTCTCAAGGGCGCGCCGAGATGGATGTTGCCCGCGAGCACGATGTGGGTGGCGCGCAGCCGCGCCGAGGGCGTGACGATGCGTTTGCGGATGCCGGAATGATCGATGCTGACGACCGGCGTGTCCTCGAAGATGCGGGCGCCGGCCCGCCGCGCCAGCGCCGCGAGGCCGTGCACATATTTGTGGCCGTCGACCTGGAACGCCTTGGGATAATACACGCCGTGGAAATAGCGATCGGTCTTGAGCACCTCGCGGACGCGATCGACCTGCCAGCCTTCGACCTCGGTGTCGAAATCCTCGTTCAGCATCTGCAACCGGCTGATCAGCCGGTCGCCGGCATCGACGTTCGAGACCTCCAGCACGCCCTCGCTTCTGGCGATCCCCGGCATGTTCTCTTCCGTGGCGTTGGCCCGGACGAACTCGGCGCCCTGCTTCGACAGCGTCCACAATTCACGCGCGTCCTCGAAGCCGATGCGCTCGATCAGATCGGTGAGCGGCAGCGCAAAGCCCGGCATCACCGTGCCGAGCTGGTTGCCGGACGCGTTCCAGCCGATGTGACGGCCCTCGAGCACCGCGACGCTGGCCCCTAACCGGGCCGCCTCCAGCGCGACGGTGAGCCCGGCCAGCCCCGCACCGATGACGCAGATGTCGGCGTCAAGGTCGAACGACAGCCGCGTGCGGTCGCGAAAGCCGGCTTCGTCCTCGGACACGCTTGTGTAAGTCTCGCTCATGCCGTTTTCTTATTAAAGGACCCACCGGGCGCCTGTCACCTTGTCCTCAACCGGCGCCTGTAGATTATTCTGGACGGGGAACGATTCGAGAATGCCATGCGCCGTTTGATGTTGCTGCGTCACGCCAAGACCGAGACTGACGCGCCGAGCGGCCGTGACCAGGACCGCCGGCTCGACGAGCGCGGCTACAAGGATGCTGCCCGGATCGGCGACTGGATCGCCAACCATCCGCCCTTCCCCGATACCGTGCTGGTGTCGCATGCCGTCCGGGCGCGGCAGACCTGGGACATCGCCTGGGAGGCGATGAAGGACCGCGTCCCGGCGCCGCAGGTCGAGATCCTGCCGGAACTCTATGGCGCCGATCCCGCGCAGATCCTGGACTGCATTCGCACTGCAACGGCCCCGGCCGACCCGAAGCAATTGCTGCTGGTCGCCCATAATCCCGGCATGCACGAGGCCGCGCTCATGCTGATGGGCGGCGGCGATCCGGCCGGCGCCAAGGCGCTCGCCGACAATCTGCCCACTTCGGGACTTGCGATCTTCGACTTTGACGTCAAGGATTGGGCCGACGTGGCCTACCGCCGCGGCAAACTGGTGCTGTTCACCAGCCCCAAGCTGCTTCGATCGGGATGAGATGCGTGGCCCGCCGTCTCGGCCGACCGACCTAACGCGATCAAGGGCCGAAGATTGGAGGCGCAGATGTTCAAGTCCATCCTCGTGCCCATCGACCTCGCCGACACCGATCTGGCCAAGCCGGCGATCGCGACCGCGGCAACGCTGTCGCAGACCTGGAGCGGCACGGTGCGGCTGCTCAACGTGCTGCCGATGACGCCGGTGATGCTGGCCGAATACGTGCCGGCCGATTTCGACGAACAGCAGCGCCAGACCTCGGAAGAGGCGCTCGCCATCGTTGCACGCGAATCCGGCATCGAGCGGGGGCGGATCTCCAGCGTGGTACGCCAGGGCGGCATCTACCACGAGATTCTGGAGGAAGCCGCGCAGATAAAGGCCGATCTGATCGTGATGACCTCGCACCGGCCGGCGATGCGCACCTATTTCCTCGGCTCCAACGCCGGCCACGTCGTGCGCTACGCCAAATGCTCGGTGCTGGTCGTGAGGCACTAGGTGGCGCAGCGGACCATGGAGGCAGCGCGTGCGCAGCCGATGGTCTCGTGCCCCGGACGCAGCGCAGCACCTCTTCAGCGGTGCGCTGGAGAGCCGGGGCCCATGCATTAACACGCGCTGCGGCTTCGGCGAGCGGCAAGTTCGTAGAGCTGATACTTGGAACAGTTCCCTGGTTGGAACGTTGACCGTCATCGCCGCTCGGCTCTCGGCTATCATCGGTGATGAGAACGCCTGATCGCGCTCCCGCCCTCACGGAAAGGAACGCGACATGCAACGTCGCCGGTTTACACACACAAAATCGCTCAAAGAGCGACTCCTCGAAGAGGCCACAAAGCTAAAAGAGGAGGCGAAGCTACTACCGCATGGCCCGTTGCGGGAAGCTGCAACGAAAAGGGCCCGGCAGGCCGAGATAGCGGCACATATGGATGATTGGCTCGCCTCCCCGGGCTTGGGATCTCCGAAGAAGGACGAGACATCGGGCCCGGGCTAGCATCTGGCCCGCAACAGACTGGCGCCAAAGCTTCTTGAAGGCAGTTGTCTGAAGATCCGGCGTGGACGCGTGCAGGTGCGGCGCGTGCGCGGAAGAGTGAAGGCGTTTAACAAGAAGACCGATCAGATTCGAGCGTACAGGAACCAACCGACGACGCCCTCGTTTGGAATGCCTGCAACATTTCTCATTTGCTCTGAGGCATCGTGCAGACCCTTATGAGGTACTGCCAATGACCTTGCTGCAAACTCCTTCACCTTCGCTCGTCTCCAGCTGCCTCAGCGCCGTGAGGCGATATCCCGCGCTTGCCGCCGTTACTGGGGCCGTAACGGTGATGGCGGGGGCCGCCCTCATCAATCGGCAGCTTGCCAGGAAGGCACAACGCGATAATCCGCCACAGGGACGGTTCATCGAGGTCAATGGCGTACGTCTGCACTATGTGGAGCGTGGCAACGGCCGCCCGCTGGTTCTCTTTCACGGCAACGGCAGCATGATCCAGGACTTCGAGTCGAGCGGCTTGATTGATCTGGCAGCTGCAAACTATCGGGTTATCGTCTTCGACCGCCCGGGATTCGGACACAGCTTGCGGCCCCGCAATGCGGTTTGGACCCCTGAGACGCAGGCAGATCTGTTCAAGGAGGCACTCGGCCGTCTGGGCGTTCAGCGCGCAATTGTGCTTGGACATTCATGGGGAGCGTCGCTCGCAGTGGCGCTGGCGATCAGGCATCCATCGCTGGTCGAAGCATTGGTGCTGGCGTCGGGATACTATTTCCCGACCGCCCGCACCGACGCCGCGGCCTCTTTGGCACCTGCAATCCCTGGACTCGGCGATATCATCAGTTACACCGTATCCCCGATCTTCGGGCGGCTGATGTGGCCTATGATGTTGCGCAAACTATTCGGCCCGCGCGCAGTCCCCGAGAAATTCGCCGACTTTCCCAAAGCAATGGCTGTACGACCAGCACAGATGCGTGCCAGTGCCGCAGAAGCGGCCTTGATGGTCCCGGCGGCCTTTGTCGCTGCGAAGACCTATAGCGAACTCAGGATGCCCACGATCATCATCGGCGGTGAGGATGACCGTCTGATCGACATCGAAAAGCAATCGGTCAGGCTCCACGAAGAGATCAAGCAGAGCAAACTGCACCGGATCGCCGGCGTGGGCCATATGGTCCATCAATCTGCAACGCCCGATTTGATGGCGGCCATCGACGAAGCCGCTGCCGCGACATTGCACTAGACAATGGGTCCAGCGAATGCTGGCGAGCACCGCGCCCTCCGCTGCCGGACTGGTCGGACGCGGCATAATTCGGTGATGGGATGTGGCTTCGCGTTGCGGCACTTGGCATTGCGTCCGGCCGCCTGCATAGCCATCTTCTCTTCAGGGATGCGGCAGACGGACCAGTCGCAGCGATGCCGACCTGAGTTCGAGCCGACACGACTCATGCGGCGGCCAATTCCGGTCAGCGCAGTTGGAGCCGAGGCCTAAGCATGCAGATCCGGGTCGGCTTCGACATGGTCTACGACTTCCCGCAATTTACGCCATTGATTGCGATGGTCGGAACGCATTTCACGCGGGCATCCGATGTTGTCGTGCCGGATCACCTCATCACCTCGCCTTCTGTTCCGATCACGCCCTACCGCGACAGCTTCGGGAACTGGTGCAGCCGGATCGTCGCGCCGCCCGGCCGCATGCGCCTTACCGCCGATGGAACGGTGCGCGACAGCGGCTTGCCCGATGTGATCGCGCCTTCAGCTGCGCAGCACGCGGTCGAGGATCTTCCATCGGACACCCTGCTCTATTTGCTCGGCAGCAGGTATTGCGAAACAGATCGGCTTTCCGACATCGCCTGGAAGCTGTTCGAGAAAACGGCGCCCGGCTGGCCGCGCGTCCAGGCGATCTGCGATTTCGTTCACCATCACATCGCGTTCGGATACGAGCACGCGCGGGCGACCATGACGGCATGGGAGGCCTTCAACGAGCGGAAGGGCGTCTGCCGCGACTATGCGCATCTCGCCATCGCGTTCTGCCGCTGCATGAACATTCCAGCGCGCTACTGCACCGGCTATCTCGGCGACATCGGCATTCCGCCGCCGCACGCCCCCGGCGACTTTGCAGGTTGGTTCGATGCCTACCTTGGCGGCCGCTGGTACACCTTCGACGCACGCAACAACACGCCGCGCATCGGCCGGGTCCTGATCGCCCAGGGCCGCGATGCGGCGGATGTTCCGATTGTTCATATTTTCGGACCGGGCGAGCTGATCAGCTTCAAGGTGTGGACCGATGAACTGGTGTGAGCCGCCGGTCCGGGTCAATTGCGCGCAGCAAGACGGACGAGATTGACCTCGCTAATTGGCAAGGTGGGTGCTACAAGCCAGCCATCACCGCGCGCTTCCTGGCTGTTATCGGTGACTGAGAGCATCGCGCTCCCGCCTCCACCCGAAAGAAGGCGGTCAGATGTCCGATTTGGTCAGATTCGACATTCGTGAGTGGCTCGTGCCACCTTTGCTGGTGCCTATTTTCCTCGTGCTGCTGATCGCGATCGTGGCCGTTCTCTAGCAGCAGGTCCGTTCGATCGACCTGCGCCAAAACGCGGGCGCGGCGCTTCAGCCAAGACGCGAGCAGAGTCGCGAGCAGAGACGCGAGCCGAGACAGGAGGCGGGAATGGCAAACACGGCAATCATCAGAGATGCCTACGGCGTTCCGGCGGTTTTCGTGGGTTCGAAGACAGGCCGGGACGATGCTCCCTTTGTTTTCGTCAGGGTCGGCGACGAGGAGCGCAGGATGCGCTGGTCCGAATGGGATGCTCTGCCGGCCTGGACCGGCGAGCGTCCGACCTGGGCGAGCAGAACCAAGTGAATACGGAGTGCTCGGCATGACGACGGCTCGAACGAGCACATGGACCGCAGCGCTTTTGCTGGCAGCGGCCCTGTGTACACCCGCGCCCTCAGCTTCTGCCGCGGAGCCGAACTGCCGTGCGATCGAAAGCACCAGCGCGCGCCTCTCCTGTTACGATGCGGCATTTCCGCCCAAAATGACAAGTCCCGCCGAAGCCCGCATCGGCTCATCGTCAGGCTACAAGGATCCTTTCCTTGCGGAAGAAGCCCGAACCGCCGCGAAGCTGAAGAACATTTGCCGCGGCTGCTGAGTTCCACAGACAGTTCCTGCGCGGAAACGAAATAAAGCGCTCGCTATCCAACAGATAAAGTCGCATTGTCTCGGCACCGCCGAGCGGCCCGTAGCATCTATCGGTGGTGTGAACGCGAGTTGCGCTCCCGCTTACCCCCGCAGCGGAGCATGAAAATCTTGGCTCGACGATCCCCAGAACCATCATCGACATTCGAATATCGCCTGGCGCAAGAAGCACTCAACCTTCGCCAGCAGGCCAAAGGGATGCCCGCTGGTATCCGCCGCACGGAGCTTTTGCGAAAGGCCGGGCAGATCGATGCTGCCGGAGAGGTCAACAAGTGGCTGACCTCGCCGGGACTATTGGCGCCACGGTAGGGCTTCGTCTCCAACAGGCTGAACCTACGCCGACCCCGTAGAGACCAACTGGTATCGGGATTTTACTCTCACCCTCCCGGGGCTGATCAGCCGCCGCCTGCGCTTCATTTCAAGCGGGCGGCGCTTTTGCTTGTGGCGGCGGGCCCTTTGCGGGGACCGCCCCGCAACCGGACGTGATTCCCAAGTGCCTTCCGGCACCGAGGCCACAATCCCTTGCGTTGCCCGACGGGCAAAACACCCAATCCATCGGTCAATCCGCGCTGCCAAAAACATTCTTCTTTACCGAAATTCGGAAATGACGTATGTGTCGCGCAACCCGGCCCAAGGAAGAGGGCGTATCGCGATCGTCACGAACGCGGGCCGGGCGGCGGTGGACGCCGATGGCATCGGCGCGAAGGGTTTTGCAGGGCGGAGAGCCGTGAGCGAAACGTCTCGCGCACACGACCGGTGCGATCGGCGTACGGCAAAATCGTGTGGTCCTGACGCCCGGGGTCTGGCGTCAAGTCTTGCGGTGATGTGGCGGCCCGACCGGGCACGCGCATCGATCAGCCGCAAGGCGACGGGGGCAATAGTGCAACGCTCCCCGGGGAGAGCACGACATAAGCCGTAAAGCCACTGCGCAGGGAAGGCCGGGATGTCTCCGGTTGCCCTGTTCTCCGCTATGCACGAAGCACACGCAGTCTGCTCTTGGCATGGCGGTCCACGGGAGCCAACCGGCTCCCGGCCTTCCCTGCGCCCTCTTTCAATTGAGGGTGAGGCGACCAGGCAAAACTCGGGCGAAACAAGCCGCGAGGATGCGACGCTGTGTCCGCATGAAGGCGAGTACGTTGCAAACCCTATGCATCACCGTCACCCTGAGGTGCGCGCGCTGCGGCGCGATAGCGTCGCAGAGCAAGCCTCGAAGGGCGACGGCCCCGCCGCACCAGCTCGGCCGCGCATCCTTCGAGGCTCCGCATGCGATGCATCCGCATCGCACGCCTCGCACCTCAGGATGACGGGTCGATTATTGTCGCGGCGAAGAGAGTCTGACGGTGTTGAGACGTATGCGCGGAACACTGAGCTCTCGTGCCCCGGACGCAGCGCAGCGTCTCTTCGACGATGCGCTGCAGAGCCGGGGCCCATGTCGCAGCGAGCTCACGGCCTGCCGGGTCCCGGCTCTGCGCAGCAGCGTAAGAACGCTGCAGCGCGTCCGGGACACGACAGCTCACAGATACCGCGTCAGCTCGGTCCTGACCTGTCCGTAGACCGCGTCCTCGATCTGGCTGCGCGTGATCCCGATGTCGCGCAGGGCGCGGTCGTCGAGCTCGTTCAGCGTCTTGACGGCGGAGCGGCGCTCCAGGCGGTCGAACAGCGCATAGGCGGCGTTGGCGAGCGTGCTGAAAAAGCCGCCCGAGGGGGATGGGCGAAAGCTCCGCCCGGCAGTTTGCGAGATCGTGGTCATTTTTCTTCTCCGGCCTGTCGTTCCGCGCGGCGAAGCAAATGCCGTTGGCGCGGACGCTTGTGAGCGCCTGCACCTCATTTGCCGTCGGATTGCTCTCGCTCTCCTCGGCTCAATCGCGGACCTTGATGGAACCTAAATGCTTCAGTACACTGCTCGGAGCAAGTAAAACATTGCTCTCGGTGCAATAATGTCCAAGTTCGAGTACGTGAAGCTTGCCGATGCCATTGCCTCGGATATCTCTAACGGCACGTTAAGGCCCGGCGACCGGCTGCCGCCGCAGCGCAATTTTGCCTATGACCGCGGCATCGCGGTCTCGACCGCGAGCCGGGTTTATACCGAATTGCTTCGCCGCGGCCTCGTGGTCGGCGAGGTCGGCCGCGGCACCTTCATCTCCGGCGATATCAGGCGCGAGGTCGAGACGCTGAGAGAGCCGGCCGAGGCGCGCATCAATTTCGAGGTCAATTACCCGCTGCTGCCGCAGCAATGGGCGATGATCGCCAAGAGCCTTGCCGGGCTTGAGCGCGTCGATGCGCTCGAATCCGCCCTGCGCGTCTCGACCAGCACCGGCACCAAGAGCGCGCGCAACGCGGCCGCCGCCTATCTCGCGCGCAAGGATTTCGCGCCGCAGGCCGAGCAGATCGTGTTCACCGCCAACGGCAAGCAATCGCTCGCGGCCGCGCTCGCCGCGCTCGTTCCCACCGGCGGTCGCTGCGGCGTCGAGGCGCTGACCTATCCTTACGTCAAGAGCATCGCGGCGCGGCTCGGCATCACGCTGGTCCCGATTCCGATGGACGAGTTCGGCGCACGGCCCGATGCGATCCAGAAGGCGCATCGCGAGGCGCATCTGTCGGCACTGTATCTGCAGCCGATCATCCAGAACCCGCTCGGCGTCACCATGAACGCGACGCGGCGCGCCGACATCATGCGCGTCGCCGAAAAGCTCGACCTCACCATCATCGAGGACGCGGTCTACGGCTTCCTCGCCGACGACACGCCGCTGGCCGCGCTCGGCCCGGACCGCTGCATCGTGATCGACAGCCTGTCCAAGAAGGTCGCGCCCGGCCTCGCGCTCGGCATCCTCGTGGCGCCGCCGCGCTTGCGCGAGAGCGTGATGAGCGCGGTCCGCACCGGCGGCTGGATCGCCTCCGGCCATGCGCTTGCGGCCGGGCAGCGGCTGATGGCCGACGGCACCGTCGCCGAGCTGACGCGCTTGAAACGCATCGATGCCTCGCGCCGTCAGCAGACCGTGGCAAGGCTGCTCGCCGGCTACCAGCTCGCCGCCGACCCGCGCTCCTATCATCTGTGGCTGACGCTGCCGCCGCACTGGCGCTCGCAGACCTTCGTCGCGGCCGCGGCACGGCGCGGCATCGCCCTGACGCCGTCCTCCACCTTCGCCATCGCCCACGGCCACGCCCCCAACGCGGTGCGCCTCGCCCTCGCCCCGCCCACCTTCGAGCAGCTCGATTCCGGCCTGCGCACGATCGTGTCGCTGCTCGGCACCAAGGAGGAGGATTTCGACTCGACGGAGTAGCTCTCAAGCCTCCGGCCATTCCGCGATGAAGCCCTTCGCCTTGTACGGCTCGATCTTGGCCCATTCATGCAGCATGCGGCGGCGAAATTCGGCATCGGTATGCCAGAGCGCACGCGGCGTCGCGAAGCTGTCGACGGTGAGCAACATCTTCTCGACCTCCGGCCAGTGCCGATACAGCGTCATCGGGTAGCGCCGCGCGGTCCAGGTATTGCCGAGACAGATCACGCTGCGAATGTTGGCAAGGCCCAGCGCTGCATCGATGATCGGCAGGGAGAAGATCACGTTCTCGCCCGTATTCATGGCGCGATGCTCTTCGAGGACAAGTTCCGCCGGAATGCCGGCCGCAATCATCGCCGCCTTGATGATCGAGCACTCTGATTGCTCCGAGCCCGGTGTCACACCACCGCTGACAATCGCCCAGCGGAAATAGCCTTCGCGCCACAGCCGTGCCGCGGTATCGGCCCGCAACGTGTCGTCCTCCCGAGTGCCGAACACGAACAACAGATCGGCCGGCACGAGCGGCGTCTCGATCAGATGCGTGCGGTTGATCTCGGCGATCTCATCGGCGGTCGGCAGACGAGCACCATTGTCCCTGGCTGACATGGGCCGCACGATGCGGCAGCGGCGCACGGCTGCGAACTCACGTTTGATTGCGGCCGGTTGCAAAGCTACGGCAGCAGCGCCTCGGGCAGCCGCGCCAGGGTATAGGAGCGCGGCTGGTTGCGGCGCACGAAGCCGCCGACCTGCCAGGCAAACAGCGCGGCAAAGCCGAGGATGAACAGCGCGCCGGCGAACTCGCCGATCGCCAGCGCGCGGATCAACAGGCCCGCCATCGCGACCGTCAGCATCGCCAGGGATGCCAGCACCGCCGCATAGGCCGTGCGGCCGAGTCCCGACGTCAGCACCGCGCGGCTGCCGGCTTTGGCCATCCGCGCATGCAGCTCGACGATGAAGGCGCGAAAGCCGTTGTCCTGCGGCGCCATCAGCGCAGCGGTCTGCCAGCTCGTCGACAGGATCGCGATGCGGCGGCCGCTGCCGTGGGTGATATCGGCGCGAAAGCGGTGCTGCTGCATCGACACCGGGCGGAACGACAGCCGGACCGCGCTGATCTCGTCATAAGGCCACAGGCCGGACCTGCCGCCAATGTGCCACGACAGCCCCTGCTCCGTCAGCGCGAAGCGATGCGCCGAGCCGATCAGCGACGCCTTGTAGGCATAGCTCGTGACTGCCGCAGCCTCGGCTTTCGAACCCTGCATCCCGACAATCGATCCCGTCCGCGCTATCGCGCCCGCGATCCGCTTGCGCGATCGCCCTCGCCCATCCTACAAGCGAGGCATGGTTGAGACGACCTTTTTTCCGCGCCGTCTGATTCTCGGCGCCGCAATGATCTCCGGCGTGCTGCTGGCGCTCGCGGTGCACATGCTGGGCGCGCGCTACGGGCTCGACCTCGGCGGGCTCTGGCGCTCCGACTCGGCCGAGTTCATCCCCGCGGGCGCGGCGATCGCCTGGTGGCTGATCGCATCGGTCGGGTTTTCCGGCGGCTATTTCACCGCGACGTTGATGCAGAGCGCGGTGTCCGGCCAGATCCCGCAGCGGATGCGGCAGTTCCTGATCGCGGTCGGCGTGCTCCTGCTCGCGGGGGCGGGTCAGGTGGCGGCCGCGCCGAGCCCGATCCCGACCGTCTCGGGCGTGCTGGCCGGGCTCGCAGCGCTCTGCCTCGGCGCCGTCATGGCGTTTTGCGGCGCCCATTTCGCGCTGCGCCGCGGCTGATCTCGGACGCGCAGTCGTCGCCGCTCACGTCGCGCGTGCGTGCGCACCGAAGCCGATCACCGCCGCGGCTCGATCATGACCGAATGATGATGCAGGACATGCAAGCGCCGCGCGGATGGCCGCGCGGCGCCTTCCTCGTTCAGCATTAGGCCTAGCTCGCCGCGCGCAGGTTGACCTTGCTTTCGGCAAGGCTCGTCAGTTTCTTGTCGGTCGCCTTTTCCTCCTCGAGCGTCTTGGCGAGAACGCTGGCGCAATCGTTGCGGCCGAGCTGCTTGGCCCAGGCGATCAGGCTGCCGTAACGGACGATCTCGTAATGTTCGGCGGCCTGCGCCGCGTTGATCAGCGCGGCGTCGAGCACCGCCTTGTCGGCGACTTCGCCGGCGGTCTCATCGGCTTCCTCGATGATGCCGTCGATCGCCGGACAGTCGACCGCCTTCACGGCGACGCCGTGCATCTTGAAGACTTCCTCGAGCCGCGCGACGTGCTGCTTGGTTTCCTCGAGGTGCGTCAAAAAGCCCTGTTTCAGCTGCGGATCAGTGGCCTTGCTCGCCATCTTCGGAAGCGCCTTGGTCAGCTGCTGCTCGGCGTAATAGATGTCCTGGAGCTGGTGCACGAACAGGTCGTTCATGGTCTTGATGTCTTTTGTGAACAGTCCCATCGGTCCGTCCTTTTCTTTCTGGAACACGAAGGCAGCGGCCTGCACGAAAAGCCGCTCATTCCGCCATGTTCGGTTGCTGATGAGGCCCAACGAACGCGCGACATCGACGTTCCAAAAATCACCCGCAAGAAACACCCGTATGGCTTTTGCGCTGGAACAATGCGGAGGGCGCCGGGATCTGAAATCACAGGCCCCATACGTACCGCACGAGCCCGGCGGTTTCGCGACTCATATGCTTAACGCGCCTCCGATGTGAACCGCGTATGAC
Organism: Bradyrhizobium sp. CFUWI; assembly: GCF_056429085.1. Lineage (NCBI taxonomy): Bacteria > Pseudomonadati > Pseudomonadota > Alphaproteobacteria > Hyphomicrobiales > Nitrobacteraceae > Bradyrhizobium > Bradyrhizobium sp. CFUWI. Next base: position 312,075 of record NZ_JBWJZE010000009.1, read on the forward strand.
AAAGTTGCCGATCCGACGCAGAACCTCTTGTTGTCAAGGGCTGCACAAGCCGCTGTTTTTGCCTTAAATGAGCTGGATCATGCCTAGCGATCGATGCCTGCCTTTGGCGATGATCGCACCCGACCGGCCAAGCCTGGCCGGTCGGTCTTGCCCCCACCGGGAGGATGAATGCACGGACTGCTGCCCGCGTTGAAGCGCGGCTTCAAGAGATGGATCGGCTGGCGACGGCTTGGCGTTGCCGCGAGCATCTTCATCATCGCGTTCGCGATCACCACGCTGGTGCGGACCCTCAAGGGCATCGATACCGGGGTCATCCTGACGGCGTTGACCGAGATCCCCCGCGGCAGCATCGGGCTCGCGGCGGTGTGCGTCTTTTTCGCGTTCTGCACGCTGACCTTTTACGATTTTTTCGCACTGCGAACGATCGGCAAGAAGCACGTGCCCTATCGCATCGCGGCACTCTCGAGCTTCACCTCCTATTCGATCGGCCACAACATCGGCGCCACCGTCTTCACCGGCGGCGCGATCCGCTTCCGGATCTATTCGGACTACGGATTGAACGCGATCGACGTCGCCAAGATCTGCTTCCTGTCGGGCCTGACCTTCTGGCTCGGTAACATCTTCGTGCTCTCGATCGGCTTGGCGATCCACCCGGATGCGGCGTCCTCGATGGATCAGCTTCCCCCATCGATCAACCGGCTGATCGCGCTCGGCGGCCTTGCCTCGATCGGGGCCTATCTCGTCTGGCTGTGCATGGGCGAGAAGCGGCGCGAGCTTGGCCAGAAGGGCTGGAAAGTGGTGCTGCCCTCGGCCCCGCTGACGCTGGTGCAGATCCTGATCGGTGTGGTCGATCTCGGCTTCTGCGCCATGGCCATGTACCTGCTGATGCCGGCCAATCCGCCGATCGACTTCATGTCGCTCGCCGTGGTGTTCATCCTGGCGACCCTGATCGGCTTTGCCAGCCATGCCCCCGGCTCGATCGGCGTATTCGATGCCGCCATGCTGGTGGCGTTGCCCGAGTTCGGCCGCGAGGAGCTCCTGGCGACGCTCTTGGTATTCCGCATCCTCTATTTCGTGATCCCGTTCGGCCTCGCCATCTCCATCATGGGCACGCGCGAGCTCTGGATGAACGTGGTCGAGCCCTGGCAGGAGCGACGGCGGCTGGCGGAGGCCTGTGCGCAGGCCAATCTGCCCAAGGAGGTGACGCCGATGGAACGCGAGCGGTTGCTGCGGCAGGCCAATAGACGCTGAAGCAGCCAGCCCGGACCAAAGGGTTGCGGGCGGCGGCGCAATGCTCTCTTATTTCCGCCTCAACTTTGCCGTTGAAGACGCGGGCCATGATCCCTGTATTGCTCCGTACTCTCTCCGCCAGCGCCCTGCTGCTGGCCGGACTTTTGACCGCTTTGCCGGCCGAGCGCGCCGCCGCGCAGGACGCCGGCCCCCTGCAGATCACTTGGGAGGTGCGTAACCGCTTCCGGCTGTTCCGCGAGGAGCGCGACTTCCTGCTCCATGTCGAGAATGCGCGTAACCGCAGCATCCTGGCCGCAGAGCAATCGCTGGAGCTCCAGAGCGAAGGCCGCGGCTGGGCTCGCAACATGGTCAACCGTCTCTGCATCGACCTCCAGGGCCGCGTCAACCAGCCCTGCACCCGCGACAACACCAAGGAAAACTACCTGACCCCGATCGACCATCCCGTCACCGTGCGTCTCGTGGGCGCGGTGCCGGTCGGCGCCACCTGCGCCTGGTCGTTCGACGACGGCGACGGCCCGCAGCAATCGACCTTCGACTGCGCCGAGCCGATCAACTTGCGCGTCCGCTACGGCAAGCAGACGGTCGCGACCGTCGATGTCTCCGCCGGCTCCGATCCGACCCAGCGGGTCCAGACCGAGATCCAGGTCCGCGACATCTTCGTCGCCGGCCTCGGCGACAGCATCGCCTCGGGCGAGGGCAATCCGGACCGGCCGCTGGCGCTGTCCGACGAAGGCTTCTGCTTCCGCTCCTATCTCGGCACCGCTGGCGCGCAGTACTACCGGCCGAGCCGCCACGGCTTCAAGGGCGGCCGCGCTTGCGAGGCGCCGGATACGCTCGCGAACTGGCAACGCTATAGCGCGCTCTGGTTCAACGCACCGTGCCACCGCTCGCTGTACAGCTACCAGACGCGCACCGCGTTGGCGCTCGCGGTGCGCTACACCCACATCGCCGTGACCTACCTGCCGCTCGCCTGCACCGGCGCCAGCATCGGCGACGGCCTGCTCGGCTCGCAGCGCGCCCGCGAATGCCCGCCCGGCAAGACCGGCGTCTGCAACACCAGCGTGAACGCGCAGGTCGCCGAGCTGCGGGAGGCCCTCACCGCGGCGAAAAAGCGCCAGCCCGACCGCACGCTCGATCTCGTGCTGTTGTCGGTCGGCGCCAACGACGTCTATTTCTCCGGCCTCGTCGCCGACGTCATCGTCGACACCGCGACCGAGCGGGCGCTGTTCCGCCGCTCCGGCGTGATGGCGAGCGTCGACGATTCCCGCGATGCGCTGGCGCGCGAGCTGCCGCAGGACTTCGTCAAGCTGCGCGAGGCACTGAAGCCGCTGGTCGGCGGCGACCTCTCGCACGTGGTCTATGTCTCCTACGCCAACCCCGCGCTCGCAGAGGGCGGCGTGCCCTGCCGCGGTGGCCGCGCCGGATTCGACATCCATCCCTCCTTCAACGCCGACCCGCAGCGGCTCGCCCGCGTCTCGACTTTCGTCGACACCGAATTCCTGCCGCAGCTGAAGGGGCTCGCCACCTGCACAAGCGGTGCGCTGTGCCGCGATCCCGAAGCCGACCGCATGACCTTCGTCGATGCGCACCAGGCTGCGTTCGCCGATCACGGCTTCTGCGCGCATTCCGGCAACGATCCTGAATTTGACCGCACCTGCTTTGCCGAGAATGGCCAGAGCTTCAATCCCGATATCGTGAGCGCAGCGAGCCAGCCGATGCTGTGCGGCCGCGGCGCCTCGGAATATCGCGCCTACCTGCCCCGCGCGCGCTGGATCCGCGACGCCAACGACAGCTATTTCGCAGCAATGACCTATCCGCAGGGCTTGCCGGCCGCGAGCCAGCCGACCGACATTCACGATGCGACCTGGGGCGTGCTCTCCGCCGTCTATGGCGGCGCGGTGCATCCGAGCGCGGAAGGCCACGCCGCGATGGCGGATGCCGCCCTGCCGGCCGCAAGTGCCGTGCTCGGCCTCGATGCCGTGCCGCCGAACGTGACGCGCGGATTCCTGCCGCAGCTGCTGCCGAGCGGGCGGCAGTAGAAGCAAGGACGAGATTACTCCACACCATCATTGCGAGCCTCGCGAGCACCTTCGCACTCCGGGTGTCATCGCCCGACTTGATCGGGCGATCCAGTACGCCGTGACGATCGTGATGACCGGATAAGCCGCGGCGTACTGGATTCCCGCCTTCGCGGGAATGACAGCTGAGTGGGCGGCATCGTCTCGCGCATCAATGTCGCTTGCAGATTTCTTCGCGCCAACATCGTCTCCCAGCTGCCGTTCCATCGATCCAAAAACGGCATCGATCGATACCCGTTTGAACTTGGACACGCCGCGGCGTGCGCCTCTACGACTCGTGAACGTTCCTCCTGAGGGCTCCCATGGGAGCTTGACCAGGCAACTCAACGGCGGCCCTCAAAAGCCGCCGTCTTTGTTTTTGGAGGTGATCGATGCTAGAAGTGCCGGGGAAACGCCTTATTCATCTAAGGCATGTATCGATGTTCGACCTCAACCAGCTCCGCTGTTTCGTCACGGTGGCAGAGGAACTGCATTTCGGCCGCGCCGCCGCGCGGCTGAACATGACGCAGCCGCCATTGTCCCGGCAGATCCAGGTGCTCGAGCACATCATCGATGCGCCGCTTCTGGAGCGCACCAGCCGCTCGGTCCGCCTCACCCCCGCCGGGCGCAGCTTCCTGCCCGAGGCGCGGCGCATCCTCAAGCTTGCGGAAAGCGCCTCGCAGGTCGCCCGTCGCATCGCGCTCGGCAAGATGGGCTCGTTGAAGATCGGCTTCACCGCGGCCGCGGCCTATGGCTTCCTGCCCGAGCTGGTCGCCGCCTGCCGCGCCAAGCTGCCCGAGGTGGACTTCTCGCTGAAGGAGATGGTGTCGGGCGATCAGTTCGAGGCGCTGACCTCGGGCCAGATCGACGCCGGCCTGCTGCGGCCGCCGATCGCGCGGCCCGAGCTCGCCAGCCGCCGCGTCGTCGCCGAGCCATTGCTCGCCGCGATCCCGAAGAAGCATCCGCTGGCGAATGCCGAAAGCATCACCATCAAGGATTTCGACGATCAGCCCTTCGTGATGTATTCGCCCTATGAGAGCCGCTATTTCCACGATCTGCTGGTGGCGCAATTCAGCCGCGCCGACGTGCTGCCGCGCTATGTCCAGCATCTCAGCCAGATCCACTCGATCCTGGCCATGGTCCGCGCCGGCCTCGGCCTTGCCATCGTGCCGGCCGCGGCCGCGGGCCTGAAGATCTCCGATGTACGGCTGCGGCCGCTGAAGCTGAAGGGCCGCGTTCCGGTCGAGCTGTTCATGGTCTGGCGCCGCGAGGACGAGAATCCGCTGCTCTCGGCGCTGGTCAAAATCGCCGGTGAACTGTCCTCCGCGGAGGTGGCGGAGGATTGATGCTCAATCCGCATCGGTCGATATAGGCTTTGGCTTGGACCCGCATCGAACGGTCTCTTAAACCACGGCGCATGGACGCGCAGGCCTTTGAGGCTCCCCGTCCTCCACAACACGCACGAAGGGAACAGCGCCCGTGAGCAAGATGACCCCGCAGGAGATGGCCCAGAAGATCGGATCCGGCCTCCTGTCCTTTCCCGTCACGCCGTTTAAGGCCGACTATTCTTTCGACGAAGCGACCTACCGCGCCAACATGGACTGGCTGTGCGGCTACGACGTCGCCGGACTGTTCGCCGCCGGCGGCACCGGCGAGTTCTTCTCGCTGACGCCGACCGAGGTTCCTGAAGTCGTGAAGGTTGCCGTCGAGGAGACCAAGGGCCGCGTGCCGGTGCTCGCCGGCACCGGCTACGGCACCGCGATCGCCCGCGAGATCGCTGTCGGTGCGGAAAAGGCCGGCGCCGACGGCCTGCTCTTGCTGCCGCCCTATCTCACCCATTCCGAGCAGGAGGGCCTCGCCGCCCATGTCGAGGCGGTGTGCGCCTCCGTGAAGATCGGCGTCATCGTCTACAACCGCGACAACGCCATCCTCCAGCCCGACACGCTGGCCCGCCTTGCCGAGCGCTGCCCGAACCTCGTCGGCTACAAGGACGGCATCGGCGACATCGAGCTGATGACCCGCGTCTACACCAAGCTCGGCGACCGCCTCACCTATGTCGGCGGCCTGCCGACCGCGGAGACTTTTGCGCTGCCCTATCTCGACATGGGCGTGACGACCTATTCGTCCGCCGTGTTCAACTTCGTGCCGGAATTCGCGACCCATTTCTACACGGCCGTGCGCAAGCGCGACCACGCCACGATCCAGGCCGGCCTGAAGAACTTCATCCTGCCGCTGATCGCGATCCGCAACCGCAAGAAGGGCTATGCGGTCTCGATCATCAAGGCCGGCATGAAGGTGATCGGCCGCGACTCCGGCCCGGTCCGCCCGCCGCTCACCGACCTCACCGAGCAGGAGATCGCGGAGCTGACCGCGCTGGTGAAGAATCTGCCCGCCATCCGATCGTCACAACAGGCTGCAGAATAGGACGACAATAGCGAGGAGCGTAGGATGGCCCTGACTGAGATTTCCGGCGCGCCGGTCGCCGGCGCACCTGTCGTCACGGCGATGCAGGTGATCCCGGTCGCGGGCCGCGACAGCATGCTCCTCAATTTGAGCGGCGCCCACGCGCCGTTCTTCACCCGCAACATCGTCATCCTCACCGACAATGCCGGCCACACCGGCGTCGGCGAGGTGCCGGGCGGGCAGAAGATCTGGCAGACGCTGCAGGACGCCCGCGATCTCGTGATCGGCAAGACCGTCGGCGCGATGAACAACATTCTCGCCGACATCCGCACGGCCTTCGCCGATCGCGATGCCGGCGGCCGCGGCAAGCAGACGTTTGATCTCCGCGTGATGATCCACGCGGTCACCGCCGTGGAATCCGCTCTCCTCGATCTGCTCGGCCAGCATCTGGGCCTGCCAGTCGCCGCGCTGCTCGGCGAAGGCCAGCAGCGCAGCAGCGTCGAGACGCTCGGCTATCTCTTCTTCGTCGGCGACCGGCGCAAATCCAAGCTGAACTATGTCCAGGGCGAGACCGGCAAGGCGGAATGGTTCAACCTTCGCCATCAGGAGGCGATGACGCCTGAGACCGTTGTGCGGCTCGCGGAAGCGACCCACGATCATTACGGCTTCGCCGACTTCAAGCTCAAGGGCGGCGTGCTGCGCGGCGAGCAGGAGATCGAGGCCGTCACCGCGATCGCCCGGCGCTTCCCGAACGCCCGCGTCACGCTCGACCCCAACGGCGCCTGGTCGCTGGACGAGGCGATCAGCCTCTGCAAGGGCATGCACGGCATCCTTGCCTATGCCGAGGACCCCTGCGGCGCCGAGGCGGGTTTCTCAGGCCGCGAGATCATGGCCGAGTTCCGCCGCGCCACGGGGCTGCCCACCGCGACCAACATGATCGCGACCGATTGGCGCCAGCTGTCCCATGCGCTGCGCCTCGGCGCTGTGGACATTCCGCTGGCCGATCCCCATTTCTGGACCATGCAGGGCTCGGTGCGCGTCGCCCAGACCTGCCGCGACAACGGCCTGACCTGGGGCTCGCACTCCAACAACCATTTCGACATTTCGCTGGCCATGTTCACCCATGTCGGCGCCGCCGCCCCCGGCAAGGTCACCGCGATCGACACCCATTGGATCTGGCAGGACGGCCAGGCCCTGACCAGGGAGCCGCTCCAGATCAAGGGCGGCAAGATTGCGGTCCCGGACCGGCCGGGACTAGGTATCGAAATCGACAGAGCCGCTATCGATGCCGCGCATGACCTCTACAAGCAGCATGGACTTGGCGCCCGGGATGACGCTATTGCCATGCAGGACCTGATCCCCGGCTGGACCTTCGACGACAAGCGTCCCTGCCTTGTACGGTAAAACACTCTGGAGGAAACGATGACTGCGATCCTGAAGAACTTCATCGGCGGCGAATGGGTCGACGGCTCCGGCGTCACCAGGAACATCAACCCCTCCAACACCAACGACGTCGTCGGCGAATACGCCAAGGCGGACAAGGCGCAGACCGAGAAGGCGATCGCCGCCGCCAAGGCCGCCTTCCCCGCCTGGGCGCAATCGACGCCGCAGGCGCGCTTCGACGCGCTCAACAAGATTTCCCTCGAAATCCTCGCCCGCAAGGAAGAGCTCGGCCGCCTGCTCGCGCGCGAGGAAGGCAAGACCCTGCCGGAAGGTATCGGCGAGGTCGCCCGTGCCGGCCAGATCTTCGCGTTCTTCGCCGGTGAAGCGCTGCGCCTGATCGGCGAGAAGGGCGCCTCGGTGCGTCCCGGCCTCGACGTCGAGCTGACGCGCGAGCCGATGGGCGTCGTCGGCATGATCACGCCCTGGAATTTCCCGATCGCGATCCCGGCCTGGAAGATCGCCCCGGCGCTCTGCTACGGCAACACCGTGGTGTTCAAGCCGGCCGAGCTGGTGCCCGGCTCGGCGCATGCGCTGTCGGAGATCATCACCCGCTCCGGCATTCCCGCCGGCGTGTTCAACCTCGTGGTCGGCTCCGGCTCGGTGGTGGGCCAGACCCTGCTCGATCACCCGGATGTGGCCGCGATCTCCTTCACCGGCTCGGTGCAGACGGGGCGCAAGATCGCGCAGGCCTGCGTGCTCTCCAACCCGATGAAGAAATTCCAGCTCGAGATGGGCGGCAAGAATCCGCTGGTCGTGCTCGACGACGCCGACCTCAAGACCGCCGTCGAGGTCGCAGTCAACGGCTCCTATTTCTCGACCGGCCAGCGCTGCACCGCCTCCTCCCGCCTGATCGTCACCGAAGGCATCCACGACCGCTTCGTCGCGGCGATGGCCGAACGCCTGAACAGCCTGTCGGTCGACGACGCGCTCAAGGCCGGCGTGCATATCGGCCCCGTGGTCGACCAGAGCCAGCTCGACCAGGACCTGCGCTACATCAAGATCGGCCAAGATGAGGGCGCCAAGCTCGCCTACGGCGGCGAGCTGCTCAAGCGCGAGACCCCCGGCCATTACCTGCAGCCGGCGCTGTTCACCGAAGCCAACAACAACATGCGCATCGCGCGTGAGGAGATCTTCGGCCCCGTCGCCGCCGTCATCCGCGCCAAGAACTACGAAGAGGCCCTCGCGATCTCCAACGACACCGAATTCGGTCTCGCCTCCGGCATCTGCACCACCAGCCTGAAATACGCCTCGCACTACAAGCGCAACAGCGAGTCCGGCATGGTGATGGTCAATCTGCCGACCGCCGGCGTCGACTATCACGTGCCGTTCGGCGGCCGGAAGGGCTCGAGCTACGGCGCCCGCGAACAGGGCTCCTACGCGCGCGAGTTCTACACGACGGTGAAGACGGCCTATACGTTCCCGGGCTGATCGGCTGACTACGTAGGGTGGGTTAGCGCAGCGTAACCCACCTCTTCTTTTTCTGCGGACCGAGACATTGGTGGGTTACGCTGCGCTAACCCACCCTACAAATCCCGGAGTCCTCCATGGACCAGGACGTCGCAGCGAAAGAGCAGCCCCGCTACATCAAGCTCAACGAGCGCGACAATGTCGCGATCGTGGTCAATGATTTCGGGCTTCCCGCCGGCTCCCGCTTCGCCAGCGGACTGACGCTGCGCGCCTTCGTGCCGCAGGGGCACAAGACGGCGCTGGTCGACATCGCGCAAGACCAGCCGATCATCCGCTATGGCGAGATCATCGGCTACGCGCTGTCGCCGATCCGCGCCGGCGAATGGGTGGACGAGGCGCGCATCCGCATGCCGGAGGCCCCCGACTTCGACAAGCTCGAAATCTCCACCGCCGTCCCCGCCCCGCTGCCGCCGCTCGAAGGCTTCACGTTCGAGGGCTATCGCAATCCCGACGGCTCGGTCGGCACCAAGAACATCCTCGGCATCTCCTCCTCCGTGCAATGCGTCAAGGGCACGATGGAGTATGCGGTCAAGCGCATCCGCGCCGAGCTGCTGCCGAAATACCCCAACGTCGATGACGTCGTGCCGCTCACCCACGCCTATGGCTGCGGCGTCGCCATCACCGCGCCCGATGCGGTGGTGCCGATCCGCACGCTGCAGAATCTCGCGCTCAACCCGAATTTCGGCGGCGAAATCCTCGTCGTCGGCCTCGGCTGCGAGAAGCTTGCGCCCGAGCGGCTGGTGCCGGAGGGCGTCAGCGATGCCATCGTGCGGATGCAGGACGAAGCCTTCGACGGCTTTGGCGCGATCGTCGATGCGATCATGACCCAGGCCGAGGCCCGCTTGAAGGTACTCAACGCCCGCAAGCGCGAGACCTGCCCGGCCTCCGATCTCGTCATCGGGCTGCAATGCGGCGGCAGCGACGCCTTCTCCGGCGTCACCGCCAATCCCGCCGTCGGCTTCGCCGCGGACCTCTTGGTGCGCGCCGGCGCGACCGTGATGTTCTCCGAGGTCACCGAGGTGCGCGACGCCATCCAATTGCTCACGCGGCGCGCGATCAACGAGGATGTCGGCCGCGCGCTGGTGCGCGAGATGGCCTGGTACGATTCCTATCTCGCCCGCGGCGGCGCCGACCGCAGCGCCAACACCACGCCCGGCAACAAGAAGGGCGGCCTCGCCAACATCGTCGAGAAGTCGCTCGGCTCGATCGTCAAGTCGGGCTCGTCGGCCATCACCGGCGTGCTCTCGCCCGGCGAGAAGGCGACGCAGAAGGGCATGCTGTTCGCGGCAACGCCCGCTTCGGACTTCATCTGCGGCACGCTCCAGCTCGCCTCCGGCATGACCTTGCAGGTGTTCACCACCGGCCGCGGCACGCCTTACGGTCTTGCGGCAGCGCCCGTGATCAAGGTCGCCACCCGCAGCGAGCTCGCGCGGCGCTGGAAGGACCTGATCGACTTCGACGCCGGCAGCATCGCCACCGGCGAGAAGACCATCGAGGAATGCGGCTGGGACCTGTTCCGCCTGATCCTCGATGTCGCCTCCGGCCGCACCAAGCCATGGTCGGACCGCTGGGGCATCCACAACGACCTCACGCTGTTCAATCCGGCGCCGGTGACCTGAGCGCGGACGAGCCGGCTTCACTATCCCCCGATCAAGTGCATGTCACCGAACGTGACCGGCAGGCTGCGCGTAATGAGGTCGACGACGGCCGCACGCAGGCGTTCGCTCGGCGCAGAACCGCCCAGCGCCTCGTCGACCGGCCCGCTCGGACCGGCCAGTGGCACGGTGCCGGTGTTGTCGAGCGGCGCGGCCGCCCGCTTCTCGATCACGTTGAACGACTTGCCGTCGATGATGCGAACTTCGTACAGCGCGTGGATCAGGCCGTAATCCGCGAGCAGCGTCCGGTATTCGGCAAGGCCAACGCCCTCGACGTTGCGGCCGTTTCCAAGTTTCGACCGCGCCCGGGTGATGACGATGTACGCGTCCAACCCCTGCGGGGCGACGTCGCTGCGAACCAGCTCCTTGAACGGATCGCTGCGCAAGAGATTGACGGGCGCAACCGCCGAATCCCTGATCGCAGCAAACGCAGCGCGCCTGTAGGTCAAGGGCTGCACGCGAAAGCGTCCCTCCAGCAGCCTGGTCGCCTGCTGGACGATCAACTCATCCAGCGCCCACGCGCTGATCGGCAGGCTTTGCGCGGTGGTGCCCAGTCGGGTCAGACCGGCTTGCGTCAGGCTCATCTCCTCGCCGAGGGCGGAGACGATGCCGACCGTCTTGATCGCCTGAATACGACTCGCGCGCGTCTCGAATGCCGCGGCGGCGCCGAGCGCGACGCAAGCGGCCGCGAGGCCAATCCAAAGAAATGCAATGCGGCGCATGGCGAGCTATCGAATCCTGAAATCGAACGAATAGGACGCGCCGAGGCCGACGGTGGTCTGGCTCGACGACCCGCGCAGCTTCACCAGCGGACTGTCCGCGGCATCGCCGAGCAGCTTCTCGTATTCGACATAGGCGTGGACCTCCCATTGCGGATTGATGCGATAGGAGATCTGGCTGCCGAAGCCGACCGAGTGCGCGCCGCTCTTCGCGTCGTACATCGGCAATCCCGAGGCCAGTGCCTGCGCCGCATCGACGCCGAAGTAAGGCGCGGTCGCCTTGGTGCTCTTCCAGGTGAAGCGCGGACCGGCCGAGATCGTCAGCCTTTGAATCAGCGGCACGATGACGTCGGCGGAAATGTCGGCGACCGTCCCGGTGTGCCCGCCGATGCCCTGGCGCAATTCGCCGCGCAAGCGTAGCCAGTCGACCGGATAATATTCGACGAAGCCGCCAAGCTCGTAGGCAGCCTTGACGTCGCCAAGGCCGATCAACTCGGCATATTTGTCGGCCTTGCGCGAGGCGACGTATTTGAAGGCAGGTCCCGCGCGAAAATTACCGACGTCGAGCAGCGCGATGCTGGCGCTGTCGCGCGGTCCGCGAAACTGATCGATCGATCCGGCGCGACGAATCGAAAAGATCGGGATCGGCATCAGCTTGCCGTTCTTCGATCCGACGAAGTCAGGCATGTACTGCCCGCCGATGCCGACCATGACGGTCCAGTTTCCGGAGGGCGACGGCAGCATCGGCAGGTCGAACGGCGGCGCCGGCAGCGTGAACGCGGTCTGCGCCACGGCCGGTTGAGGGATCGTCAGCGTTGCGCCGAGTGCGGCAAGCACGGCGGTCGTCAGCCGCGCATTCCCCGAGAGGCGGAGAGCGGCTTCGTCAAGATGCATCATTAGGGGGCCCCGTACCGGCCTTGGAGGCTGGTCGACTGAGTGGTTCGAGCCCCAGCATGTGGTCCGGCAAAATTGCCCCAAGATTGCAAGGCGAGAGCTGCTGGCCGATCCGCTGCCGCCGTGTGCCGGTCGCGGCCCGCCGAACCGACATTGCCCGAACATTGCCGCGAGACCTGCTTGCGTCAAAACTTTGAGCGGCAGCACCGGCCAGCGCCCGCGTTCCTGCCTTTTATTCGCCAAGCTGGCTGCCTTAATGGGAACCCTGCGAGAGCCGAAACGCCAGACTTCGGCCCGGGAGCGTCACGCTCAGGGGTGTGTTGCCCCAGCAGAGTCAAGGACGACCCCCGCGTGCGTTCCCTCGTGATCGAAGACGAACCGCAGATCGGCGCCTATGTCAGCCGCCTGCTCGGACAATTGCACGGAATCGTCGACATCGTCGGCTCGATCGCCGATGCCCGTCAGGCGCTCGACAACTTCAAATATGATCTCGCGATCGTCGATCGCATGCTGCCCGACGGCGACGCGCTCCAGGTGGTCACGGCGCTGAACCGGTCGCCCGACCGCCCCGCGATCATCATGCTGACGTCCCGGGACGCCAAGGAGGACGTCGTCGACGGCCTCAACGGCGGCGCCGACGACTATCTCGGCAAGCCGTTCGAGCCGCAGGAACTGATCGCGCGGGTGCGCGCCGTGTTGCGACGACCCCGCCTGCTCGCGCCCTCCGTGCTCTCGCTCGGCAATGTCGAGCTGCATCTCGGCAGCAACGAAGTCGTGGTCGCTGACAGCAAACTCCTGCTGCGGCGGCGCGAGGCGCTGATCCTCGCTGCCCTCTTGATGCGCCGCGACCGCGTCATCACCCGCGCCGCGCTGATCGAGGAAATCTACGGTTTCGACGACGAGATCGAATCCAACACGCTTGAAGCGCAGGTCTCGCGCCTGAGGAAGAAGCTGGCCGCATTCGGCGGCGACGTCGAAATTCGGAGCATGCGAGGCATCGGCTACATCCTGCGGCTGGCAACACCGCGATGAAATCGATCGCCCGGACGTTTGCACTGTCGCTCGGCATTGCCGCCACGGCGATCTTCCTGACCATGCTCGGTATCTTCATCTGGCGGTATCCGACCGAGGAACGCGAGTTTAGATCCTGTCAAGTTGTGGCCGCCGTTCTCGATCGCGCGACAGTGATCGAAGGGCAAAAACTGACGGTACGTTCGACTCCTGCCCTCGAGGAACTGAAAGCGGACAGCCCAAACCTCTGGTATGTCGTGTCCGCGGGCGACCTGCTCAGCGAGTACGGCAGCGAACATCGGCCCGCCCTCCCCTTCGTGTTTCCTTACCACGGGCCCGTCGGTTCGTCCGTCTTCAGCACGCTCGACCAAAACAGCACCTTCTGTCTCTCCGCGGTGCAACGGGGCTCGTTGCGGCTCGCGATGATGGTCGGCGAGCCTCAGGTGCGCTTTGGCCGTATTGCAAGGACGTTTCTCCTCCGCAGGGTCTTTTCGATCATGCTGGTGGCGCTGGCCTTCGCAGCCACCGTCGCGATCGGTTCGGCGCTTGCTGCGCGTTTCGTCTCGCGCGGCATCGAGCGGGTCGCGCGTCGCGCCCTCGCAATCGATCCGTCGGCCCCGCAGGGCCTGATCTCGTTGTCCGAGGTCCCGCGCGAGCTGAAGCCGCTGGTCGCGGCCTTGAACCGCGCCTTCGGCGAGATCGACGCCTATATCAGGATGCAGCGCCGCTTTCTCGGCAATGCCGCCCATCAGCTCCGCACGCCGCTGACCCTGCTGCGCGCCAAGATCGACGATGTGCCCGATCCGGCTCTGAAGGCCGAGCTGGTGCGCGACGTCCGCCGGCTGACCTCGCTGGTCTCGGCCATGCTCGACCTCGCCCGGCTGCAAAATCATGCGATCGAGAAGCGCCCGATCGATCTCGCGCAGATCACGCTGGATGTGCTGGCCGATTTCGGCCCCTCGGCGCTGGACGCCGGCATCGAGCTTGCGCTGGAGCAGGACGGCAAAGGTCCATTCGTGGTACAGGGCGTCGACGCTGCGATCCGCAGCGCGCTTGCCAATCTCGTCGGCAATGCACTCATCCACGCCCGTGGCGCGCGACGCATCGTCGCCACGCTCGACCGCAACGGCATCTCGATCTACGACGACGGCGCCGGCCTGCCGGACGGCGTCGAGCAAGGGCTGACCGAACCGTTTCAGACCGGCAATACAGCAGGCGACGGCGCCGGCCTCGGCCTGTCGATCGTCCGCGAGATCATGGCCGCCCATGGCGGCGAGCTGGTCATCTCCTCCGCGCCCGGTCACGGCACGACCATGAGCCTGCGCTTTCCCGTGACCGCAGTGCCGGCCAGATCTCCACGCCGGGAGCTGCAGACCGGCTAGCTGCGAGCGGCGTCGATCGATGCCGCGAAACCATCCGGAAACATTGACGCGGAAAACTTCGTCGCCGTTTCATCCTGTCGCATTACGCAATCAAATAGGTTCGTGCACGGACACACGATTGTTCGCACGCGAGCGAACCTCTTCCTGCATCGTCACGACCAAACCTCCGATTGACATCTTCAACGGAGATTTTCCAATGCGTCTTCTCACCATGATCGTCGTCGCCGGCGCCTTGGTTGCGAGCTCGACCAGCGCGTTTGCCGGTGAGCTTCCCTCTTACGAAGTGAATTCGTTGCCGATCTCGGCGACCCAGGTGCAGGTGCTCGGCGGCGCCGGCGTCGAGGAGCAGTCGGCCGCCCCCACCATGATCGTCGCCGGCATGCCCGCCTCGCCCGCCCAGGTTTCGGTGCTGTCGCCCCGGGTCAAGCAGCTTGCGAGCGCGGGTTCGGGAAACCAGGCGCGCTAAACCTCTACTTCGCTTGCGGCGCCTGCATCGGATGCGGGCGCCGTCAGCGTTTTCAGGTCATGCTGCCCGGCATGAAGCAGCGCACGCGCGGATGACCGTCGATATAGTGCTTCCACACCATGGTGCGACCGATCTTGTTCGGCACGGTGATCACGGCACCGTCGGGCACCACCACCCATTCGTCGTCGATGCGGACGCGGAAGCGGCCGCGATCGGACTCCCAATCGACGTCGGCAATGACGTAGCCGTCGGCGTCGGTGCAGCATTGACCGAACTCGCTATGCAGGCTTTCGAACCAGGGCTTTAGCGGTGAGTTGGCGTAGCGCCCGTCGTCGCGCGCCTGTGCCGAGAATGTCAGAAGCACCGTCGCGCCCAGCAGCGTCGCTGCGCACAATCTTGAAAATTTCATCTCGTCGTCCCGCGATCAAAATGATCCGTGCGGGGGACGACTACGCCATCGGTTGTCCGCGCCTTGAATCAGGCGTGGCACCGGCGACTCGTTCCCCCGCCAGCTGACGACAACTATGCAAATCCGCTGCCAACGCGCATTCCGGGGAATTACTGCCGCACGGCGCAAAACCATGCGCCTTTCGGCGGACGCGGCCTAGGATCAAAATCCGGCGCCGAGAAGATGGCGCTGAGAAATACCGAAACCGGCCTATTGCTTGGCCGGCGCCATCATCGAGCCGCCGCTCTTCTTCGGCGCCGGTGCCGGCGGCTTGGTGGTCGCGGCTTGGGCGGGCAGATATTTTGCGACGATGGCGGGATCGACCTGGGCGATGTTGGCGTCAGGCAGACGCGTCCAGGTCTCATCCTTGCCGAGCAGCGCGATGCCGAGATAGCCGCGCAGGGTCAGGGTCTGGCCGTCGGGACTGACCTTCATGTTGGCCTTCCAGATCTGGCCATCGCGCGGATTGAGCACGTTGCCGCCTTCGTACTTCAAGCCTTCGCGCTTCATGTTGCGGACGAAGGAGATGCCGAGCACCGGCGCGTTCTTGCGGTCATCGGTGCACTTGCTGCAGACCTCGTTCGGATCGTCACCGGGGCGCGGGAAGGTCTTTGCGATCACGCCTTCGAAGATGCCGTTGCGTTCGACGAAGAGAAACCATCCGACCGTCTTGCCGTCTTCGACCTTCTGCCACAGGCCCGCCGCCGTGGGCTCGGCGGTCTGCGCCGCAGACGGTGTCACCGTCGCGAGCGACAACGCGAGCGCGAGGAAGGAGAGCAGCCGAAAGCTGGAGAAATTCAGCATTAGATCACCTTGCTATTCCACGACCGGAATGGCCGCAGACTACGGCGATTTCGCGAACTGTTCCAGCACCAGAAACATGGGGCATTGCTTCCCGCCCCGTTGCCGTCAGTTGACTCCCAGCTTCTTTTGCAGGCTGGAGGACGAGGTGGTGTATTGGAACACGAGCCGCTTCTCCGGATAGACGTAGCGATGGGCTTTTTGCGACATCAGCGCGCCCTCGTGGAAGCCGCACAGGATCAGCTTGATCTTGCCGGGATAGGTGTTGATGTCGCCGATCGCGAAGATGCCCGGCACATTGGTCTCGAACGCGGATGTTTCGACCGGCACCAGATTGTTCTCCAGCGCAATGCCCCAGTTCGCGACCGGACCGAGCTTCATGGTCAGTCCGAAGAACGGCAGCATGGTGTCGCAGGCGATTTCGGTGATGCTGTTGTCATTGCCCTTGACGGTGGCGCCGGTGAGCTTGCCTTCGGCGCCGGAGAGTGCGGTGACCTGGCCGAGACGGAGATCCATCTTGCCGTCGGCAACCAGCGCGCGCATCTGCTCGACGCTGTGGGGCGCGGCGCGAAACTCGTCGCGCCGGTGCAGCAGCGTGATGCGCTTGGCGATGGGGTGCAGATTGAGCGTCCAGTCGAGCGCGGAATCGCCGCCGCCGACGACCAGCACGTTCTTGTCGCGGAACGTTTCCATCTTGCGTACCGCGTAATGCACCGAGGTGCCTTCATAGGCCTCGATGCCCGGCACCGGCGGACGCTTGGGCTGGAACGAGCCGCCGCCGGCCGCGATCACCAACACCTTGCACTCGAACACCTTGCCCGCATCCGTGGTGCAGCGAAACAAGGGATCGCCGATCTTCTCCACGGTCTCGACCATCTCGCCGAGATGGAAGGTCGGATGGAACGGCTTGATCTGCTCCATCAGCGCGTCGGTGAGGCCCTGCCCCGAGACGTGCGGAATGCCGGGAATGTCGTAGATCGGCTTTTCCGGATAGAGCTCGGCACACTGGCCGCCGACCTTGTCGAGGATGTCGACGAAATGCGCCTTCATGTCGAGAAGGCCGAGCTCGAAGGCGGCGAACAGACCGCAGGGGCCGGCGCCAATAATCAGCACATCGGTTTTGATCGCGTCGCTCATGTCGTCTCTTTGTCTGTCGCTATCTGTCGGACGGCGCCCTTTGGGCCGAGGTGACCGCGCTGGGCCGAGGTGACCCCGCCTGTCTAGCCAACGGGGATGGATCAGGGAAGGCATAAAAGCGGGAGCGCCCCGCGGCCGCGCCCACTTGCCGGGGCAGGATAACTGGGCTGTAACGAGCAAGATATGACGGAGATCAATCGGTGAACGCACCAAGTCGCCTCGATACGACGCCGCGCCTGGAGGACTTTCCCTACCGCCTCAGCGACAACGTCCGCTTCGGCGATCTCGATCCCAACCAGCACGTCAACAACGCGGTCTACGCCACCTATTTCGAGACTGGCCGTGTCACCCTGATGAAGCTGCCGGAATACGGCCTGACGCCGCCGGGCCTCGCCTGGATCATGGTGCGCCTCGACATGCATTTCCGCGCCGAGCTGCATTGGCCGGGCACCATCGAGCTCGGCCTCGGCGTCGTCAAGCTGGGACGCACGTCCGTGACCTTCGAGCAGGTCGTGTTCTCGGAAGGAAAATGCATCGCCTCGGCGACGTCGGTCGGCGTCTTGCTCGACGAGGCGACGCGCCGGCCGGCCCCGCTGACCCCTGAGGTGATCGAGAAATTCAGACCCTGGCACAAGCGCGGCATCGAGGTCGCGCCGCCGAGCAGCTAGACTAGTCTTGTCGAGGGACGATCAGGCCTGACGTTCCGGCGTCGCCACGACGAGACCGTCGAGATCGTCACTGACCTTGATCTGGCACGACAGGCGCGAATTCGGGCGCACGTCGAAGCCGAAGTCGAGCATATCCTCTTCCATCGGCGTCGGGCTGCCGACCTTCTCGCGCCAGGCTTCGTCGACATACACATGGCAGGTCGCGCAGGCGCAGGCGCCGCCACATTCGGCCTCGACCCCGGGAATGCTGTTGCGGATCGCGGCTTCCATCACGGTTGCGCCGTTCTCGATTTCCACCGTGCGGGTTTCGCCCTTGTGGTCGACAAAGTGAATCTTGGCCATGTCTGCTCGTGTTGCCGCGGTGCTGGGAATGAAGGAGGGTCCGGGCTGTCCTATAACGGGTCGATCAGCCCGGCGCCATAGGGTTTTGACGCGAAGTGAATGCCGCTTTGCGGCAAGAAAATGCGTCAAAACAAGAGGCCAAAACAAGAGCCCGGTGTCCGGCTCGGCGCCATGGTATCAAGACTTCAGGATCGCCTCGATGGCGGCGCGGGTCTCGGTCACGGCCTCCTTCAGCGCGGCGAAGGCGTGGCGCTCGTTCTGGCCGATCTGGATCGCGGTCTCCAGGCTTGCGGCGGCGTCGGCCACCGCAAAGGCGCCGATCCCGCGCGCCGACCCCTTGAGCTTATGGGCAAGCGCGCCGGCCTCGGCCGGTAATCCCGCCATCGCCGCGATCAGGTGGACCGCCTGCTCGGCGAACATGGCCAGCACTTCCTGCTCCAAATCCGCATCGCCGAGCGTCATCCGGGAGAGATGGTCGAGGTCGAGCGGGCTGTCTATGGGGGCAAGCGGGGGCGAAGGCATCCAGTCCATCCGTTGCAGTTCAGGCGTCATGGCGAAAGGCCCCGGCATCGCGCGACGGTTCCGCCGGTCCGGCGGTGACTTCGCCTCACCCAAGCATGGAAATGGTTAACGAAATGTTTGGGGTCAGAGACGCAGTTCCGCCCGCTTATTGACGAAAAGTTGCCGCAATTGGCCGAGTCCGGTGGAGAATTTCATTTATTGCTAAGGCGTTACGGCGCGATCCTGTTAACGATGATTAAGAATGTCTTAATCGCGGGCATTTCATTCGCGACGCTCTGCCAATAGGATGTTTCGGAAATTGGCGGACAAGCCGTCCGGGTGGGGACGGCTCGGAGATCCGCGCAAGCGGCATGATCCGGTCTGTGGGCTTGCGCAGGGCGCAGGGCTCGCGGGGGGACGCGTACAAGTAACGAGGGCTCGGACTGAACATGGCGAACACTCCGAAAAAGGTCAAAGACCCCACAGAAGTCGCGCTTTCTGCAATCCAGGAAGCCCTCAACATCAGCGACACCGCTGCGGACACCAGCCGCAACGCCGCGATGCGCAACGAGACGGCGCCCCCGGTGACGCCTCCGGCCTTCGACGAGCCGAGCTTCGAGCCGCGCCCTGCCGCCAACGAACGCTCGACCGTGTTCGACCCGGTCGAGGAGCCGCGCGCTTCGCGTCGCGCCGCCAATGACGACCGCGAGACCATCGGCCAGCTGCTGCAGGCGCTGCAGAAGGGCCGCCCTGCCCGCAGCGTCTATACCTTCGCCACCATCTTCGCCGGCGTCTGGCTCGCCGCCTGCGCCGCGCTGACGTTCGGCTTCCTGCCCTCGATCCAGGCCGCCATGGGCCAGAGCGGCGGCGTGCTCGTCATTGCCGGCCTGATCGCGATGTTCTTCGCGCCGATCATGCTGTTCTACTTCCTCGCCAGCCTGGTCTGGCGCGGCCAGGAAATGCGCATGATCGCCCAGGCGATGGCGCAGGTCGCGATCCGCTTCTCCGAGCCCGAGGGCTCGGCCTCCGATTCCATGGTCACCGTCGGCCAGGCCATCCGCCGCGAAGTCGCGGCGATGGGCGACGGCATCGAGCGCGCGATCGCGCGCGCCGGCGAGCTCGAGACGCTGGTCGCCAACGAGGTCGCCGCCCTCGAACGCGCTTATTCCGACAACGAGGTGCGCATCCGCGCCCTGCTCCAGGACATCGCGCACCAGCGCGACAACCTGGTCGGCCAGGCCGAGCAGGTCCGCAGCGCCATCTCCGGCGTGCAGATCGATTTGCGCCACGACATCGCGCTGATCTCGGACGCGATCGCCTCGCGCGTCGACGAGGTCGCCAAGTCCATCACCGGCGCGCTGGAAGAGCGCGGCGCCCACATCACCAGCGCGCTGAGCAATGCCGGCGACAACATGATCCTGGCGCTCGGCGAACGCGGCGGCGACCTGCTCGACCGCCTCGAGGAGGCCAGCAACGAGACCACGCGCGCCGTGCTCGACGCCAGCGAGCGGCTGACCACCAGCCTCAACTTCAAGACCGGCCACGTCCACGACGAGTTCGTCGACCTCGCCGACCGCGTCCACGAGATGCTGAACGAGCGCATCGACCGCATCACGGGCGAATTCGAACAGCGCTCCGCTGCGATCGTCGACGGCATCTCCGAGCGCACCGAGCAGGTGCACGACAGCCTGAAGAATTCTTCCGACTCGCTGCTGCTCGAGCTCGAGCTGCGCTCCAACGACCTTTCCGCCAAGATCGACGACGCCGGCAACCGCCTCGCCAGCCAGATCATGACGAGCGGCGACAAGGCGAGCGAGGCGCTCGACGCCACCGTCAACACCCTCGTCGCCAAGGTCGTCAGCCAGACCGAGACCGCGCACGATTCGCTGTCGCTGCAGATGAGCGCCTTCGACGAACTGGTCAGGAACCAGGGCACCGAGCTGGTCGAGAAATTCGCCCGCGACTCCGGCACGCTGGGCGCCCTGATCACGCGCCACATCTCCGAGTTCGACCGCACCGTGAAGACCTTCGGCGGCGAGATCGTCGAGCGCATGGGCCAGCGCACGCAGGACATCCACGAGTCGCTGAAGACCTATGTCGACAATTTCGACACCCGCTTCACCGCCAACGGCGGCGAGATCACCGCGATCCTCGACCAGCGCCTGGCGCGGTTCGAGACCACCATCGGCGACCGCGTCAGCAATTTCGACGCCTCGCTGAACGGCAAGATCGCCGGCCTCGATTCCACGATCGAAGGCCACATCAAGACCTTCGACGAGCAGCTCGGCGGCCGCGTCACCGCGCTCGAACAGTCGTTCGACAGCCGCGCGAGGTCGATGACTGAGACGATTGACGGGCGCATCAACACGCTCGCCTCGTCGCTGACCGACGGCGCCGCGCAGGCGATCCAGTCGATCGACAGCCGCCTCACCCACCTGACGACCTCGCTCACCGAGGGCGCATCGCAGGCCGTCGAAACCATCGATGCGCGCCTCAACCACCTCACGAGCACGCTGACCGACGGCGCGTCGCAGACCATCCAGTCGATCGACACCCGTCTGACCCACCTCACGACGACGCTCACCGGTGGCGCCTCGCAGGCGCTCGAGTCGATCGACAGCCGCCTCACCTACCTGACCACCACGGTGACCAACGGCGCCTCGCAGGCCGTGCACTCGATCGACACGCGCCTGACGCTGCTGACCTCGACGCTCACGGACGGCACCGCGCAGGCGATCGAAGCGGTCGACCGCCGCATCACCGGTGTCACCGAGATCATCGACGGCCGCAGCATGCATCTGACCGAGACGGTCACCGCGCGCTTCCAGGAGATCCAGCAGGCCATCGAGACCAAGGTCGGCTCGGTCGCGAGCGACATCGACGTGCGCGTGGCGCAGTTCGAGGACCTGCTCGGCTCGCGCGTCGAGGCCGTTGCCGGCCGCATCGAGAGCAGCGGCCGCCAGGCCAGCGAGGACATGATGTCCCGCGCCGAGATGATCTCGACCGCGATCCGCTCGCACGTCGAGGACGCCGAGCGCTCGCTCACCAACCTCGTCGTCAATACCAGCGAGACGATCCAGACCGGCGCGCGCGCCGCCCAGCAGTCGCTGATGACGGTCTCCTCCGACGTCAACGCCCAGCTCAAGATGACCTCCGCCGAGGTCGAGCGCGCACTGACCGCGGCCGGCACCGGTTCTGCGAACTCGATCCTGAGCAGCGCCCGCGAGGCGCAGTCGACCCTGGTCGCGGCATCGGGCGAAGCCTCCAACCAGATCAAGGGGCTCGCGTCCGACGTCGAGCGCACGCTGTCGGCGGCAGGCTCGGCCACCGCAGCCTCGATCCTGGCCGGCGCCCGCGAGGTGCAGACCACTCTCGTCACAGCGTCCTCGGACGCGGCCAACCACGTCAAGACGCTCACCGCCGACGTGCAGCGCTCGCTGTCGCTGGCCGGCACCACCACGGCGGAATCGATCACCGCCGGCGCCCGCGACGCGCAGAGCGCGCTGATCGCGGCCTCGACCGAGACCGCCAACCAGATCAAGGCGCTGTCCTCGGACGTGCAGCGTTCGCTCACCATGGCCGGCACCTCGACGGCCGAAACCATCATGAGCGGCGCCCGCGAAGCCCAGAGCACGCTGGTCACGGCATCCTCGGATGCGGCGAACCAGGTCAAATCGCTCGCGGCCGAAGTGCATCGTTCGCTCTCGCAGGTCGGCCAGTCGACCGCCGAGACCATCACCACCAGCGCTCGCGACGCCCAGAGCACCCTGCTTACGGTCTCGGCCGAACAGACCAGCCAGGTCCGTTCGCTCGCGGCCGAGATGCAGCGCGCGCTGGCGACCGCCGGCGGCGCCACCATCGAGGCGCTCACCAGCGGCGTGCGCGAGGCCCAGGGCACGCTGATCACGGCTTCCACCGACGCGGCGAGCCAGATCAAGTCGCTGACCACCGACATCGAGCGCACGCTGACCGCAGTCGGCGCCGACACCGCCTCGACCATTCTCAACAGCGCCCGTGAGGCCCAGACCTCGCTGACCTCGACCTCGGCGGACGCCGCGAGCCAGATCCGCACGATCTCGACCGAGATCGAGCGCACGCTGAGCGCGGCCGCCGCGAACGCCACCAACGACATCCAGACCAGCGCGCTCAACGCCCAGAACGCGCTGATCTCGGCCTCCAACGAGGCGAGCTCGCGGGTCAAGTCGAGCTCGGCCGACGTCGAGCGTTCGGTGCTCGCCGCCAGCTCCAGCTTCGGCCAGGCCATGACCGGCAAGACCGACGAGATCGTCACCTACGTGCAGCAGCAGGCCGACCGTCTGTCGAACATGATCGACGCCAAGCGCGGCGCGCTGGTCGACGCGATCGGCTCGAAGACCAGCCAGCTCACACTCGACATCGACCGCGTCACCTCGGACGCGCTGAAGTCGATCGAGACGCGCGGCCAGGCCTTCTCGCAGACCATGATGGGCAACGGCTCGGAAGTCGCCCGCACCATCAACGCGGCGAGCGAGATCGCCACCAGCGCGGTCGGCAAGTCGCTCAAGGATCTCGAGCTGGCCTCGCGCTCCGCGATCGACCAGTCGCGCCAGGTCTCGGTCGCGGCCGTCACCGAGATGCAGGAGACCAGCAAGATCCTGCGCACCGACACCGTGGCGCTGTTCGAGCGTCTGCGCGAAGGCAACATCCTGCTCCAGGAAGTGCTGACCGGTGCGCACGATAACCTCAACTCGCTCGAGCGGGCGCTGGTGACGCGCGTCGCCGACTTCGTCTCGGCGATGAACGACGTCACCTCGCGCAACGGCGCGGCGACGCAGAACCTGGAAGAGCAGCTCAACGTCTTCAACAGCAAGACCACGAAGGCGCTGCAGGATCTCGGCGAGCTGTCGACCCAGTTCGACGCGCACGGCAAGGCACTGGTCGAGGCCGCTCAGGTCGTCGAGCAGAGCAACAAGAACACCACCGCCTCGCTCGCCGAGCGCAAGCAGGCGCTGGAATCGCTGGTCACCACGATCGACCTGCGCACCGCCGATCTCGACCAGCGGCTGTCGCGCTTCACCGGCCTGCTCGATGAATCGCTGGCCGCGGCCGAGGAGCGTGCCCGCGATATCGCCCGCGTGGTCGCTGAGACCGCCGGCGCCGGCTCGGCCGCGATCACCCGCCAGTTCGAGGCGGTGCGCGTGGCCTCCGAGGAGGAGCACCGCCAGACCATCGAGGCGATGCACGACATCTACCGCCAGACCACCGACGAGGCGGACGCGATGTTCAAGCAGTCGACCGAGAAGTTCACCAACCTCGTCGCCAGCATGAAGCAGATGGCCCTCGAGATGCACAACGAGCTCGAAGCCACCCGCAACGAGCTGCGCCGCGGCGTGCTCGAGATGCCGCAGGAGGCCGCCGAGAGCACCGCGCAGATGCGCAAGGTGATCGTCGACCAGATCGAGGCGCTCGCCGAGCTCAACCGCATCGTGGCCCAGCACGGCCGCGGCCTCGACGTCACCACGGCGGGCCGCGCCTCCGTCGCCGTGCATCGCCAGGAAGAGCCGATCATGGCCGTTGCGGGCACTCGCGCGACCGAGACCCGCATGCGCGACACCGGCAGCGCCTCCACGCTGCCGCCGCCGGACCTCGGCATGCCGGCCGCGCGCCGCACCGAAGCGCCGCCGGTCGCGCCTGGCGCCAATGATCCGGGCCGTGACGGCTGGCTGTCGGACCTGCTCAGCCGCACCGACGCCAATCAGGGCGCCCCGACCGGCCGTGAGGCTCCCCGTGGCCGCCCCGCGCCGCAGCCGCAGGCCCCGCAGGCCAGCAGCAATCCGCTGGAATCGCTGTCGCTCGACATCGGCCGGCTGATGGACCGCAACCTCGCCGCCGAGATGTGGGACCGCTACCAGCGCGGCGAGAACAAGGCGTTCACCAAGCGCCTCTACACGCCCGCCGGCCAGAAGGCCTTCGACGAGGTCGCCCGCAAGTACCGAGCCGACCGCAACTTCAAGGGCACGGTCGACCGCTACGTCGCCGAGTTCGAGCGCCTGCTCGACGAAGTCGCCCGCGACGGCCGCGGCCCGCAGGAGCTGCGCAGCCACCTGACCTCGGAGACGGGTCTGGTCTACACGCTGCTGGCGCATGCGGCCGGACGGCTAGGGTGAGCGAAGCTCGCGAATAACGAGTGGCGAACAGCGAATGAAAAACGGAGGCCTCGCGGCCTCCGTTTTTGTTTTGCATCCTCGCTCCCGTGCCCCGGACGCAGCGCAGCGCCCCTTCGGCGGTGCGCTGCAGAGCCGAGGCCCATGGCGCGGCATCGCACGGTGCGGTCCTCTGGGTCCCGGCTCTGCGCAGCAACGCAAGAGCGTTGCGCGTCCGGGACACGAGGCAGCGAACTTACTCGCTCCTACTGCCGCCGCGGCGGCGCGGCCGCCGGCTTCGGCGGCTCGGGCGGCGGCGGTGGGGCGCTGCTGTTGCTGGCGCCGAACAGCACGCGGGTCGGGTTGCGGTCGAAATTGTTCACGGCGCGGCTGATGTCGCCGAGGGTGCGGCGGCCGTCGGCCATCAGAGCGCCGGAACGCTTGTCGAAATCGTCGGCGAGCTCGCGGATCGACTTCACCGCCTGGAACAGCTCGCCGCCGTCCTTGCCGCCGGCGAGGGTGTTGAGACCGAGCATGAGGCTGTCGGCCTTGAGCATGACGCCGTCGACCTTGGCCATCACGCCGTCGATCTTCTCGGAATTGCGCGCGAGCGAATTGGTGAAGGTCTCCAGATTCTTCAGCGAGTTCTTCACCGATTCCTGATTGTCGGCGACGATCTTGTTGATGTTCTGCAGCGTGCCGCGGATCGCCTCGGTGACGTCCTGCAGCTTGTTGGGATCGGCGGTGAGCGTCGGGATGCCGTCCTGGTCGAGCGGCGGCGGGGCCGCGGCCTCGTCGCCGCCCTTGAGCGAGATCGCGGCGACGCCGGTGAGGCCCTGGAATTCGAGACCGACCAGGGTGTCCTTGCGGATCGGGGCGTTGTTCTCGATCATGGCGAGTGCGACAACCCGCCGCGGATTGTCGAGCTTCACCGAGACCACCTCGCCCACCCGGATACCGTTGAAGTTGACGCTGCCGCCGTTGCGCAGGCCCGCCGCCGGGCCCTCGAACACGACGCGCAGGGGGCTGCGCTGCTTGGTGGTGTGCAGCGACTGAAACCACAGCACGAAGCCGATCGCCGCGGCGATCACCGCCAGCGTGAACGACCCGATCAAGACGTAGTTCGCCCGCGTTTCCATCAGGTGCTCCGGCTACTCATCCCAGCTACTCAAGTCATGACCGCGCGGGCGCGCTTGCCATGGAAATACTGCCTCAACCAGGGATGCTGCGAGGCCTGCATGTCGGCGATCGACCCTGCCGCAATGATCTTACCGTTCCCTAAAACGGCGATGCGGTCACATGCTGTGTAAAGGCTGTCGAGATCGTGGGTTACCATGAAAACCGTCAGCCCCAAAGTGCGTTGGAGCGTCCGGACCAGCTCGTCGAAGTCGCCGGCGCCGATGGGATCGAGGCCCGAGGTCGGCTCGTCCAGGAAGACGAGGTCCGGATCGAGCGACAGCGCCCGGGCCAGCGCCACGCGCTTGATCATGCCGCCGGAGAGCTCGGAGGGAAAGCGCTCGGCCACTTCCGGCTTGAGGCCGACCATGGCGAGCTTGGCCATGGTGATCTCGTCCATCAGCCGCTGCGAGACCCGCAAATATTCGCGCATCGGAAACTGGATGTTCTGCCGCACGGTCAGCGAGGAGAACAGCGCGCCCTGCTGGAATAGCACGCCCCAGCGCCGCTCGACGCTGCGCCGCTGCGAGGTGCTGGAGGAATCGAGGTCGACACCAAACACCTCGATCGAGCCTGCGACCTTCGGCACCAGGCCGATGATGGTGCGCGTCAGCACCGACTTGCCCGCGCCCGACGGGCCGACGAAGCCGAGGATCTCGCCGCGCTTGACGTCGAGGTTGAGGCCGTCGAGCACGCGCGTTTCGCCGAACTGCACGGTGATGCCGCGGACGCGGATGATGGGATCCTGGATTTCGCCGACCATCGTCACATCCCGATCGAGGCGAAGAAGATGGCGAACACGCCGTCCATCACGATGACGAAGAAGATGCCCTTCACCACCGAGGCCGTGGTGTGCTGGCCCAGCGATTCCGCGCTGCCCTGCACGGCAAGCCCTTCGACGCAGGCGACGATGCCGATCACGGCGGCCATGACCGGGGCCTTCACGATGCCGACGATGAAATGATCGATCGAGATGGCGTCGCGCAGCCGCAGCAGGAAAGCCTCGGGCTCGACGCCACCGTAGAGCCAGGCCACGAGCCCGCCGCCATAGAGCGCGGCCATGGCGCCGAGGAAGGCCAGGATCGGCAGCGCCAGCACCAGCGCCATCATGCGCGGCAGCACCAGCACCTCGATCGGATCGAAGCCCATGGTGCGCAGCGCGTCGATCTCCTCGCGCATCTTCATCGAGCCGAGCTCGGCGGTGTAGGCGCTGCCCGAGCGGCCCGCGACCATGATCGCGACCAGCAATACGCCGATCTCGCGCAGCACCAGCACGCCGAGCATGTCGACCACGAAGATGTCGGCGCCGAACCGCCGGAAATGGAAGATGCCCTGCTGGGCGATGATGCAGCCGATCAGGAAGGTGATCAGCACGATGATCGGCACCGCGCGCCAGCAGACCTGCTCCATGTGGTGCACGGTCGAGGTCAGGCGGAACGAGCGCGGATGGATGAGAACGCGAAACCATGCCGCGAGCACGGCACCGAGCATGTCGACGAGGCCCGCGACCGTCCCGCCGACGCCGGCCACGGTCCGGCCGATCTGCTCCAGCATGCCGGCGATGGTGATCGGACTGCTGTCGACCACGGCCCCCGCCCTGACCCGCCGAACCTCGTCGACGAGGCTGGAATAATTGGCGGACAGCCCCGCGATCTGCGCCTCGACGGCGCCCTGGGTCAGGCTGCGACGCAGCCGCTCGATCAGCCAGGCCCCGAACGTGTCGAGCTTGGCGACTTCGGAGACGTCGATGAAGATGCTTTGGGGGCTGCCGGCGAGCTTCTCGGCGTCGGCCACTATCCGTTCCAGCACCGGCGCGAAGCTCGCGGTCCAGGTCCCAGTGGCGCAAAGTGCCAGCGCGTTGCCCTTGGCAATCCGTTCCAGCTTCGGATCGCTGTTCAAGATGTCCGCTCCCGTACCGGGGCGGAGAAAATCAGAGAGTTGCGCACGCGCCCTTACCCAGAGAAGGTATCCCCAAGTGGTTAATGTTAGTTGCTAGAGGTAACTAGCAGGTTCAGATTTCGCCAGAGTTCAAAATGACTTCCATGAAATTTGCGTCCCTGGCGGCGCGAATCGAGCGCTTCCCGATCGCGGGCAGTTTTACCATCAGCCGCGGAGCCAAGACCGAGGCCGTGACCGTCATGGTGGAGGTCAGCCGGGACGGGGTGACCGGCCGCGGCGAGTGTGTGCCCTATCCCCGCTATGGCGAGACGCCGGAGGCGACGCTGGCGGCCATTCAGGCCATGCAGGAGGCGTTCGCCGACGGTATCTCGCGGCAGGCCCTCCAGGCCGCCATGGCCCCCGGTGCGGCCCGCAACGCCCTGGATTGCGCCCTGATCGACCTCGAGGCCAAGGCGGCCGGCTTGCGCGCCTGGAACCTGCTCGGGCGCCCGGTGCCGGGCGAGCGCACCACCGCCTACACGATCTCGTTAGGGACCCCCGAGGCCATGGCCGCCGCGACCGCCAAGGCGGCGCACCGGCCGCTGCTCAAGATCAAGCTCGGCGGCGACGGCGATCCGGAGCGGATCGCGGCGGTGCGCAAGGCCGCGCCCGAATCCGAGCTGATCGTCGATGCCAACGAGGCCTGGACCGAAGCCAAGCTGGAAGCCAACCTCGCCGCCTGCGCCGCCGTCGGCGTCACCCTGGTGGAGCAGCCGCTGCCGGCGAGCAGGGACGAGGCGTTGGCGCGGATCAGGCGGCCGCTCGCGGTCTGCGCCGACGAGAGCGTGCATGACCGCTCCTCGCTTGCTCCCTTGCGCGACCGCTACGACGCCGTGAACATCAAGCTCGACAAGACCGGCGGCCTCACCGAGGCGCTCGCGATGGCCGATGCGGCGCAGGCGCTCGGCTTCGAGATCATGATCGGCTGCATGGTCGCGACATCGCTGTCGATGGCCCCGGCCATGCTGGTGACGCCGCAGGCGCGTTTCGTCGATCTCGACGGCCCGTTGTTGCTGGCACGCGACCGCGACCACGGGCTGCGTTACGACGACAGCCTGGTCTATCCCCCGGACGCCTCGCTCTGGGGCTGAGCCATGAGCCGGTGCCGCGCCGACCAGATCAGGAGCGCGCCGCCGGCGGCCATCGCCGCCATGACGTAGTACAGGCCGTCGCCGATGCGGGCGTAGATCGCGCCTGACGCGATCGAGGTGGTGGCGCCCAAGAGGCCGTTGCAGGCGGCGTAATAGCCCTGCCCTCGCGCGATCTGATGCGGCGGCACGCGCTGCACCAGGAGATTCATCGTGCCGACGATGGTCATGCCGAACGTGAAGCCGTGGCCAAGCTGGACGATCGCGAGCAGCGCCAGCGGCGGCTCGTTCGCGGTGACGATCCAGCGCACTACGGCGCTTAAGCCGCCGATCGCGATCATGGTGGAGGGATGCAGCGAGAAGCGCGGCGACAGCGCGAACACGACGATCTCCGCGATCACGCCCAGCGTCCACAGCCCCGCGATGGTCAGCCCACTGATCCCATGGAGCTGCCAGTTGATGGCCGAGAACGTGTAATAGGCGACGTGGCTGCCCTGAATCAGCGCGGCCGAGACGATGATCGCCCAGAAGCCGGCGTCGCGCAGCAGCGCCTTGCCGGCATGCCTCTCCGTCGTCTTGCGCCTGAGATCGTCGAGCGGCTGAAGCATGAGGCTGGCTGCGACCGCAACGACGGCCCACGCGACGATGATCCAGATCAGGTCGCGCGCGGCGATGCTGTCGATGAGATAGCCGCAGGCGAGCGAGCCGGCGGCGAACGCCGCCGAGCCCCACAGCCGCAAGGGTCCGTAATCGAGCTCGTAGCGCGCGACGCCGCGCAGCGCATAGGCATCGGTCAACGGCATCGTCGGCGTCCACATCATGCAGGTCAGCGCGTAGATCAGGAACAGCGCCAGCGGCTGCTGCTGCAGGCCGACCGCCGTAAAGCCGATCGCGGTCGCCAGCACCGACACCATCATGGCCGCGCGGATCGCCTGTCGCTTCTCGGCAAAGGCGGTCACTTGCGGCAACGTGGTGAAGCGGGTGATCGCCGGCAGCGCGTTGATCAGCCCGATCCAGGCCGCGTCGATGCCAATCGCCTTCAGCCATACCGGAAAGAACGGCAGATGCGTGCCCGAGACCGCGAACACGGCCGAATAGAACAGGGCGAGGCTGACGGCGAATCGCCGCTTCCTCGATGCCGCGATGGGGATTTGTGATTCGGACTGCATCAAACCAATTGCGATTCGGTCGATATCGTGGTGATCGTTACAGTAACGCGTAGTGATTTGCGCGACGAGATCGTCATGGCCAACGAAGCATTCGCCCTCTCGCCCATGTCTGCCCGCGCGGCCGAGCCGAACGAGCAGGATTACGACGCGATCCGCGAAGCCTTCATGGAGACGGCGCGCGGCCGCTGGTTCCTTGGCGAATACGCCAAGCGCAACCGCAATGCCGACACGCGCATGGTGCTCGACGCGGTCGCGAAGATCGAGGAAACCCTTGCAGCGCAGCGGCAAGCCGTCGTCGAGGACCGCCTGCCCGAGGCACTGGTCGAGATCCGCCGCGCGATCCGCGAGGCCGAGACCATTGCGCTTGCCGCGTTCGACCCCGCCGCGATCGAGGCGAGCCTCGCGCCGATTCCGCGCGGGGTGCGCATCATCAAGGAGATCTCTTGGCGCTGGCGCGAGATCGGCGCCGACGGGCGCATCTGCGACCTCATTGATTCGCAGCTCGCCTCGATCGAGGCCGCCTGCGGTCAGGCCCAGGCCATTGATCCCCGTGTCGAGCTCCGGATCGCGTTCGATCTGCTGAAGGACCGGGTCGAGCAGACCGAGGGTGGCGCAACGAAGCAGGCGGCGGCTCCGGCTCCGGCGCAGGAGGCGCCGTCATCCGTCGCCGAAGCGCCTGTCGAGACCGCGCCGGAGGCGATGGCCGGCAAAGCACCCGTGGCGTTTACGGAGCCGCCGCAGGACGCCGCAGCCGAGCCGGAAGCGGCCATGGCAACGGCCGGCGTTGCCGAAGCGTTTGCCGCTTCGGAGCCGGCACTCGAGGCCGCCGCGCCGGAGAGGCCGGCCGAAAGTCAGATGGCCGTCGAAAGCCGGATCGCCGTTCAAGACATCGCGCTCGACCAAGTCGCGCCTGAGACTAGCGCGCCCGAGGATGCAGCGCGTGACGACGTTTCGTTTGAAGCGCCGGCCGCTGACGCCGTCGCGGAGGCCGCTGACGCATTCGCGCTCGACGCGGCCGCGCAGGCCGAGGACGACGCCGTGCTCGAGGCCATCGCGCTGGAGATGGCCGCGCCCGATCCGGAGTTCGACGAGATCATCGCAGCGGCCGAGATGGAGGCGGCCGTTCCGGAGCCGAGGCTCGCGGAGACCGCAGCGCCCGTCGCCGCCGAGCTGCCCGAGCCGATTGCGCCTCAGCCGGTCGTCGCTCCCGTGGTCGAAGAGCCCGCCGACGCGCCGATCGCGATGGACTCGCTTGCACGCCTCACCGATGCCATCGCGGAGGCCGCCGCCGAGGTGATGGAGCAGCAGGCCCCGGCCATGGCGGCCAGTGCCACCTTCGCCGCAGCCCCGGCCACGACGCTGCCGACGCCCTCGCCCGTGCCGGAGCCCTCGCTCGGCGCCACCATCCTCGCCAGCGGC
This sequence comes from Bradyrhizobium sp. CFUWI, assembly GCF_056429085.1. Classification (NCBI taxonomy): domain Bacteria; kingdom Pseudomonadati; phylum Pseudomonadota; class Alphaproteobacteria; order Hyphomicrobiales; family Nitrobacteraceae; genus Bradyrhizobium; species Bradyrhizobium sp. CFUWI. The sequence goes on from NZ_JBWJZE010000009.1 coordinate 343,632, forward strand.
ATTCTGCAAAAGCCCCGCG